>DAITOV010000074.1:0-16806 GCA_036833945.1 Abditibacteriia bacterium
ACCGGCACATCCGCCCCCGGATAAAGCTTGCGCACTTCGGGATGTATGATGTCGTTAAGTGCCAGCACGAATGAACGTGTATTCGCATGCGGGGTAAAAAAACCGGGATACAATTCCGCCATCATCGGCAGTGCTCTTTGGCCAACCATGCGCACTACTGCTGCAGGTTCCATACCCAACGCTTGCGACGCGGCGTTTACAATCTTGAACAAGTCGCTATCATCGTAGCTACCCAGAGAAGTGTATGCACCGTCAAGCCCCGCGCTATCGAGCAGATCATCCCACGTATCTTCGTTGTAATTCTCAACGATGATCTTCTCAACGAGGTTGAAAATAATTCCCTTCAATAGAAACCTCTCACAGTTCCGGTGAGGAACGAAGTCCATTGATTGAGCAGAAGGTAGCCAAACTCGCCCAGTGACACACCGATAAACAGAGCCAGTATAGACTTAAATATGGCGTTGTAACAAACGGCTGCGTAGTTCCCTGTAAGTAGTCTGTAAAATAAATTTCTTGCTGTTCTTAGCACTGAATAGGTGAATCTATTTGCGAACCCAGAGCGTGAGCGACGGGCTGACCTCACAGTTTCGCAAGCGTTGACGCCAGCCCGTCGCTCACGCTCTGGGTTCGCAAATAAATGTATTCGCCCGATGTGAAAGACAAAAGTAATCATCAGATAAAAACCAGGAACGAGAGTAAAATTACGAAGGCAAACTTGATTTTTTCGAGAGCCTAATCGCCGCTAATAAATCCATCGCGCCCGACCACAGCACAAAAACCGCCATAAACGCCAGCAGGCCGCGCAGCAAATCCAGCACCGCAGCCGGTTCGTAGGCCAGCCGGGTTGGTAGGGTGGCCCAGTGGCCCACGCCATAAAAGGTGCTTGTCACCAGCCCGCCAAAGAGCATCGCCAAAATGATGTGCAACACATATTCACCGGTCGGCAAACCGCCGAAAAACTCGCGGCTGGCGCGCTCCAGGATGAAGTCGCCTAATGAAATGGCGACATCGAAGACATAAATGCCAATCAGCAACCAGAAAAAGAGGCCCTGCATAGTGAAATTGGGCACCAGTAGGAACAACGCGCCATAGGTGGGGCCGCGCAAGCTGTGGGTAATGAGTTCGAGCCGCGAATCTTCATGGCTGCGGATGCCGTGCGATACGGAATGATAGAGCAGAATATCAATGCCGCCCAAAACGCCCAGGATAAAGAGAATGTAAGTCGCTACTTCCATGAAGGTGCCTCACGTGAATTGCACGTCGTTTTGCGCTAATTTTTGCAGTGCCTCGCCTCGCTGCAAGAAGGCTTGCTCGATAGCTGGGGCAATCAGCAAACGCATTGCCCATTCGCCGCCATAATACCAGGGGAGGGTAATTTCCAGTGCGTCGCGCACTCTTGTTCCGGTATCGACCGCTTTGAACTCGTGCCGGTGCGTGAATTTGCAAAACGGTCCGTGGATGAGTTCTTCGCTATAACAGTGCGGCGGCAGGTAAACCTTCTGCTCGAACCCCAGCGCCACCGGCATGATGCCGGCAAAGTTGACTTCAAACCATGTTCTGCTGCCCGGCCGCAGATTGCCGTCGTGCGCAATCATTCGAAAAGCCGCCCACTCCCGATGCAGCAAGACGAGGTGCTGGGGGTTTTCATGAAAAGCGAAAATAGCTTTTTGCGATGCCGCGATAGTCTGTTCGAACAGGAAGCGCATGACGAATGGCTTTATCTTCGCATAGAATGGCGCGCGTAGTGCCGCTTAATGGCTATTGGGAGTGATTATTATCAATCCTGAAAACGAACCTCCTCCTATTGTGACCAAGAAAACAGAATGCAGGAAACAGGAAACTTACTCTTGAGAGAAGCAGTTTGCTTTTCCCTTGAACAAAAAGCTGTGTTCTGGATCCCCGCGTTCGCGAAGATGACGGGCGTAGGATGCTTACGGTAGACAGCAAAGTCTGGTTGCCTCCCTGTTTACTGTCTACCTGCTGGAGAGGAAGATAATATCTGAGAACGATTAACAGGCGTGAATTGTTTACCCTTCCATTCATAGAGCGAGTGGCGCATCTCCACATAATCCGGCCCGCCTTGAGTTCGCTCATAGTAATCGGAAAGATACATATTTTCCTGATCTTTGCGGACTACAAATCGGAGTAGCTGCGAACTCCCATCGCCATCGTAGTAGCTAAAACTTTGTTTTTGAGGCGACTTTGTAAGGCCATCGGTAAAAACAAAAAGATGAATTTTACCTTCGTCGTGGCCGGTGTAGCCGGGTGCCCGAACGGCAATAATGGGCTGTTTTTTCTTTTTAAGGTCGAGCCACTGCACGGCGTGTATTTGGAAATGAGTGAGTGTTTCGGCTGTAGGAGTCGCGGGGGGAACGCGATACTCCTCCGGACGGTGAATTTGAAACGACTGAACGCGAATGAAACGTTTGGCACGCCAAATATAAAGATCAAGATGGGCAGTAGAAGAATTTTTCTGATAATCGGCATAGAGATGCACGAGAACATCGCTTTGCCTCTCCCCAATACGGAAGATTTCGAGTTGAAGAGTTTGAACCGTGCGGGGCATGAGGCGACGCACTTCGACAGGGAGTTTGGAAACCGTTCGCGCGGGTTCGAGAGGCGGTAAGAACTCAATAGCATCTGCGTGGGCTTTCGTTGTAATTAACGACCAGCAAAAAATGCTAAGTGTAATGAACAGCCGCCGGAGTATTGTCATTGCTGAGGCATTCTATATTCTAATTTTTCTTCCACCACGTTCTCGTTCACAGAAGGTTCCCGGGTCGTTGTATTAACAATTTCACCATTCCAGTCCATTCTGCGAATGAGAAACGTTTGCTTATCGATCCAGAAAGTCATTTTGGAACCGTAATGCATGCCACTTATCCGGTAACAATCTCGGTTATGAATTTTGCCATCTTTAAGCCGAACGTTTTCTTTTGAATCAGTAAGTTTAAAAGGGGGGTGAAACTCAGTTGGTAGGAGCAGATCCGTTATGAGTGTTGTAAGGCCGCCCGAGATGCCTGTGGCCCCGGCAATTGAGGCTTCAAAGGAGTCTGCCTTTCTAAAACTCGGGTTACGAAGATTATAAAATTCAAAAGTGTCTTTACCCTGACGCCAGACTATGAAGTGAATATCTCTCTTTCTGATTGGGTTTTTAACCGAAACTATCATAGTTCCTTTAAATTCATAGCGGAAGCGAGCTGGGCGAATGAACGCAGTCGTAAATGTCCCATTGATAGAGAAGCCCCCGTCTTTGGTGGAAGATTTAACAGTTCCGGAATCTTGGTAACTATGGCAAATTTCGTATGTGGTCGTTGTCTTGGTAAGAATTTGCTCCGTAGTCAGCTCTTTGCGTGAGCGAATCGCCCAGAAAAGGAGCGCAGCAATCGCAATGATGGCAACGGTGGCGGCAATCTTGAATGTGTATTTCATCAGAATAGAATCTGTGGGAATTACGCTACAGGACGCTTGACTAACAAGAGCAAGCTCCAAATGAAGACGCACAATGAAACTGCTAACGTAGGGCCACAGTATGCCAGAGCATCATTCAACGGCTGTTTGCTGGGATCATACAACTCTTCAGCGTGATAGAGTGTCCAGACGGCCCAGGCTATTCCTATTCCGCTGAAGAACAAAGTCAGCGCTCCTGCAATTCGATAGAAATGGTGCCGGGCGAGAAGAATCGCAATGACGGTAGCCCCGCCAAGAAGACTGCCGAAAAAAGAAACCAGAAACTGATGGAAGATAGTCCCAACATCATGCGGATTATCGACAAATCCCCATATCGTCAACATGGTGGCTTGCTCCAATATGAGCGAACAAATCACCGCCCCCAGTAAAACGAGTCCCACTCGCACCAGCCAGGGGCGCAGCTTTCCCATTACACATTGACCTGATACTTCAAATCTCTCACCTCATCCCCCGTCATCCCGCGAAAACCCCATTGATACGGCTGTTGCTCTTGGATGGTGATTTCAATATCCACCGGCGCAATACCAAGCTGCGCTTCAATTTCCCTGAACAACGTCTTAATCAGCGCCTTCTGAGTCTCGGGTTTGCGCCCGGCCATCATGTTGATTTCGATGACGGTATAGGCATCACTCCTCCCGCCGGGGTAGTAGAAATCTTCTTTTTCCAGCGGGATAAAGCGATGGGCGCGTTTATCTTCGGGCAGGCCCAACACGGTTTGCAGGCAGCCGTGGATGACGTCCGAAAGCTGGGCTTTAATCGGGTTGAGCTTTTCCTTGATACCGTAGACAACGATCATGTGTTTTTAAAGCTACAGGCCCGTTACACGGCCTTGCTTGATGGTGTAGCCAAATGTCGAGTGGCTATTGAGAATACCGACAATGGTAATACGTTGACCTTTGCTCAATGCAGCCAGTTTGTCGAGTTGGCTGCCGTCGAGCGATACCGAGACATCGAAAGTGAAGGTTTTAGGATTGCATTTGAGCATAATCGAGCCCCCGTTTTCCATCTTCACTTCGGTAATTTCACCGCTCCAACTGATTTGTGTGCCCTGAACGGTGGCCCAGTAGGCTTGCTGCTGGGCTTCAGTCCATTCGTATTGGCGTGAAGACATTTTAGAATCTACTTCGCCAAAGGAAGGCCCCATACGAACCTGGGGGGTGACTGTGGAACTGGTTGTTCGCTGAGTTGGGGTGGTTTGAGGAGCATTCTCAAAAGTATTATTGACCCTGCCGCCAACCATTGTGAGAACGCTAATAATAATGGGAAGGGAGCACAGTGCAAAAAACACCAATACCACGATAACGACCGGATTGATCCCTTTTTTAGCAGGAAGGGGTTGGGGGTAGGCCGGTGGATAGCCCGGCTGTTGCGGCTGCTGATACGGCTGACCCTGCGGCGGAACCTGATAGGGGGGAGCCTGTGGTGGCTGTCCGGGCTGTGTCCAACCGCCCTGCGGCGGGGCCTGGGGCGCTACCTGAGTGGGCGTGGAAGCTGGTTGTGTCCAGTTACCCTGTGGGGCGGGTTGGGTCGGTGCCTCTGCTTTGCTTTGCGCGCAACGCGGGCAACCGGAATCGAACGCACTCATGGCGTAACCACATACGGTGCAAGTCATGAAAATTTCTCCTGAAAAGTGCTCACATTATCGCACGTGTTGTAGGAAAAATCAACACTTTTCGAGAAATATTATTCCTCGGATTGCGATAATTTTTTTATGAGCCTTTTCCCAAACAGGAGACGGTAAAGCACTGCGAAGATCAAAGCACTTATTCCGGCGATGAGGCCGCCGAAGACGGAAATGAACACTGCCGACCAGAAGCTGTTCAGCGCGATCGTTTGCTGTCCGGGAATATGTAGGTCTACAAGAGGGTTTGTAACTACTTGAACGGGATAGCCTTGCTCACTCGATAAAGTTCGTAATTCCTGCGTCGTGGAGAACAGCCAAGCGTCAAATAGAGGCCAGGTAATGAGGCATCCGATAAGAAAAGCCCCTGCAAATACACGAAACCAGAAATTAGCCACTAGTTTCATGAGCTGCCTCTAAACTTGGATTTCCAATAAGTGCTGGTCTCGTTATGAAAAAATAACTTGCTTCAGGCGAAATACTTCACCAGCAGCAGTTCATTACCGTGACCATCCACGAAGCGGTGGCGCACATCGTCCACGAACGAGCGAATGATGAAGAGGCCCAGGCCGCGTTTTTTGTGGCCGCTGAAGTAATCGTCGATGCCTTCGGGAGCGCGTTCATCGACGGGGAAATCGTGCATCGAATGGTCGATAATGGTGATTTCCAACCGATCGGGGTGCTCGTGGGCGCGCACTTCAATTTCCAGTGGCGTGGCTGTGCCGTGTTCGGACAGCATCTGATAGGCGTGTTCGATGATATTGGTGCAGGCTTCATCCACCGCCATTTCGATTTTAGCGATTTCTTCGTCTTGAAAACCGCAACGCTGGGCAGCGGCGGTAATCATCAGGCGAACCTGAGGCAGGGCGTCAGGCGTGCCGGGGAGAACAACGCTCCAGTCGCCTGGTGTGTTGTGGTGGGGGTCGTGGTGGCTAAAACCTTGTTCACGA
The DNA here is from genome assembly GCA_036833945.1 of Abditibacteriia bacterium. Taxonomy (GTDB): domain Bacteria; phylum Armatimonadota; class Abditibacteriia; order Abditibacteriales; family Abditibacteriaceae; genus DAITOV01. The sequence goes on from DAITOV010000074.1 coordinate 6,043, forward strand.
CCCGAATCCGGATTGAATTGTGAATACTCCTGAGTCACCGTCACCTCCGCACCCGATTTAGAATAGGTAGCAGCCCCATTGGTTGCGCTTAATGAAAATTAAGTGCCCGAAGGGGAGCAGAATGGCACCCGCCGACTCACTTAAGCGAATCTCGGGTGCTGGGGTTAATTCAAAAACAAAAACCAACGGTATGAACTATACCCATTTTGGGCACAGTTCAAACCTATCGATTAAGTACTGTTTACGAATGAATTAGTTATCGCCGGCGGGCTGCGAAAATTTCTGCAGGGCTTCCTGTTCGGTGGGGTAAGTGCTGATAAGCCGCGAAAAGCCCAAAAGATTAAAGATATTGGTGATTTTATCGCTCATTTTGGCGATGACCAAATCGCCGCCATGTTGGCGCACCTGGCGGAAGGTTGCCATCAGCAAACCCAGGCCTGTGGAGTTGATATAAGTCAGCTTTTCCAAATCGAGCAACAAATTATACTGGCCACCTTCGACCAGACGAGTCAGTTCTTCTTCGAATTCGGTAAACGTGTGGGCGTCGACATAACCTTCAAGACGAAGGACTTTAACCTCGGTCTCGCCGGTGCTGGTCGCGGATTGTTCTATTTTTAATTCCTTCACTCGATTCCTCCTAACCGGATATAGCAGATCGCCGTCATCCGGGATCACTGTCACGGCCAGTTGTATAAAAAAATAAGCTTGCCGAATTACACTACCGAGTGCAACCCGACTCAATTAATAGCTGTAAAAAGTGACGGCTAATCGATCGCGTAGCTGAAATGATGCCACGCAAAACGATTTTTTATGGCAGGCATTTTAAGCGTTCAACCGGCAATTGTCAATTAAACAGCGTTAAATTTCACCGGCTTCCCAACTTAAAATGGTGGCTGCCACCAGTGCTGCCGTTTCGGTCCGTAGCACCCTTCGCCCCAAACTGACCGCTTCTACGCCGTAACGGTCGGCCCATTCACGTTCCTCGTTCGTCCAGCCTCCCTCGGGGCCAATCAGCAGCATAATTCTGGTCGGCACGCTTTCTTCAACTGGAGCGATGCTTTCGTTTTGCAAAGCCTCGCGCAAGCTGCGCGCTTCGGGCCGCTCATCCAGCATAAAACAGCGCCCCTGACCGGTTCCTTCACCGACCACCGTCGAAAAGTCGGCAATGGCGTGTACAATCGGTACGTCGGCACGTCCACATTGCGAAGCGGCACCGGCCACGATCTTGCGCCAACGCTCGGTGCGCTGGGTGGCTCTTGCCCCTCCATCCTCATCGAAAAGCACGCGCGATACGCTTCGCCCGGCTTCGAATGGCCAAAATTCACTCACGCCCAGTTCGGTGCCTTTTTGCAGCACGAATTCCATTTTGTCGCCCTTGGGAATGGCCTGGGCCACCGACAAATGGAGCTTCGATTCGATCTGGCGGGTTCGTTCTTCAACAGCAACTGCACGTGCGGTGGGTTTTTTATGGGTCTCGACGCGGGTCAGGGAGCATTCCCACTCGCGCCCCAGCCCATCAAACCCCACAAAGTTGTCGCCATCAGTTAGCCGTAAAACGCGCACCAACTTTTTGGCGGTTTCCGTTTCCAGATCAAATTCCGTGCCATCCTCAATCGCAGCGATATTGGCGGCGCTCAGCAGCACGCGTGTCATGGAGTCCGCTCAAAAACGAAGGCCGCCCAGCGTTCGAGAACATCGCCGCGCTGTTCGCCGTCTTGCTCGCGTTTTTCCAGGCGAGTGAATCCGGCAGCCGTGATGGCAGCCTCCACATCGTTGGCGCGCGGCGAAGAAATCCCCGAGACGATGAGGGTTTGGCCGGTCACACGGGCCAGTTCCGGTGCCAGGGAGATGAGCAGGTCGCTCATCAGGTTGGCGATGACGACATCGAAGCTCTCGCTTACCCAATCGAGACCGGCGGCTTCCACCACTTTGAAATCGACCTGGTTCAGTTCGGCATTTTCACGGGTGGCGGAGGTGCAGTGCGGGTCGAGGTCGCTGGCGACCACAGTCGCCCCGCTCTTAGCGGCGGCAATCGAAAGAACGCCGCTGCCACAGCCCACGTCGAGCAAATTCTTGCCGGCCAACTCTTCGGAACGCTCGCCCAGCAGCTCCAGGCACATCTGCGTGGTGGGGTGTTGCCCGGTGCCAAAGGCCAGGCCGGGATCGAGGCGAATCACCGTGCTGTCGTCGCCTTCGAGCTCTTCCCAGGTGGGGGCAATCGTCCATTTGCCGATTTGCAGCACAGGGAAATTCTCGCGCCACGAGGTGGTGAAATCGGGGGTATCGATGATTTCCACCGAAAGCTGGGCCGGGATGGAATAGTCACCCAGTGCCTCCCGCACGCGGTCTTCAATCGAAGTGTCCTCGTGTTCGAGATAGCTGGTGACGATGACTTCGGGCGTTTCCAGGAAAACCGCGTCTTCACCGCGATCTTCCAGGCGCACGTCTTCAATTTGCACGCCGCCACAACCGGCATCGAGAAACGCCTGCGAGGCGAGTTCAGAGTGTTCACGCGCCACGGTGGCGCTGACTTTGGTCCAGAGAGAGGCTGTCATAAGCAAAATGTAGGGGCGCAGCATGCTGCGCCCCTACGGAAGAAACAACTGATTTTTAACCGGCGAAGTTGGCGTTGGCCTGTTCCCAGTTCACAACGTTCCACCATGCTTCCAAATACTTCGGACGCAGATTCTGGTACTTGAGGTAGTAGGCGTGTTCCCACACGTCGTTGCCCAGAATCGGGGTGTGGCCTTCGGAGATGGGGTTGTCCTGGTTGGCGGTGCTCACGATGGCGAGTTTGCCGCCGCCGTCTTTCACCAGCCATACCCAGCCGCTGCCGAAGCGCTTGGCACCGGCATCGTTGAACTGGGTCTTGAAGGCGTCAAAAGAACCGAAGGTTTCCTTGATGGCATCGGCCAGGGCGCCGGTCGGTTCGCCGCCGGCGTTGGGACCCATGACCTTCCAGAAGAAGTTGTGGTTGACCACGCCACCGGCGTTGTTGCGCACGGCGGTGCGGATGGCTTCGGGCACGGCGTTCAGGTCGCTGATGAGTTCGGTGGCGCTCTTCGACTGCAACTCGGGATACTTTTCCAGCGCGGCGTTGAGGTTGTTGGCGTAAGCCTGGTGATGCTTATCGTGGTGGATCTGCATCGTCTGTTCGTCGATGTGCGGCTCAAGCGCATTATATGCGTAGGGCAATGGATCAATTTCGTGGGCCATGATGAGTTTTCTCCTTAATGAGTCTCCTTGAAAGTTTTTTATTGGTAAACAAGGAACTAACCGGACAGTTTAGTCGTGCAAACTACGTTCCGCCAATTGGGATTTCATATGGGAGCTATCCAATTTAGGCGGTGCAGAAAATTTTCTCATTTCCGGGCGACTCTCGTTATAATTTGAGTTATGAAAACCGCATCCCCCAAAGTAAAAATTCTCGCCTTCGGCGGCGCGGTAGCGCTGCTGGGCTTTTTTGCCGGAGCCTGTGTGCAGCGTCTGCCACAGGCCAACCCGCCCGTTACCCCGGCGCTGGCGCAAACCCCGATTCGCAATGCTACCGATTTGAAGAGCCTGAGTGCGACTTACGCGCAAATCGCCAAAAGCGTCACTCCGGCGGTGGTCAACATCCAGTCGACGCAGATCGTGCCCGGGCGGGTGCTGCGCGACCCCTTCTTTGAATTTTTTGGCGACGATTCCTTTGGCGGTTTGCGCCGCGAGCCAGACCGGCGCGCCCAGAGTCTGGGTTCGGGCGTGATTACCGATAAATCCGGCATCATTCTCACCAACCACCACGTCATCGCCAACGCCAGCGAAATCACCGTCACACTGTCCGACCGTCGCCGCGTAAAAGCGCGTTTGATCGGCAGCGACCCGGCTTCGGACGTCGCGGTGCTCAAAATTCCGCCCGGTAACCTCCCGGTGCTGAAATGGAGCAATAGCGACAAGTTGGAAGTCGGCGATATCGTGCTGGCCGTGGGCAGCCCCTTCAATCTCTCTTCAACCGTGACGCAGGGCATCATCTCGGCTAAAGGCCGCCGCGACCTGGGCATTTCGGATGTGGAAGACTTCTTGCAAACCGATGCCGCCATCAATCCCGGCAACTCCGGCGGAGCGCTGGTGAACATGGATGGCGAGTTGATCGGCATCAACACCGCCATCCTCAGCGAAAGCGGCGGCAACCAGGGCATCGGATTGGCAATTCCTTCCAACCTGGCCCATAAACTGAGCGATCAACTGATTGCGAACGGCAAAATCACCCGTGGCTGGCTTGGCTTGGTGGTCGCGCCCGTCACCGATGATGTTGCGACCCAACTTCGTTTGCCCAACACCAATGGCGTGCTGGTGACCGGTGTCTATACCCGTGGTCCCGGTGGACGCGCTCAGTGGAGCGAAGGTGGCGACGTCATCACCAAGTTCAACGGTGTCGCCGTCGAATCGCCCGGACAGCTCCGCAACCTTATTGCCGATGCCGCTCCCGGCTCGAAAGTAACACTCGAAGTGTGGCAAAACGGCAAGGCGAGCAACTTTGAATTGCAAGCCGGTAGCCGCCCGGCCCGTGTTCAGGGGATTTAACGGCAACGATGAATGATGAACGCGGAATGATGAATGGTAGCCGGAGTGAGATGCTGCCCGTTCGTCATTCCGCGTGGGTTGTTGGTATCGATGCCCGGGCGGCGCTTTCGCCCAAGACCGGCGACCGCACTTACATTCTCAATTTGTTGCGAGGGTTGGCAGCATTGAAGTTGGATGCCGGCAAATGGCAGTTCCAGCTCTTGCTGGACAGGCCCGATCTCGAGGGTGTTCTGCCGTATTCACCCAACTTTGAAGTTGTAGCGCTCGAAGCCGCCAATTCACGCATGTGGACGATGCGGGCCTTGCCGCGCCATGCCCGGCGTGCGGGCCTGGATTTGATCCATCTCCAATATCTGGCCCCGCTCTTTTTATCGTGTCCTTACGTCACGGCTATCCACGACGTAGTGTGGCGCGCCATGCCCGAGACGTTTCCGCGCTTGCATCGCGCCATCATGAACGCCCAGATGCCGCGTACCGCGCGCCGCGCTGCAAGGGTAATTTGCGGCACGCAGTCGGCAGCTCAAGATATTGAGAAATATCTGCCGGTGCGTGGTAAGAATATTTGCGTCACGCCCTATTCCATCGACCCACGCTACTACACGCCCGTCACGACTGCTCAGATCGAGCGGGTGCGCCGCAAATATGAATTAGGCGATGCGCCCTATGTTTTGAGCGTCGGCGTGTTGCAGCCCCGTAAAAACCTGCCCCGTCTCATCGAAGCCTTCGAGCAATGCCTACAAACGCATCCTGATTGGCCCCACCAACTCGTTATCGTCGGCAAAAAGGGCTGGGGCGAGGAACAATCTGCAATCCCCAATCCAAAATCCCAAATCACAACCACTGGTTACGTGGCCGATGAAGATCTGCCCGCGCTCTACGCCGGGGCGGCCTGTTTTGCCTATCCCAGCCTTTACGAAGGCTTCGGCTTGCCGATCATCGAAGCCATGGCCTGCGGTGCGCCGGTGCTCACCAGTCATAACGGGGCAATGAGCGAAGTCGCTGGCGGCGCAGCGCAGTTGGCCGATCCACTGTCGGTGGCAAGTATTGCCAGTGGGCTGGAAGCGGTTCTGGGAGCGCCGGAAAGAGCCAGTCAGCTCCAACAGTTGGGCAAAGCGCGCGCAGCGCAGTTTTCCGTCGAAAAACAAGCGCAGGCAACGTTGGAGGTTTATGCCCAGGCGTTAGGAATTGCCTTGTAGGGGCTCCCCTTGTGGATGCCCGATGCGTTTGAGACAGTGCATCCTGTTAATCGGGCTAATACGTCGCGGGCACCCACAAGGGGAGCTCCTACAGATGCCTGGCAAGCGCCATCATTTCTTCTCCGGCTCCACATGCAGCGTTTTCTGGTTCGTCATCGTCACGCTCCCCGGCGCGGCTTTGCGGGGCTTACGCACATATTTCCGCAACGTATAATCCACCTCTGCCCAACCAGCATGCTTAGCAACGCTACGGGCAATCACCAGCCGCGCCGCAAAGAGTAGGGTCGAGCGCGGCACACGGTCGGGGGCGTTCTGGGTTTTAACGATGGCGTGCGAAGACGTCCCACCACGCAAATGCAGCCACCAGTCGTTGGAGTGGGCCAGGCGCGTCACCAGATAATCGTTGGCGGTGGCGCTTTCGCCGACCAGCACTTCATAACCATCGGGCGAGGTGAAGCGTTTAATTTTGAACCCACCGAACTCCGGCTTATTGGCAGCAGCTTTCTCCTTCGGCGTGCCCTCGGGAACACTGCGCAGCCAATTTTTGGCGCGCGCTTTTTCTTCCCACCGCTTGAGCGCCTCGGCATCGGTAGTAATCGCCTCAACCTGTGCCACCGCTTCGCCCACTTCGTTGGTTTCTTTTTCGAGCCGGTCTTGCAGGGCGTGCAATTCCTCGGCGCTTTCCCGGGCCGAGCGGGCTTTCTGGAAATATTTCTGCGCGTTTTCTTGCGGCGTAAGGTCGGGGTTGAGCGCCACCGTGATCTGCCCTGCATCGGGCGCAAAATAGTCGGTTAGCTCAGCTTCACTGGCATTAGGTTTCACGGCATAAAGCTGTGAAAGTAGCAAGTCGCCATATTTTTGAAATTCGTCGGCCCGCGTGCTCTCCTGCGCGCCACGCTGCACCTGGGCCAGGGCGCGGGCTTTTTGCTGGTGGGTTTTGCGCAGCACGCCCAGCAAGCTGCTTTTTTGCTGCTCGAAGACGGCATTTTTCTGCGCGTGGGCGAAATACTCGTCCAGGTCGGCGCTATCTTTGAACGCAGAAACTTCCTGTCGCTGTGCCGTCGGTGCCGGTGGCTCCACATACTCGCGCCCCGGCAGCACTTCGCGCAGGCGGCTTTGCTTGCTGGTGATGAGTTTGGCGGCGTGCAGAATTTTGCCGTCTGCTGCCACCAGAATCAGGTTGGCGTGCTTGCCCATCAGTTCGGCGCTCAGCAAATACATTTCGCCTTCGTGCTGCACCAGAATGTCGAGGATGCGGTCTGTGCCGCGTTGCACAATACTAACGATTCTTCCACCGTGCAGATATTTGCGCAGCGTCATGCAAAACGCCGGGGCGGTGGGCAGGCCCGGCAAGCGGCGTGTGGTGAGGTGGGCACGGTAGAACTGCGGCGACACATCGAACAGCAAATGTTTTTCGCCCACTCCATTTTTGAAAATGGAAAACGTGATTTGCAACGGCCCCGGCTGGGCGATGCGCTGGATTTGCCCGCCGACCAGCGGCTGCAACTCCTCTCCGACCAGCGCCAGTGTGGCGGCATTGAAACTCTTTTTCATACCTAATGCGCCTCTTGCTGGTGGCGCAGCTCTTCTTCGTAGGGTTCGGCGTGTACGATGATATCGAGGTTGGGCAGCACGGCGCGGATGGCGTCTTCCACTTCCTCTGTAATATCATGTGATTCCTTAAAGCTCAGGTGGTCGTCTAACTGAATATGCACGTCCATCAGGCGATGGCTCCCGGCCTGGCGGGTGCGCAGGCGGTGATAGTCGAGTACGCGCGGGTCGGCATCCAGCACGGCGCGGATCTGGGCTTCTTCCTCACCGGGCAGCTTTTCATCGAGCAGGGGCCGCACGGTTTCGCGTGCCAGTTTGATGGAGGAGGCAATCACCACCACGGCCATAAAAGCCGCAATCAGCGGGTCGAGGCGCGGTTCTTTGGTGACCCACACCGCCGCCAGCCCCAGCAGCACACCGGCACAGGAGAGCAAATCGCTTTTGAGATGGATCGATTCAGCGGCAATGGCATGAGAACCGGTTTCATCGGCCACGGTCTTGAGGTGGCGCGAAACGAAGAAGTTGACGACGATAGCAATGCTCAAGGCCGCCACGCCCCAATCGAGGCGAGGCATTTCCGGGGCGTTCCAGCGTTCCCAGGCGACGTGGATGATGTAGAAGGCGCTGCCGCCGATGAGTCCGACCTGAATCAGCGAGGCCAGGCTTTCCATCTTGCCGTGCCCATAAGGATGCGAGCGGTCGGGCGGAGTCGCGGCCTGCTGCACCGTCCACAAAATCATCAACGAAGCCAGCACGTCCAGGCCCGATTGTACGCCTTCGGCCAAAACGCTGATCGCGCCCGACATCAAACCGGCTGCGACTTTGATAATGACTAGAGCGATGTTGGAGTAGAGCGAAAGCTTGGCGGCGTTTGTTTGCCGATGCATTACCCCCTGGGAGGCTGAAACATCAGAGCGAGAGGGAGGGCGGGCGGACATGAGACGGAACAATAAAAACGCAGCTTTCAATTATACAAAGCAACGGCTGGTGTCTGCTTTGTGATAAGTTCTCCTTTGGGTGATTTTTCGGTCCGCCGCGCGTAATTCCGGCCGACTGCTGCAGACGTATGGAAGTAACTGACGATTTACAACAGGCATCAGGCAAAGACGTATTGCCAATGTCACACAAACGCCGCTTAGCCGTCACTGCCGCTGTTTTGCTGGGCATGTGTTTAGGCTCCATGGAAATGACGATCGTTGGCACCGCGATGCCGACTGTCATTGCCGCACTGGGCGGCCTCAACCACTATAGCTGGGTCTTTTCGGCCTATCTCATTACCTCCACCGTGACGGTGCCGGTGTGGGGCAAACTCTCCGACCTCTATGGCCGCCGTCTGCCCTATCAGCTTGGCATCGGCCTCTTTCTGCTCGGCTCCATCCTTTCGGGCATGTCCGACAATATGACGCAGCTCATCATCTATCGCGCTATTCAGGGCATGGGAGCGGGTGCGCTGATGCCGATCGCCATGACCATCATCGGCGATATCTATACCCTCGAACAACGCGCCAAAATGCAGGCGATTTTCAGCGCGGTGTGGGGCCTTTCCAGCGTGGTGGGGCCGCTCATCGGCGGATTCCTCACCGACCAGCTGTCCTGGCACTGGGTCTTTTTCATCAATGTGCCCTTCGGTTTGGCAACGGCTGTCATCATGGGCATCGCCCTGCAAGAACCAAAACAGCACGAAAAGCCGCGCATCGACTACGCCGGTGCCGCTTTGCTGACCCTGGCTATTACGGCGCTCATGTTGGCATTGGTGGAAACCAGTTCTTTCCACGCGCTGTTGGAGCCGCGCAATTTGATATTGCTCACTACCTTTTTCGTGTTGACAGCCGCATTTATTGTGGTGGAGATGAGAGCGATCGATCCCATCGTGCCGCTCAAAATCTTTACCAATCGCATGTTCGCCATGGCGATTGCGGCTTCGTTTTTCGCCGGTATGGCGATGTTCGGCGCAATTTCCTTCGTGCCGCTCTTTGCCCAGGGCACATTGGGCGCAACTGCAACCGAAGCCGGTTCCATGCTCACCCCGCTCATGCTGAGTTGGGTGGTGCTTTCGGTCATCGGCGGGCGTATGCTGCTCAAAGTGGGTTTCCGGACCACCGTCATCAGCGGCCTCACGTTGATGGTACTCGGATTTATCCTCCTTTCGCTCAGCGACCGCCACACCAGCCGCGCCTGGTTCTATGCCGATCTGGCCGTTATCGGCTCGGGCCTGGGCCTCACCATGCTCACGCTGCTGCTGGCGATTCAGCAATCGGTGGAGCGCGCGCAGCTTGGCGTGGCAACTTCGCTCAACCAGTTCTCCCGCTCCATCGGCGGCGCGGTGGGCGTAGCGGTAATGGGCGCGGTGCTCACCGCCGGTTTGGGCAATCACTTAGCCGAAGCCGCCAACCGCCCCGGTTCGGCCATGACCACGGAAATGGCCGAAAAATTGGCTGGCGACCCCAGCGCTCTCATCGATGCCTCTGCCCGTTCCGGTCTGTCGGAAGCCGTGGTCGATCTGCTGGAAGTGGCATTATCTGCGGCACTGCATAACGTATTCTGGATCTGCGCCGTGCTTTCAGGCATCGGGCTTATTATCGCCTTCATGATGCCTACAGGGCGCAAAGAACAAGAGATTCCCGCCGAAGACTTGAGCCTGGAAAACTGCGAGCGTCTGCTGGTAACGGAAATGGCGACTATCGACGCTGAACATGAACCTAACCAAGCATGACGATTAACTTGAGTGTTTATAGCACGCAAAGCCTTCGGCTACGCTAACTTCGTCGCAAGTTGACGCGATTATTTTTCTCACCCTGATGTTCTTGATTTAACACAAAGCACACAAAGAAATGACAAAGGAAAGATTGGTGTGCCCTTTGTGATTTCTTTGTGGACTTTGTGTTGAATACAGCCGGGAAACTACTTCGGTTTATTAATCGCGTTTTTATTGATGGATTTCTTGGCGAGTTTGGTCAGGTTTTTGTCGGTCTGTTCTTCTTCGTTAAGCGTTTCTGCCAGCACGGCGTGAACTTCCTTGAGGCCCAGAAGTTTGGCCCAGGTGCAGAGGGTGCCGTAGGAGGCGATTTCGTAATGCTCGACTTTCTGGGCGGCGTTAATCAGCATCGCGTCCATGACATCGGGTTCGGCATCTTCTTCGATGATGGATTTGCCTTCTTCCACCAAGCCTTTGGCGGCTTCACAGGTTTTCGATTGAGGCTTCTTGCCCATCAGCTTGAAAGCCTGTTTCAAGCGCTTGGAATGCTCTTTGGTTTGCTTAAGGTGGTCGCGAAAAGCCGTCTTCAGTTCCTTATTGGTGGCCTTGGTTGCCATTTTAGGAAGCACCTCGGCAATCTGCGACTCGGCACTCACTAAATCTTCCAATCCTTCCACCAGTGCGTCTTCCAATGTTTTCAAAGCCATTAGGTTTCACATCCTCGGTTGAAATTTACGGCTGAGGGGAGGGAATGCAAAT
>DAITOV010000075.1:0-16706 GCA_036833945.1 Abditibacteriia bacterium
CAACTTCAGCATAAACCACACCTCACAAACGTGACTTATTAAACAGCTTCTAAGACCTCATGCAAGTAGGGCCTCAGCCTAACCAGGAGAGAGAATAGCGATGTCTCAACATAATATCTTCAAAATGGCGTTTGCACGTGTTTACCCGATGTATCTGCAAAAGGCGGAGCGCAAGCATCGCACCAAGGAAGAGGTTGACCAGATCATTTGCTGGTTGACGGGTTATGACCGGGCCGGATTGCAACAGCAAATCGAGCAGGAAAACGACTTCGAGACTTTTTTCGCACAGGCCCCCGCCATCCACCCCAATAGCGCGCTGATTAAAGGCGTGGTATGTGGGGTTCGTATTGAAGACGTCGAAGATCCGTTGATGCAAAAGATTCGCTACTTAGACAAGCTGATTGATGAACTTGCAAAAGGCAAAGGGATGGATAAGATTTTGCGGCAATAAGTCCCTCACGGGTTTTAAAGTAACTCTAAACTACCAATATTATCATTGTAGAAAGTGTATTTTGAGTGCCAGCCCAGCACTTAAACTTCCCCCAGGCTCCAAAAAATCTGTGCAATCTGTGTTAATCTGTGGCTAAAAGCCGTTTCTCCTGAGGTCATTCCAATCTCTGGCTAAAGACCCCCATTTGTGGTATAATTAAGCCTAAATCCCCCTCCGAAAACAACCAGCCTGTTACGAACTACCAACAGGCCGATTCCGTTTGAAATTACCATGCAGAAGCGAACTCATTTCCGCTTTTCCTGCATGTTGCACCTTAGGTGACGAGGGGCACCACGACCCGCTTTTCCGATCTTCAACCAAGACCAAAGACCAAAATCTTATGACTGCACAACCTCAAGCCGGGCGTGCGCCGCGTGGGCGCGTGAGCGATTTCAGACAGAAGGCCGATCAGGTGCCGGAGCAACGCATTACACCGCGTGCGCTGTAAGCCGAGCAAAGCGTGCTGGGCGCGATGTTGATTGAAGAGGATGCCATCAGTCAGGCGGTGAGTTGGCTCAGTGATTCCGATTTCTACACAGTGTCGCACAGCGCGTTGTTCAAAATCATGGCGGAGATGTATTTTGAGCAGATGCCGGTTGATCTCATTACCCTGACCGGTGAACTGCGGCAACAAGGCCAGCTCGATAACGTGGGCGGGGTAGGTTACCTCTCTGCCTTGGTTGAAACCTGTCCCAACACACGCAGCATCGAAAGCTATGCCCATCGCGTGATGCTGGCTTCGCAGCAGCGCCAGGCCTTGCAGGCTGGGGAGCGGCTTTCTTCCATGATCTACAGCGGAGCGGGTATGGATGCCATCGAAAACACCCAGGCGGCGCTCGAACGCATTCGCGAGCGTATTGCGCGTCACCAGCTTCCTGCCACCATCACCGCCGATCAGCTCCTGATGCAAGAATTGAAAGAACCCGGCTGGGCAGTGCCGGGCTATGTGCCGCAAGGGTTTTCCATTTTGGGTGGCAAAATGAAACAGGGCAAAAGCTGGATGGCGCTTTCGCTGGCACTGGCAGTGGCTGCGGGTAAACCGTTCCTGGGGCAAGCCCCCACCTGCCGGGGTCCGGTCCTTTATCTGGCCCTGGAAGATTCACTCATCCGCTTACAGCAACGCACTAAAATGCTTCTGGGGAGCGACCCCGCACCGCCCAATCTGCACCTCCAGAACGCCTGGGCCACAGCCGATAACGGCGGACTGGAACGGCTCGAACGGTGGTTGCAACAGAATACGACAGCGCGTCTGGTCATCATCGACGTGCTGCAAAAGTTCCGTGCCTCGCGCAAACAAACCAACGACTTGTATGGCGATGACTACGCCGCCTGCAGCGCCCTTAAGCGCCTGGGCGATAAATACGGCGTGGCGATTCTGGTGCTGCACCATCTTTCCAAACGCGATTGCGAAGACCCGTTCGAAGCGCTCACCGGCACCGTGGGTATTTCCGGCGCAGCCGATGGCTTGATGGTGCTCGAACGCAAACGCGGCAAAGACGATGCCGTGCTGCACCTCACCGGCCGAGATATTGGCCACGAGAAGTTGGCATTGCGTTTTAATAACAGTAATTGCCATTGGGAGCTGTTGGGCGATGCGGAGGAAGTGGGGAGTGCTACGACCAGGCAGCAGATATTGGAGTTGTTGGGTGAGCGGAGTGATAGTTTCACACCACGAGATGTTGCTGAGGAATTGGGACTGTCGCCTAGCACAGTGCGTCTTACTCTGCGACGTCTATTTCAGGAAGGACGCGTGAATGTCAAGAACCATGCTTATAGCTTACAGAAGAACTTTTGTAATAGCAGCCAAGGAATTTCATAAAAAGTTACAAATTTGCTGTTGTAACTTTTAAAGTAGCTACTTTGAGTTCAAGTGTTACAGAGTTACAAAGTTACACGTTTTTCACGGCACCTCGCATATTGGTAGGAAAACTTGTAACTTTGTAACAGTTGGGGGCTACAAGCGACCCGTAGGGGCTTGCGGCGGCAAGCCCGGTGCTTAATAGATTTTGTTGGGTAAGCAATTTGGCTTTAGCCTAACCAAAAAGCCGTGGACTGGCTCCCCGCGTTCGCGAGGATGACGGACTGCGGCAATGGCGGCAGTGTGTAATGTCAACTTGTGCCTGAAGCACCGGGCTTGCCGCCGCAAGCCCCTACGTATATCGTTCACGCCTGGTTGCCTACTTCAGCGTTCATCATTCAGCATTCATCTTCAATATACCTTCCCCGCGTTCGCGAGGATGACGGATTGCGGAGGGTAACCGTCAGCATCAACGCCCGGTTACCTCCTGTTTCCTGTCTACCACCTACCGCCGTCAAACCACCCCTGAACTCTCAGGCGGTGGTTTTTTGTTGCGTGGGGCAGGGTGGCAAGTGTGACAGTTGCATCCCTCTTTTTGTCGTTTGTCTTTCTATAACTATTAAGCTCCTTCTTTCAATGAAAGAGTACTTATTTTTAACAACACCGTCGTAAAAAGTTGAAACAGTGTCACAGCACCATCTGGCATAATAGAGGTAACGTTTCCAAGTCTTCCCATCATGAAAAAGCCTTTTCTCTATTTGCATTATAGCCTGGCAGTAGCGGCGGCCCTCGTGCTGATGACTGGTAGCTATTTTGCCATGCGCACCTGGCTGCCTATGGCAAGTCGCGGCCTCTTTGTAGAGTCGTTCATCGTAGACGGCGAAAGAGAGAACTCCTTCCCCCTACACGAAGCCGCCGAATCGGGCGACCTCGAAACCTTGAAGGGTTTGCTGGCCAACAAGCCCGATGTCAATGCGCGCGACGACTATTACTACACTCCGCTGATGACCGCCGCCGAATACGGGCAAGCCGGAGCCGTGAAGCTGTTGCTGGAAGCCGGGGCCGATGTTCACCTCACCGACAAGGACCCTGCGCCCGACTACGACCCCGTGGCGGTGATGGAAGAAGTCGATCCCAAGTTTCGCTTGAAAGACGAGGCGTCCAAAGAAGAGTTTCGGGAAATGATGAAAAACACGCCCGGCAACACCGCCATGAACAAAGCTTCTACCGGCGCGGTCGTGCATCTCCTTGTCGAGGCCGGTGGCGATATTGCCGAGATCAGCGATGAAACGCGCGCTTTGATGCTGGGGCTGGTAATAACTGGCTATATCGACTGCACACTTCCGCAATTCCAAAGCGGCCGTGCCCCGCGCTTTGGCAGAGTTAATCCCGAGAAGATGAACGTGCCCTTCTGGAACGCCATGACGCGCAGCGGCGCGATAGCCTCCGACGCGCGCGACCTGTTCGACCCCAACGAAAAAGCCGCCGCCGGTGCTGTGTGGTGCAATCAACGCTTCGGCAAGTCGATGACGTTTTTGCCCGATGGCCGCATCATCGAAATCGGCGGCGAGCATGAAGATTTCTACGATCGCGATTTCCATATCTATAATGATGTCTTCGTCCACCACGGCAATAGCCAGTTTGAGATTTACGGTTACCCTGAAAGCGTCTTCCCACCTACCGATTTCCATACCGCCACGCTGGTGGGTAACCACATTTACATCATCGGCGGCCTGGGCTACCCGCAAGACCGCAAACCCGGCACCACGCCGGTTTATCGGCTCAGTACCAAAACGCTGGCGATGGAAAAGGTCAAAACCACCGGCCAAAACCCCGGCTGGATTCAGCGCCACCGCGCCAACTTTAAAGCCGTGGCAGGCAAGCCCGGTGAGATTCACCTGGAAGGTGGCCATGTGTGCATGGCGAAGGCTGGAAGAGACGAAGAAGACTGGATTGAAAACGAAGCGACTTTTGTGCTGGATTTAGAAAGCTTGAAATGGAAAAAAGGGAATCGGTGAGGTTTTTAATATGAAGCGCCGGTTAAATGCGGTTTGCTGGTTGTTGGTTGGTTTTAATTTAGCGGTGATGTGCTTGGCAATTGGCTTTGCTCCACCCAGCAATCTTCCTGTGCCGGAGGGGTATGACCCTATTAATGTCATACTCATCTCGCGGAAATGGGGGCAGTTTTACTGGATAATGACGGCTTCACTGATTTTGTCAGTAACTATCTATGCTTTCATTGCACGTTGGGTGTCTGAAGGTGAGTGGGATAAAGAAGAGCGGCAGGATGACAGCTCGCCATTGTTTCGCGCGATAGATGAGCGGAATATTTATGATCTGGAAGCGGCGATCAAGTCGGGTGCCGATGTCAACAAGCCGAACGAATTTGCCCGGACGCCACTTATGCTTGCCGCCCGTGGAATATATACCAGGGATCGTTATGTGCCGGGTGGTTGGATACAGGGTGTGCAGCGGCTGTTGGAATTAGGAGCCGATGTACATGCAATAGCCAGACAAGCGAAATATCGTGTCGCCAGCAGTGAATGGCTCGAACCCGAAAAGCAACGTGAGTTTCGTGAGTTGCAGTGTATGGGCGACATAACCGCGATGGCTTTGGCCGAGAATGTTGAAATCGTAGATCTTCTGCTGGCTGCCGGGGCAGACTTAGGTCAAATCAACCACGAGATGCGTTCACGCTATTTTGGCTTCAAGTATGAAGGTGAGATCGAATGCGAACGGGAAGAATACGAACAGGGTAAGCTTGTGCGCGAAGGCACAACCAACCCGGAGAAAATGGAAGTGCCGTTCTGGGACGCTATGGTGCGCAGTGGGGCAAATCCATTTAGAGTCAGCAAAGATTTTGGTGATGAACACAGCCCCCAACTCACGCGTACATGGAGTTTTGTTCGCATGGGTTACTCAATTACGCCTCTGCCGGATGGACGGGTTATTAGCATTGGTGGTTGGGAAGCCTGCCTCCACAACGATGTTATTGTGCTCTATGATAAAGGCCGCTTTGAAATTTACGGCTATCCCCATTCCGCCTTTTTACCAATTGCTGACCACACTGCCACATTGGTGGGCGATGATATTATCGTTATCGGTGGGTATGGGGAGAATCAAGACAGTGAATTTGATTCGACACCGGTGTATTGCCTCAATACAAAGACGTTGGCAATAGAAAGATTAGAAATTAGTGGCCAGAACCCAGGTTTGATTTTCTCCCACAAAGCGATTCTCTTCTCTTCCAACGGCCAGGCGGGGGAAATCCACTTGTACGGCGGATCGATTGTCCCGGCAAACTCTGGTAAGGCTCAAAATGAGGCGATTAGTAACGAAGCGACGTTTGTCCTGGATTTGGCGAGTTTGCAATGGCGAAGAGCGGATAACATACAAAGATAAATAAAGAATAAGGGCAAGTAAATGCCACATATCCCGGCATCCTCCCACCCCCAACAAAAACCATGATTACAGTAAAAAGCCGTTGCATCCTACCCAAAGACGAAAACGGTACCCCCATCTGCGGGGCTATCTCTTACATCGACCCCATCCAGCCCACACTGCTGCGGCGCATTGGCCGCCAGCTTGGCAGCGATGTACATGATGGATTTTTCGATGCCGTGAGCACCGATAACGGCGTGACCTGGAGCGAGCCGCGCCTGGCTCTGACGCGCATCGAGCAGGAAGAGGGCTACACGGTTTTTATCGAGAACAGCATCTTCTACAGCGCGGAGCGCAACAAAGTGGTGCATCTGGTCGATGAGGTTTTTCAGCGTCAGTTGAACCACGCCGATCGTGGCCGTAGCGGGTTTTTGCGCATTACTGTCGCCAGCCCGGAAGAGTTCGTGGAGAACCGCGCCCAGCCTGCGGTGGTGAGTAATTTCGGGCAGAAGCAGAGCGTCTATGTCAGCTTTGCGCATCCGTTTGAAACAGCCGCCGGCAAACTGCTGGTGCCGGTGCAGCGTCTAGCCAATGTGGCCGACCACGAAGACGATTGGAACGGTTTTGCGGTGCGCGAGGATATGAACGATGTGTTTGTCGATGTATGGGAAACCGGCCTCTTAATTGGCACCTGGAACGAGAATAACGAACTCGACTGGGTGCTGGGCAACCCGGTGCCGTTTGGCTATGGCGAGAGTTCGCGCGGCATGTGCGAAGGCACGGTCACCGAACTGGCCGATGGCAGGCTGGCGATGGTGTTGCGCGGCTCGAATGCCGCCTGGCTCGATAAACCGGGCTATAAGTGGGTGGCATTTTCGCAGGATGGTGGCATGAACTGGAGCAAAGCCCAGCCGTGGAGTTATGACGACGGCAACCTGGTGGAATCGAGCGCTACCGGTTCGCTCTTGTTTCGCTCCATTAAAGACCAGCAGCTTTACTGGGTGGGCAACCTCTGCCTGACGGGCCAACCAGCGCAGGGCAACTGGCCGCGTTCACCGCTGTTTATTGGCCGGGTGTGCGAAGACACTTTTACGCTGTTGCGCGAGAGCATCACTGCCGTGGCCTCTCACACCCCCGAAGAAGGTGAATTCGTGCAGCATTCCAACTTCCGCTTTTACCAAGACCGCCAAACCGGCGAGGCCGTGATCTATCTCACCCGCTTCGGCGAACGCGGCACCGGCGGCACGCAGTGGCTGGAAGCGGATTTGTATGAGAAGAGGATAATGATGAACGATGAATGATGAATGATGAATGATGAATGGAGGTAACCGGGCGTGAGCGGCAAGTCAGAATGCTGAATGCAGAAGTAAGGCAACCGGGCGTTGATGTCAATGGTTAGAAGAGAAGACTTTTGCTAATCCAATACTTTAATTCATAATTCATCATTCCGCGTTCATCATTGTCGTAAAATAATGTCATGACTCCTCTCCACGCTGCTGTTGCTTATAATGAACTCGATGCCGTAACCGCCGAACTGAAACGCGGCATTGATGTGAATATTGTCGATGAAGACGGCTACACGCCGCTGATGGTGGCGGCGGTCAACCCCCTGCCGGGTACGGAGATACTGCGGCTGTTGATTGAGAACGGTGCCGATGTGAATGCGGTTCACGACGAAAGTGGTGATACGGCGCTGGGGCTGGCCATCGAGCATGGCACCCTCGAATCGGTGGGCACGTTGCTGGCTGCGGGGGCCGATGTCAATTATCAACGCGAAGGCGGTTACGATGCGCTGCTCGATGCCCTGCACAGCAACATCATGATGCAGGGCGTGGATATGTTGCCGCTGGTGGAGCTTTTGCTGCGCTACGAGGCACCGCTCAATGGCGAGAGCGACCTGGAAGAAACGGCGCTCACCCTGGCTTCGGAAGCGTTGCGATTCGACGTGGTGGCGGCGCTGCTGGAAGCCGGGGCCGATGCGGAGCTGTTGCAGTGGGATAATTTGAAGTGTGCCCTGGTGCTGGGCGAGGCGAGCGATGTGCGCCATGAACTGGCCCAAAACCCCGACCTGGAAGCGGTCGATAGCAGCAACCGCACCTCGTGGCTGCTGGCGGTGGAATTAGGTGATATCGAAAGAATCGAGCTGCTGCACCAGGCCGGTGGCGAGGTAGATGCGCAGGGCTTCAAAGGGCGCAGGCCGCTGATGATTGCCGCCGAAAACGGCGACGCACCGGTGGTTGCGTGGTTGTTGGAGCACGGAGCGGAAATTAACGCCCAGAACGATTTAGGCGAAACGGCCTTGATGCTGGCCGCCCAGAGCGGGGCCACCGAGTGCGTGGCCGTGTTGCTGGAAGCCGGGGCCGACATCACTTTGACCGATGCTTCCGGGGCCGATACCCTGGATATGGGGTTGCTTGAGGGCTTCGATGAAATGCTGGCCGCGCTCGACCCCGAATTCATCGAGCAGAACCCCGATTTCAAGGAAAACCTCAGTGAAGAAATGGCCGCCTTGCCGGGCTTGCGGGCCATCGCCAAAGCTGCCAATCTGGATATCGTGCAGTTGCTGGTGGAGGCCGGGGATGACTTGAACGATATCAGCCCACAGATGCGCTGTGAACTCCTGGGGCTGGAAGTCGATGGCGAAATCGACTGCACGCCCGAAGAGTATCTGGAAGATAAATACGTTTACTTCGGCGAGGAAAACCCCGAAAAAATTGACGCTCCCTTCTGGCACGCCATGGTGCGGAGCGGCGCTTCGGCCTACCGTGCCCGTAGCACTTTTGAAGACACCACCGACCACTTCGACGACGCGGTGTGGAGTTACGACCGTTCCGGCAAGTCGATCACGATTATTCCCGACCGGCGCATCGTGGAAATCGGCGGCGAACACGAAGACGATTACGATCCCGATTACACCATCTACAACGATGTCTTCGTACACTACGGCGGGGGTAATTTCGAAATTTACGCCTATCCCGAAGAGGTGTTCCCACCCACTACCGACCACAGCGCCACACTGGCCGGAGGCCACATCTATATCATCGGCAACCTGGGCTATGCCGATATTCGTCAGCCCGGCACCACTCCTGTCTATCGTCTTGATATCACAACTTTCGCTGTCGAAAAGGTAGAAACCAGCGGTGAAAACCCCGGCTGGATCAGCCGCCACCGCGCCGCCTTCGATGCCGACAAAGGCGAAGCGGGTGCCATTTACATTTGGGGCGGCAGTGTGTATTCAGGCATGGAAGACGAAGAAGAACAGTGGCAGGCAAACGAAGTGTTTTACGCCCTCGATTTGGCAAGCGGGGTGTGGGAGACGGTAAGTTTGAATGATGAATTATGAATGATGAATGGGAGGTTGGGGTAAGCATCGCGTAACTCCTCCCCCATAGGGGGAGGTTGGGTGGGGGAGTTCAGGCATCATGCGGATTATAAATGTTGAATGAAAGACATCGAGCTTTTATGGTTCATCGTTCAATATTCAGTATGACTGCTACTCTCCGACTCCCTCCCCCTAACCCTTCCCTGAGGGAGGAGAGGTCGTAACTGATCGTAAATCACTTTAGCTTGATGGCTATAGGGCTTGGCGTGCCAAGCCCACAACATTGCAAATTCTTCAATAAAATGAACATGAAGCGCCGGACGTTCATTCTACTGGGATTTTTCCTTGTGGCCTTGTTGGGGTTTGGCCTTTATGGATTCAGCCAGATATGGCGGGCTTTCGGCGTGAAAGATTATCGCGTGGTGCAGATTCTCGAATCGCCCGATGGCCGCTACACCGCCCAGCTTATTCGGAAACACAGCTTTCTGGACTTAAATTTCATCGTTCATCTTAACGACGAGAAGATATACACCACGCCCGATTTTCGGCCCAATAATAAAGTTCCGTTCCGGGAAACATTAGCGTGGGATGAAAGTGGGCGTTACCTGGTTTTCGAGGTGGGCGGACAGCGGTTGTTTGGCTACAACATGCAAAAAAAGCGCAAAGTTTCCTACAAAGAGTTGATGGCCTTGGGGGTTCGCTATCCGAAGTTCGAGGAGTTTGGGTATGCGAGGTAGCCCGCCGCCGTTTCGACAGGCTTAATTGCCGGAATAATAAAAAAGCATCTCGATTGCTTTCGGCTACGCACTGATCTCTCGGGCGGAGAGCCTCGGCGCGAAGGAGCTTCATAATTTCATGAACGCAACCATCGATATTCCTCTCTTCCAAAAACGTCTGGCGCAGACGATTGCGTGGTGTTCATCGCGGATTGTGGCAACTGAGCCTGCCACCTATTTGCGTTCACACGATCTTCGTCCACCGGGAACCTGGATTGCGTCGCGGCTTAATTATAAATGGGATGAAATCGTGACGGCGATAGCCGAGGAAAGAGAACGCTGGTTGCATTATCCCGGCAAACTTCCGGTTGGGCTGGCAAATGGGCGATTATTAATTGCATCGGGCATTACTGAAGGCGTGGGAGATGGTGCTGCGGAAGCAGAAGCGTTAGGCTTTGTGGACGACGACGATCTTCCTGCCTGGGACACCTGGCTGTGCTATTTACGAGAAGATTTACCCAGTCAATCTCCCCCCGGCCACATCTCTCGTTATGAGTATATTGTAAGCTGGGTGCCACCTGAGTTCATTGATTTGGCTCAGGGGGCGATTGAGGTGCAGTGTGTTGATTGTCTGAATTGGGCTGAAAATGTCGATACCACTTTCACCCGGCAGTTAAGGGCGGCAGGGTTGCTACAGGAGCGATAAATCATGCACAAAGCATTGGAAATGCTGAAGAAACTTTGGGGAGGTAAAACTGTCCACCCGGAAAGTTTGGTCGAGAATGGTAGCATTGACCTTCCTCATTTCCAGCTACGCTTAACGCAGACGATCGCCTGGTGTTCTTCGCGGATTAATCCCGAAGAACCAGCGACCTGCTTGCGGTCATTTGATCTTCGTCCGCCGGGTTCGTGGCTTCTTTCGCGATTAGATTTGTCGTGGGAATATATTGTGAATGCAGTTGCCCAAGAAAGAGGGCAATGGTTGCATAATTTTGGTGAGCTTCCCATCGGTTTGCAAAGCGGACGGCTATTGATGGCAACAAGCATTACCGATGGCACGGAGGACGGCGCAACAGAAGTGGAAACGCAAGGGTTCTTTGACATAGAAGACCTTCCGCCCTGGGATACCTGGCTATGCTATTTGCCGGGCGACCCATCCAATCCACGTTATCGCCACGGCTGTCTGGTGAGTTGGGTGCCATGCGAATTCATTGAAGTGGTCGAGGCGGGAATGGAAGCGGATTGTATGGATTGCCTGCGCTGGGCCGATAATGAAGACACAACTTTTACCCGACAGTTAAGGGAAGCAAAAATATTAAATTGAATATGAAAGCAAGAGATTTATATTCAGAAAATGGCGAGCAGATTGGAACCTTGCCCGAAGGGGTTTGTATACGTCCTGGCATGTATACCTTAAACGGAACTCTGGATGAAGCCGTTGCTTTTTTGAATGGTTACTACAGCGGTGCAGCCAAGTCTTCCTCTCATTCGTTGGTTTGGAAAGAAATTAATTACTGGAATGAATTCACGATGTGGACGTGCCAAAAGCTGGGGGTAGGGCATGGAGGCTGGTATCACGTGGCGGTAGCATTGCGAAAACAATTCCCCAACGATGATGAGGCGTTTGCCGAATTGGCGCGGTTATTGATCGAATATCGAAAGGAAAATGGACTGTGGTAGCGGGCATTATTTATAGGCCAGTGAACTTTGAGGGCCTATATGCCGCACAAGTTAAACCGGTGGCCAGTGCAATTCCAGAGGTATAACACGCCACATCGCTCCACAAAAAAACATGCCCTAATAGCAGCCCGCCGATGCGCGTGTCGCGGAGGCCGTTAATCCACGGTGCCTGGTAAAGCTGGCTGCATTCCATCATTAACGCAAAGCCTAGCGCGGCTAATGCCACGACGGTCAGTGGTTGGCGTGGTGCGAGGAAGATGGCGATGAAAAACACCAGCATCGCCCATAGCACGTCGGGGGCGTAGGTAGAGAGCAGGGCAGGGAGCGGCACCAACCCAGCGCGAATGCCCAACCCCAACACAATGCACGCTATTGCAAGAATAAAAGCAAACCGTCGCCTGGATAATATCATGTGCCCCTTTTGGAGTGCGGTGACTCGTCACCGCGTCGTGTCGGCGCTTATTGGAAACGAAGACGTTGCTGTGAGGCTTTGGCGGCGACAAGTCGCCGCACTCCAAAAACGCTGCCTATTTATTATGGGTAAAGCGGCAAAGCAAACGCCGCAACTTGAGTGCGTGGGAAAAGGTTGTCGGGTGGGAGACTGTTTGCGCTGCTGGCTTATCCCTGTCACAATGGAATCGAAATGAACCAGCAAAACCAGAGCGAATCGAAACCTGCGTCGTTTCGAGACACGCTGTTAAACGGCCTGGGGGAACTTGGTATCCAGGCAGGCTGCGTGCTGGTACTGGCGTTTTTGGTGGCGCTTCCTTTCATGCCGACTTGGCTGCAAGTGCTGGTGTTTCTTTTCCCACTGCTGCTGATTGCTCTGGGGGTGTGGTGGTATGGCCGGAATGAAAAGAGAAAAACCGCCAATCAAGCTTCTCCGGAAAAAGAGCAAACCTGATTTTCTCTTGCAGGCTATTCGGCTCCCTGTCACAATACAAACCACGATGAAATTCACGTCTCCCGTCAACCGAATAGGCAGCTCGTAACGTCACCCCACGTTGCGGGCGATAGTCTCACCGGTTGTGAGAGGCACTCTTATAAAGTGTTTAAAGGTGGGTTCAACTCCCACATCGCCTATTATTTCGGTTGAAAGAGGAGATTTCCGATGGGCCAACCAGTTCCCAATACTTCCAAACCCAGCCTCTGGCGCGAACTTGCATTCGACTCCCTGCTGCAGTTCGCAATATATCCCAACGGAATTCTGGCCTGTATGGTTTGTTTCGCGCTGTTCGATAGGCTTCACATCACTCAAACCTGGCTGCAAATCGCCGTGGTGCTTTCGCCGTTATTGGTTTGGGCGTTTTTCCTGTGGCGCCGGAAGTAAGCGTAGAGACGCGATTTATCGCGTCTGAAATCTATCGGTCCAAGTTCAATTTTTCAGTAGTTCAACGACCTTCTCATAATCCGCTTCTTTGGCGATATCCAAAGCTGTATGTCCATGCTTATTCACAATGCTACGGTCGGCTCCGGCCGCTATTAGCATGGAAACGATTGCAACATGACCGCCCAGGGCTGCTTTGTGAAGTGCGGTTTCACCATGATTATCCTGGGTATTGGGGGCCGCACCGGTTTCGATGAGGAGCGCTGTCACTTCCTCATGGCCGCAAAGAGCAGCGCGTATGAGCGCTGTCCAGCCGTAATCGTTTCTGGGCGCGACATCGGCTCCGGCTTGTAAAAGTAGTTTGGTAATTTCAATGCTATCGCTGTCTGCAGCATGGATGAGCGCGGTATAATTTTCGCCCGACGCAATAGCGCAAACATCGGCCCCGGCTTTAATGAGCATTTTAACGACGTTCGTTTGCTTGTTAAATGCAGCCGCCATCAGCGGCGTGACAGTTCCTGCATCTGGATTTTCAAACTCGGCAGTCAAATCGGCTCCCTGTTCGATGAGCCATTGGGCGACTTCTTCGTGCTCGCTGTAAATAGCGGTGTGCAATGGCGTATCACCTTCATAGTGCGCCACGTGGTTGATATCTGCGCCGTGCTTCACGAGCAACTGCATGGTGTGGAGTTGGCCGGATTTTGCGGCTTGCATTAGCGGTGTATTGCCCCAATCATCTTGGTGATTGACTTTCTCTCCCGCCTCCAGACAGGCTTCCACTAACCAGTTCAACCCACCGTAGGCGGCTGTGTGTAAAACGCAGCCGTAATCTGTAAATGCTCGTAGATTCGCTCCGAATTCCACCAATATCCGGGCCATGTCACTGTGCCCGCGTGAGGCCGCATACATTAATGGTGTTTGATTTAATTTGCTAAAGGCGTTAGGATCAGCGCCTTTAATTAATAATTGTTTTGCGGCATCTATTGTAGCGCTTTGTATCGCGCTGTGAAGTGCTGTTTGTTCCTGCGTTTGCCCATCGAGATAATTTGAGTCGTAATTTCGAATTAAAGCAGCCACTGCAGAATGGCCATTAGCCTCGGCTTGCATGATTGCATTCTTTTTAACCTTTCGGGATTGTTCCTGATTTTGATTAAGATACAACCTGCGCTTGAGCAGCATCTCGACAAACTTTGCCTGTCCATGAGCGGCCGCTTCACAAAACGCCATTTCCAATTCGTTTATTAGGATAGGATTTCTATGCAAGTCGGAGGGGAGATACATCAGCACACGCGTCATTACTCGGGCTGAACCTTGTTGCGCCAAAAATTGGAACAGCGGCCTGCGTTCCTGTTCGCTCACCGAGAGCTCCGCTCCATAACGCAGTAACAAATCAACTATATCACAATGCCCCGAACACAGGGCGGCATACATGGGCGTACTGGTGGCATCCAGCGCGTTCTGGCGCTCGTTGACATCGACATCCATCTCTAACAAGCGCTCAATAATAGCAATGTGGTCGGGAGTTAACTTTTTATTTTGTGTTGCCTGGATAGCTTCTTGCAGAGCCAATACCCCCACCAGATTACTGCCCGACATGAAAGGAGGCAGATTCCCTTCATTTAATGCTCCAAGATCGGCCCCGAGACGCACAGCTTCATCAAATTTTCTGAGGTCGGTGGTCTTAACGGCTTCAAGCAAAATACGGTTGGCCTGGGTGGCGGTGAGGGAAGACATACGCAGATTGTGACGTAAAGCTTGGGGGAAGTCAAAAGCAGTGCGTCACAATTTTAAAGAGCCGATGGCTTTGCGATCTCTTCCGTCACTAGTTCCAACAACGCCTCCGCACTACCCTGCGCATAGGGCGTTTGCCATACCTGATAAATATCCAATTCATACAGCGGAGCCGGTGGCAGATAGCCGCAGGATCCGTTGGTGAGGTTCATCACAATTATTGCTTTGTCAGGGAAGCGACGGCGCAGTTCTTGTTGGAAAGAGGAATAGCATTCTTCACGTTGCGCGATGAGGAGGGCGTCACCCAGTTCCCAGATCCACACCGGCAGCGAGGACGTGGTGCCATTACCAACGGTTTTGCGGACGCGGATTTTGCGGGTGAGGCGTTCTTGCAGGGCGCGGTCGGTGCAGCTTTGGCGCTCGGCTTCCATTTCTAAGGCGGTGGGCCAGTCTTTCAGGGGGAGTTCCACTGCGATGCGGCGGGCGTGGAGGTGGGGGGAAACCTCGGCGGGGGTGCGTTGCCAGATGGCTAAAGGCGCGCCCGATTCGGTGACGCCTTGATATTCCAACTGGGTTTGTGGCGGCAACATACTTTCGAGCGTGGCGAGTACGCTGTAGGCGAACTGGCGGCCCTGGGCGTCGGCGATGGCGGTATCGGCGATGAAGGCTTCGCGCGGCTGCAATTCACCCGATGCGCCTTGCAGGAAAAGGGCCGGAGCGCCGGTGTGGGCGGCGATGGTTTCGTAGAACGCGCCCAGCCAGTCGGGCGAGATGAGGCGGTTTTCGTGGGCCAGGGTGGTGGGGTGGCAGGCGTAGTTGGCCAGCACGCAGAGGGTTTTGCCGTTGGCATCGCTCACGCGGCCAACCAGAAGCGTGTCGTCGGCAGGCGCGCCCGGGCGGAAGCCGCAAACGATGCGCTCGCCGTGCGGATCGGGCAAGTCGCGGTTTTGGGCCAGCGTGCAGGTGCCGGTTGCCCATTCCAATGTAGCGTTTTGCGCGGTTGAAAGAGCGGTGCGTGTGGCGGAGATGAGAGCGTCGCGCACCTGCTCCAGGTAGGCTGCAATGAGATGGCCGCCGGGCCTGTCGGAGTCTTCACGGCAAAACACCGGTCCGGCGTGGGTATGGGTGAGGCTGATTAAGAGGTTGGCTTCATCGAGGCCGAACTCTTCCAACAGTGCGCCACGCACATACCATTCGTCTTCACGGGTTTTCCACCAGCCTAAATCGAGCGAGGCCAATACCAAAAAGTCATCGCTATCAATGCCCTGTAAAACTAAAGCGCGGGCATGCAGCGGGCGATGGATACCTTCAGCAATATCATGTTGCGCCGCGCCCCAGTTGCGGGCGTAGATGCCTGCTGGCGGGGTAATATCGATCTGGGAAAAACCGATGCGGCCGGAAAACGAAGGTTGGGAAACAATCACGCCTGCAACACCCCTTGCAGGGATAACCCGCCGTTCATGGTGAGCACGCTGCCGGTCATGTGGCGATTGGCCGGGTCGCAGAGGTGGGCAACTTGTACTGCGACTTCCTCGGGTTCAATGAGTTGTTGAATCGGCACCCGCAGGCGCGCGGCTTCTTTGATTTCGGGTTTCTCGGCGAAGATGCGTCCGCTCAGCCCGGCATTGACGTAGCCGGGGGCGATTTCGTTGATGAGAATGTGAGGCGCAAAATCGAGCGCCATGCACTGCATCAGCATGCGCAGAGCCGCCTTGGAAGCCGAATAGGCCGGGATGTGCTGATGTGGCCGTTCGGCGGCCCAACTGCCGATGAAGACGATACGGCCCGGTTTGTTGGATTGTGATAATCGTAATGCTGCGGTTTGGGCTAAGAAGAATGCTCCGTTGAGATTGATGGAAACCTCGCGGGTCCATTCTTCTGCCGAAATCTCTTTGGTGTTCTTGAGCGTGGCGATGGCAGCGTTGGGGATAATCAGGCTGGGTGTGCCCAGGTCGGCTTCAACCTGTGTCACCCAATCACTCACTTGTTGCGCGTTGGCGGTATCGACTTGCGTGTAGTTCGCCTTACGCCCCAGGGTGTTGAGAGCTTCGAGAATCGGCGTCGCAGCGACAGCCGGTGCAATATCGCCTAGCGCAATATCGGCCCCGCGCCGCGCCAGTTCGATGGCGATAGCGCGTCCGATATCGCCCAGTCCACCGGAGATGATTGCCACCTGGTTTGTGAGTTCGTTAGTCATAGTTAGTCTTGAAGAACCGCGCGCGTAAGCGAGCCGGATTGATGTATCTTTTTGCTTCCTGACT
>DAITOV010000076.1:0-16655 GCA_036833945.1 Abditibacteriia bacterium
GCACTTCACGGTCGGCGAAACCTGGCAGCAAGTGCAGTTCAGGTTAACTTTTTCGCAACCGGTGCCTCAGGCCGAAGTCAATTTGCAGAATGCATCCGGCGAAGCGAACGTGGTCTGGTTCGATGACGCGGTGTTGCGCCAGGTTGAAGCGGTCGAGTATGTCAAAGCGCCCGATACCCGCCCGCAACGCCCGCGCACCTTGCTCTTTAGCCCGATTAATGTGAACTATCTCAAAGACAGCGCTCCCCAATGGGCGGCGCGCGGCTTTGGTGGTTTCATGTTCGATCAGATCATGCACGAATGGTTTAGCGACGTGTGGGCGGCTGATGGTGACGCACAAACGCGTGGCGAAGACGACAAACTGTTGCAGGAAGTGTTGGCCGCCAATAAAGCCTCGAAGGCGGTCGGTGTTGACTCCAACTTTGTAAAGATCGCTTTTTACCAGGATTTGCCCGACTTTTTCGATGATGCCAAATGGCAAACCCTCACCAGGAATTTTGCCGAAGGTGCTCGCTTTGCCCGTATGAGTGGCTGTGCCGGTGTCGCCATCGATACGGAATACATTCCGCATCAATATGAACCGAAGTGGGCAGGCTACGCTGCCAACCCGCGCCCCTTGCCCGAACTCAAAGCCAAGATCGCAGAACGCTGGCACACCGTTGTGACGGAGATGCTGAAAGAGTTCCCCGACATGGTGCTTTTGACTCTGCCCGAAGGCGTGCGTTTATACGGCGAGTTGTATAACGATATGTTTGCCGGGATGCTCAGTGGAATGGCAGAAAACAATGCTCCCGGTGGATTGCATGTCTTGACGGAATTGACCTACAGTAACACCGACCCGGTAGGATTGGGAAGCTTTGTGCAAGATCTGGATGTGACGATTTTGGAGAAAATTCCCACCAAGCATCACGCCTACTGGAAACAGCGTAGCTCCATTGCACTGGGAGCTTGGCCGTTCGGATATTATCGTGAGGTTATCGGGCAGGATGGTCAACCGTTAGGTTACAGTGGACGCGAAGAAACTTTCGGTAATGAAATTGTTGGTTCCTATGCCGATAAAAGCGCCCGTTACAGCCCAACCGAGTTCGCCGAGCAGATGACCGGGCTGAATACTTTTAGTCCACGCTATAACTGGATCTATGGGCATGGTGACATCTTTACCCAGATGACGCCCGAGCAGATTGCGCACTATAAAACATTGGTGCATAAATCGCTGTTTAACGTTCATGTTCCTACGGCATCGAATCTGGATGTATATTTCAAGTCGATTGCATCGCCAGGTTTTCTGGTTGAGAAGAAGTAGATCTGCATGGGGCTTGTTCAGTTGAAGCATGGCCGGTATTGAACCTATTCAATACCGGTCATTTTTCATGGTAGGCAGTATCTGCAGCTCGCAAAGCAATGTGGCTCAAGCTATGGTATACCCCTGTTGTCCATGCAACCTCTTCTCTACGAATCACACATGCACACCCCGCTTTGCCGCCATGCGCGTGGCGAACCGGAGGAATATGCTGCACAAGCCCAGAAGCGCGGATTAAAAGGTATTATCGTGACCTGCCATAATCCCTTGCCCGATAAAATGGCACAGGGTTCGCGGATGTATATCGAGCAGTGGCAGGAATATCTGGATGTCATCCAGCGTGCGCGTGAAGCGTGGGCCGGAAGAGTAGACGTGCGTCCGGGTTTGGAAGCCGATTACTTGCCGGGCCTGGAATCTTTCATCGAACAGCAAACCGCCAGCGCGCCGCTCAACCACGTGCTGGGGTCGGTGCATCCGCAGATTGGCGAATACCAGGAACGTTTTTATCGTGGCGACGACTTTGCGTTCCAGAAACAGTATTTCGAACATCTGGCAATGGCTGCCGAAACCGGGCTGTACGATACGCTTTCGCACCCCGACCTGGTGAAGAATATTGCTCCCGATGCCTGGGAAACCAATGCGATTCTGCCGTTTATTCAGCGCGCGCTCGATCGTATTGCAGCAACCGGCGTGGCGATGGAACTCAATACTTCGGGCTTGCAAAAAGCGATTCCCGAAATGAATCCGTTCCCTGAGATGCTGCGTGAAATGAACGACCGTGGCATACCGGTTGTGATTGGTGCCGATGCTCATATTCCCGAACGGGTGGCAGCCGATTACGAAACTGCGCTCGATCTGCTGGAAGATTCCGGCTATGAAAGCATCAGTTTCTTCCTGGATCGCCAGCGTCAGGATGTTCCACTTGCCGATGCCCGTGCCAGCTTGAAACTTGCAGAGTGAGTAACTTTTAAGCTGTTTCTGCCTGCACGACGCGGTTTCTTCCGCTGCGTTTGGCTTCATACAGAGCTTTATCCGCCAGGGTGATGAGTTGTGTCGCTTCCTGTTCTTGTGTGGGGTGGAGGGAAGCGACACCAATGCTGATGGTCATCTTGCTTTGGGTCTTATCGACCTGATGATCCATGGGCGTCGTCTCCATCTGGCGGCGAATGCGTTCGGCCACTTTCATCGCATCGCTGATCTGGGTATCGGGCAGGATGACGACGAACTCTTCGCCACCGTAGCGGGCACATAAATCTTTGGGACGTATCTCCTGCGTGATGCGCTGTGCGACCTGTTTCAGGATGGCGTCACCGACATCGTGTCCGTAGGTATCGTTACATTGCTTGAAATGATCGACGTCCAAGAGCAAGAGGGAGAGGGGAGCGCCACTGCGGTTGGCGAGCACCCATTCCTGTTGAAGCATTCCTTCAAAGCGCCAGCGGTTGGGAATATCGGTGAGGGCATCGATCGTTGCCAGGTAACGCAGCATTTCATTGTCTTCGCGCAAGGCAACCAGTTGGCGATTGTGAATGAAAGCGCCGATTAGCGCCGAAACGGCTTGTAGGGTGTCGACATCGTCTTCAATCAATGGTTGCACAAAAGGACGAAGTTCGCGCATCCGGCCAGTGACCAGCAAACCGATGGGTTCGTCGGAAACCAGTATGGGAATCAAGATGAAATATGGAAGGTCGAATGCTTCTTGAATTTGACGAATTAACAGCGTTGGCTCAGTGGCTCCGTTAACCAGTAAAGAATTATTCTGGGAAAGCTGTTGGTAAGCGATTTCAAGCTGGAGGGCTTTGAGCTTTGCGAAGTCTTCGACATCAAAGCCCATCCATACGCTCGGCGTATAATGTTGGGGCAGATTGCCTGGAGTCAGCAAAATTGTTTTATCCATTCCCAGCGTCGCGTTAATGTGCTGGATGGAGTGGTCGAAAATTTCCTGCAGCTTCTGTTTTGAACCGATGTATTGTTGCAGTTCGGAGAGCAGCGCAAAGCCCTGGCGTTTTTGTTGCAAAGCGTGCCGCAAAGTGGAGATGGTGTAGTCGCGCTTAATGGCTTCGCCCGCCAATTCATCCATATAGCGCTTATAGTAATCGCGTTCTTTGCGTAGAAGCGTAACTTCTTCCTCTTGGTTCTGTTCCGGGTTTTCAGGAGCAATACACATCGGTGGGGAAAAGAACGTTTACTGGTAACTGAACAGGCACAGTACTCCCGACCAGTCGAGGGGTTGCAGGTTCTTACCCACCTGGGCGATCTCCACACCGGAATACATGCCCAGCAGGGGAATGTCGCGGCCGATCGCGCGCTGCACCTCGGCAGCCTCTTCGCCTTCGCTGCCGCAGTAGGCGCTGGCGCGCCCGGCGCAATCGATATAGAGGGCGAAGAAAGGCTGCCGGTCATTGGTGCTTGCCAGGAGTTCCTTGGTGTGTTGCCCGATATATTCAAAGTCGATACTGCGGCGCATGAGCTGCACTTGCGTTCCGGGCACCAGGTCGGGTTCGAACATAATCAGGCCGCCGCGTTCTTCATCGACACCACAACACAGGCGGTTGGCGTAATCTTCTGCCCGGAACGGCCCGAATTTATCGCCTTTATTGACACCCAGAGTCACGAAGAAGCGATAATCGGCAAAGCTGTAACCCGAATCCGGACCGAGCAGTTCGGCGATCACTTCAAGCGCCGGACGGTTATCGATTTCGAGCACCATGGGGCCTTCAGACTTGGTGATGGTGTGATAGGCTCCCGCCGGTTTGCAGCCGTGCAACACCACGGTATCCATGCGCACGTTGCCCGAGAAGACCACGGCCTGGGCGCTGTAACGTTCGATGACGCCGTTGAGCCATTGGGAAACCGGCTCGTGCGGTGTGTCGCCACATTGCCCCACTCCGGCCAGGTTAGGCGGGTAGGGGTGGCCTGAAGCAACGAACGCCTTTTCCAAACCTTTCAGCAACGGGGTCGCCATATTCATGCGCGGTGGTTGCGTGGTGTGGTTCATCGAGTCGTACATCAGCAGGATATTTGGCTCGCCTACCCATTCATTGGCTGTGAGCTGGTGTCCCAGCTTTTCGCCCACACTCGTTTCATTGCCTGGCAATCCCGGTTCGTGAAAAAGATCGAACTGGATGTCGTCCGATTCAAAAGCCGCCACGCCAACCTGGTAGCCATCGTAACCGAGTTGGTCGTTGGTGATGATGCCGATGGCGCTGCCGCCTACGATTTGGGCCTGGGTTCCGGCAGCAGCGCGCAAGCCGGTGTAGAATGCACCGGCATCGTGCTTGGACGTTGCAAATACCAGCAGAAGGTGGCAAGTATCAATGGAAGCTTGCTGCAGCGCAGCGCGCGCCGCTTTATAACCTGCTGTGTAGGAGTCGGGGTTTTCGCTAAAGCCAACACCGGCACGAGTAGACATAGGTTCAGAATGTGTAGGAGCCGTGTAAGATTCGGTGAGCGTGCAAGCTTTCCTGATGCCTGGACGAGCCGTAACTGCGGCTTCTTTTGAAGAGTTCGTAATTTCAGAAAGTAAAAAACGTGAGCGTGTTTTATAGCCGTGAAAGATCTCCAACGACTATGTGATTCTGGACTCTTGCCGTTCTATTTTATGCTTTCTATTCACCCGCGTCAAAAAATGGAATGGCTCCCGTCTCAGATGACGGGAGCCATTCGCATGGTTAACACTCTCTTCCTTGTTAGGCGAGGACTTTAGCCAGGTCGCTCCACACATTGTAGAACTCGGCGATTTTTACGTCTTGCGTGTTGCCGCGATGGAGCAGCACACGATAGCGGAAGGTGACCGATTCGCCATTGGGAATGGTGTAAGGTGTCGCATCTCCCGCATTGAAGCAAGCAGTGGAGAAGGGGTTGGTGGCGAACAGGCCGTAGTCGCGCACATGCCAGCGGGTGGGGAAGTTGGGGTTCTGGGGATGATCGAAGATGGTGACGCCCAGGGTTTCGCCATTCACCTGGCCAACATAATCGCACCAGGCGGCTTGCTTGCCCCAGCATTCGCTCTCTCCGCGTCCACCTTCGGAGTTGCTGATGATTCCGCCGCGAGCACCGTCCATCGAGGTGGCAACGCGCACGGCCAATACACCGGCTTCCTTAGTGTCGTTGAAAGTAACATCTCCGTAGTTGGCGGCGAAGGTAATTTCATAATCGAGTAGTCGAATCTCTTCCCCGACATTGTAGAGGCGAATGGTGCGGGTTTCGTCGAGTACCGGTTCGCCGGTTGCCGATTCCCACACGCCTTGCGCCGTAAAACCGCCAAAGACCGGGCCGCTGGCCACGTTGGAAAAGCTCTTGTGGCGGGTATAGCCGTGGCCCTCGGCATTGTGCCAGTTGTTGACTTCATTGACTTCGTCGAACGCCGCCCACAGGGAAGTGTGGTGGGGATGGTCGGTGGTTTCACCTTCAAGCGCGCCAGAGGGAACCGAACGAGTCATGACGATTTGGCCCGGGCCGTTTACCGGGGCAATGTAAGGGCGAATCACATCTGCGCCGAAATGATAGGTGCCGAAATGGCCCTGTGGGAGTTGCAGCGAAAGCGTATCGGCACTTTCAAGCACGGTGACACCCAGTTCATCGGCTGCGGCTGCCGCTTCGACATCGAAGGTGTAGGGGCCACCGGCGGGCATGTCGTTTACGATAGCGTAGATGGTGTCGCCGCTTTTCTGGGCGGTAATGACGGCACCGCTTTCCGTGCAATGCAGCGTGACTTCGCCATCCGGCAGGTCGATATGAGCGGCGCTAAAGTCCACAGGTGTGGGCAGGGTAATGGCAAGGGGGAGATTCAATTCAACTTGCATCGAGGCATCCTTTTAAATAATTGAGGCTTTCACGGGCCAGGGTTTGCGGGTCGGGCGAGTAATCGAACGGTTCGAGCGAAACCCAGCCCGAGTAGTCCACGTCGCGCAACGCCTGGAAGATCGGTTTGAAATCGGTATCGCCATATCCCGGCGCACGGCGGTTGGCGTCGTTGGCGTGGAAATGCGCGCAGTTCTTGCCATAGGCGCGAATCAGGTCGGCGGGCGACTCGGGTTCGGCGCTCAGGCTTTTTACATCGAGCATGAGGC
Source organism: Abditibacteriia bacterium (assembly GCA_036833945.1). Taxonomy (GTDB): domain Bacteria; phylum Armatimonadota; class Abditibacteriia; order Abditibacteriales; family Abditibacteriaceae; genus DAITOV01. The sequence continues at coordinate 6,373 of DAITOV010000076.1, forward strand.
GGAATTGCGGGTGATTGACGGCATCGACCATACGCTGGGCTTCTTCGCAGTTCTGGATGAAATCGCATTCCGGCAGCGGCAGGGCTTCCTGGCAAAGCAGCACGTTGCGTTCGGTCAGCGTATCGACTACTTTCTGATACGATTCGACGGTGCGCTGCCAGGTGGAGTCGAAATCATCTTCGATGAAACGGGCTTTGGGAGAGCCGAAGATCATCGCCGGAGCACCGACGTCACCAGCGAAGTGAATGAGGGCTTTGAGATATTCCACCGTTTCGGCGCGCAGTTTTGCGTCGAGACCGTTGATGTGCATTCCGGGTGGTGAAACCAACAGCCAGTGCAGGCCGGAAATTTCCAGCCCGTTATCTGAAGCGATTTTTTTGATTTCACTGCGTTGCTCACTTGAGATGTCGTTCACATTTGCTGCGAAGGTGAAAGGGGCGATTTCAATTCCATCGTAACCGACGGAAGCGGAGTATTCGCAGATGGTTTTCCAGTTGGAAAGTGTTTGCTCTGAGCCGAATACTTCGTTACAGATCGAGAATTTTATAGTTGCCATAACGGATATTCATCATCGCGTATCGACGCTTTTAATTCAAGGCTCCCAAAAACATGGCGTTGCGTTTTTTAATCATGTAACGCCAAATTGTTCATATAGTCTGTTTTTTGGTGGCAGGTTGTATGCCAGTGTCTTGCAATTAATGAGCAATTTGCAGGGAATGAGGTGCGCAGTTTTTAAGGCATAACCGTCAAACCATCGGCCTGGGCAATAGACTTTGGCACCAGTAAAGCCTGGGGCGATTTCGCCCACAGCATCGGCACCGAGTAGAGGAACGGAAAATAGAAACCATTGCTTTGCAGCACGGCAATGGTACCATCTTCACCAGGATTGAGAGAGATGGTGTGGGTTCCGGCTTCGCCGACTTCGATGGTGCGCGTCGCTCTCATCCCTGCTGAAGGTAGCCCGGTTTGTAACACGAGTTTTTTGTTTTTCGCACCGGATGGCCCCCACACTTCGAGGTCGAAACTTTTGGTGCCTTTGGGGATATAGATATAAGTCGGGCTTTGCGTCAAACCCGCCTGGGTATCGAGGAAGGTCATCCCTTGTGAAATATTGGTGGCTGGCATATAGGTGCCGGCCGCGACGTCGTAGTTGAGCGTTGCAAGCTGAGATAAATAACCGCCGTAGCCCACTTCGATGCGATAGATACCCGCTTCCGGTGCGGTGTAGCCTGCCTCCACTACTTGCTGGATTTTCCCGGACTTATCCATGACGGCGACCGATTGCTGTGAAGTCATGGTTTTATCCACCAACTCCTGCCAATTTCCAGAAGCCGTATCCCATCGGCTGATGCCGTAGGGCACGCTTTTTTCGCGGTAATTGTTATCAGTCGGGTTATACGGCCAGAATAGTTTGAAGCCGACCTCTTCCCCGACTTTGGTGGCTCGGGTGAGAACAGCGGCGTTCTTCTGCCCGCCGCTGTTATAGATGAAAGGCGAATCGGCTAACGGACTTTTAAACTGCGCCACGGCGACAAGATCGTTCACATCGACAGTGCGCGCCGGTTTACCATTGGCTAAAGTGCCGTCGGCAAAATCGGAGACCGGTGTCACCTTCCAGAAATCGAGCACATTCGCCCACCACTGCGCGGTTTCTTCGGGTGTGTAATGGGCAGGGCCACTGGTGAATTCTTCACCGGCAGCTTTGCGCATATCGTGGGTTTTAAACAGGCGGTTGGCGACCATGTGCATCGCCGTCATATACGACATCTGGCCTTTCCACACGAACTCGCGGAGTGCGGTTGAAGTCGGTTTGTCCTGTCCGCTTTCCCGCAAATAGTAGAAATACCAATACTGCTTGAGGTCGTCGAGCCGCTTTTGCTCCGGGGAGCCGTCTTCAATTTTCGCGTCGGCAGCTTCGATGAAGCGGATGGCTTTGCCCCAGTTATTGGGGGCGTTCACGGTGAAGTTTTCCGGCGCCATAAAATTGTAATAGGCCTTCATTTCCTGCCAGCCGCCACCAAAGGCGCGTTGCAGCCAACGCTCACGGACCGCTTCCAACTCTGCGGCGGATAGTGTTGGGTTCCACAGCATCTTGGAATACAGGTAATATTCCAGGCCCATGCGGCCGAAATTAAGATCGCTTTCCATGTGCAGTGCGCGAAAGCCTGCATCGTAGTCGGCAGTGATACGTTGCTGGATTGTCTTGGGCAGCCTTGAACCGCCGATACCGGAGGTTTCAAAATCGCGATAATAGGAGATGCTATTGATCCAGTAATCGCCTACCGGCTCGCGTGGCAGCATGAGGCGAAAAGCCTGTGCCATATCGGCTTGCGTGGCGTAATTGCGCCATTTGCCGTGTCCGCGATGCTTGGGGAAACCGGCGACCATCACGCGGATACGCGGGTCGAGATTGAAGTTCGGCGGCACGTCGTGCGAGTTGTAGGAAAGGAGACTGGTGCGCACCCATTGTTTTTTTGAGGTGCCGTCTTTGGTGATACGCTCGGCGGGTGGAAGTGAATCGATCCATTTGTCGAACTCGCGCAACAGCCAGTTATTGAAACCGAAGGCGGTATCGGCAAAGGCTTGCGGGTCCCAGATTTCGCGGGGTTGGTTCAAGCCTTTGAAACCGTGCAAAACGTAAGGCTTACCAAACTCAACTCCTTCTTGTTTTAAATACTGCGGATACCACTGAGGGTTGTGCAAGTATTCAATCGGCTGCGTGCCGTCCGATGGCTCAGTCGGGAAAATGAACAGCCGGTCGCGCTCGTTCTCGAACGTTTTCTGAAAATGTTCTCCGGCGCTTTTTTTCAGATTTTCCAGAATGATCTGTTGCACTAAAGGCGCTGAAAGGTCGAGCTTAACGCCACGTGGGACATTACTCTGCTTGACCCATTGCTTGCCATCTGAAACGAACATTGTGGCGCTAATCTCCGCACCTGTATTAATCCAGATATGCCCATTATTCTCCGCATTAGCCGGTGGGCGTTCGGCATCGGGGCCGATTCTGGTGACGGTCAGGAACCCGGCTGTACTGCCGGTTTCCTTCATTTTATCGACCACTGCCCGGTGGTAGGTTTGCATAATTTCGCCGGGAAAGCGCGGCATGCTGGTGCCGACGATGCGGGTGCCGATGCTCCAGCGGTTATAGCTTACTTCTACAGTTTCATCGGAATTGTCGGGCAGTTTTTTTTGAAACAGGGTGCCGATGCCGTGGCCTTGCCCGCTGGTGAGGCCCAGTTCCCGAACATAGAAGCCGGGGCGACCGAAGCGTTCAAGCTGGAATTGTAACGGCTTGCTGTGAAAGTCGGGAATATGCGTCCATTTCGGCCCTATGCCGAGCACTTCGTATCCGACGCTTTCCAGGAGTTCGACCGCGCCATGACCTAAGCCCTCAACCGTGTTAGCAACAATCAGGATACGGTCTGGTTCGGTGCGCACGAAGAAGGCTTCATTAGCGTTGTAAATATCGTGTGGCGATTGTTGTAATGCCTGCTGCACAACGGTATCGTTTTTAATGTCGGGGGCGGCATGAGCCAGCGTTGTCAGCACGATGCCCCGCGCCTGGTTATTATCGCGGGTGACCGGCAAGGTTTTGCCGGTCATCTGTTGGATAGCTTCCTGGAGGTAACGAACGGCATCCACCGCTGGATTTGTTTGTTGATAGCGTTGCTGCGTTTGCAGCCCACTCCGCAGCTTCTCCCAGTCGAAAGCCTCATCTGCATTGGCTTTAGTCGGAAACACAATAGACGGTAGCGTGAACTGTGCATCATGTCTCACTCCGATGAAAGGAGCAGGTGCGGCAAACGATGTCCTCATCGATAAGGATAAGATAATTGCAATAAGAACGAGAAGAGTTTTATAAAGCGAAGTGAAGCACATGATGGTTTAAAGTATTCAACAGAGATCACGCAGAGGCGCAGAGATCGCAGAGAAAATTAACACTAAAAAAATCTCTGCGTCCTCTGCATCTCTGCGTGAATTTTTACAACGATTCCACTTGCGTCAATACTTTCCAGATTGCCTGTGCCGTCTGGCGGAGGGATTCTTCTTCCACATCGATATAAGCGGGAATCGTGAGCAGGCGCTGCGACAGGTCTTCTGCCACGGGTAGCGAAAGTTTTTCCCGCAAACTCTCTTGCGGGGTTAGCGAGGGATCGTAGAAACAACCGCCGATGGAGCGAAGATTAAAGTCTGTAAACAGCGGCGCGGTATGGAGAAGGCCATAGGTATAGTTGAAATCAGAATAGCGATCGGCTGCAACCGGTGCGCCTTCGGCCTCAATGGCTTCGACAATCTTTGCGCGGCTGGCAATTTCGAGCACTTCCGGCGTGAGCTTGAATTTAAATTCCAGATAGCCCCCCCGCTCTGCACCGGGCAGGGCGTCGATTACTTCGATGCCGGGGCAGTCGCGGAGCAAATCGTTGAGAAGTTCGTAGTTATGAGTGCGGCGCTGGTTCAGTTCGGGCAAGCGCTTCAAATCGCTGTTGGCCAGGGCGATAGCCAGGGCGTGAGGGCGATATTTCATGCCCAGGTTCATATCGCCCACGCGTGCCACTTCAGCATTGCTGCCGATTTTCTGGCGGCCGAAATGTCCGAGAAGAATCATGAGGTCGATAAGTTCGGGATCATCGGTGGTAGCAATGCCACTTTCGCCACCGCTCACGGCTTTACCGCCCTGCATACTGAAGCAGCCAATCTTGCCGAAGCTGCCGACCTTCTGGCCATTCCAGCTTGCGCCGTGGGCATGGCTGCAATCTTCAATCAGGGCAATGTTGTGCTTATCGGCGATGGCGACGATGCGATCCATATCGCAGACGTTGCCAAACACGTGTACCACGCAAATCGCTTTTGTGCGCGGAGTGATTTTGCGCTCGATGTCGTCGGGGTCGATGGTAAGCGTGTTCGCATCGATGTCACAAAATACCGGCGTCGCGGCGCAATGGATGATAGGAGTAATGGTGGCATGCCAGGTGTAGGTAGGCACGATCACTTCATCGCCAGGTCCAACCCCAACAGCAAAGAAGGCACTGTGCAGGGCGGAGGTGCCGCTGTTCATGGTGATGGCGTGCTTGGTGCCGATCAACTTGGCGAAATCGCGCTCGAACTCCCCGACAATGCCGTTGTTGCCCAGTAAGGTCGTGGTTCCGGCATCCAGCAGGTCGTTGACGGCTTTCTTGGCATTGGCATCGACTTTTTTCCAGAGTTCGACGGGCGGGTTCGAGACGGCCTGGGGGCCGCCGTGCAGGGCGAGTGGTTGATCTTGTGCAATGGCTACTGACATATTATTTTCCTTTTATGTGATGTTGAAAATCCGTGCGGCGTTGTCCCACAGGATTTTTTGTTTGATGTCGTCGTTAATTTCGGCGTAAAGCACCCGGCCCAACTGAAAAGAAAACTCGTTGAGCGGGTGATCGCTGCCAAAGAGAATTTGCTCCCCAGGAGCATTTTGCGTGAGCCAGGCAAGCACTCCGCGTTGCATGACGGAAGCGCTCAGTTCAATGAAGAAATTGGAGCGCTCGTAGGCTACTTCGAGAAAAGGCTGTAAGGTTTGCTGGTTGGTGCCACCAATGTGGGCGTAGATGAACTGGCAGTCGGGATAATCGGCCAGGATGCTTTTGAAGAATTCCGGCGAAGGATTAAGCTGGACGTGGCACAGCATCGGGCATTTGCGCTCGTGGGCCGTCTGGAAGGCCAAACGGTAACTACGATCGACGGTGGCAGTATCGTGCAGGGCACAATGGAGCTTAATACCGCTTAAACCGAGTTCATCGAAGCAGCGCGCCATTTCATCGGCCATCTGGCTTTCGTAGTTGGGGTTGTAAGCGGCATAGCCCACCAACCGATCCGGGAACTGGGCCACTGCCTGGCCGATACGGTCGTTGCCGCTGCGAAAATCCGGCCCAATGGCGAGAATATCACTGACGGCAAAGCGTTCGATGCCCAATTGATCCATGCGCTCGACCATCTGCGCTGGTGTCCAGTCGGGATAATATTTCAAATCCCAGCGTCCGATGTGACCGTGGGTATCGAAAACACGAAAGCCGTTTTGGCCGCACGGCCAATGAGAAGAGGTTTGCTGGGGGTTTTCGGGTAATTGCAGCAAACGCCGCGCATTATTGCCTGCAATCGCGGCTTTGTCTTTTTCTTCCACTGATGCGCCCATTACCGATGCCAGCGGCCCACCGGCATCGAAGCGCGGCATGGCACTACCGAAAATGAGTTTGTCCGGCCCAAAGCGGGTAACGATCTCTTCGATGATGCGCGATTCCTGAATGTAGGAAGCATCAAGGCGGATATTCGGGTATTTCTCCCAAACCGAAAACAGCACGCGCGCCGTGCTGCCGCCTTCGCGTAACAATACCAAAGGCAGGTCGGGGTGGGCACCGGCAATGGTGAAGATTTCACGCCAGTCGAGTTTGATCTCACCCCAGTTAGCGCGGTCGATATCGATCAGCAGCGGAATTTTCGCGGCGTTCAGTTCATGCAGTAGCGGGTACAAACTCTCTTCCAGTAGCGGATAGCGGTGTGCTTCCGGCAGTAATCGCAACGCGCGCACATTTTGCTGCTGCATCTGCTGGACAAAGGCAGCCGGTTCGGGCATTTCACCGGTGCCTGGCGGCAGGCCGATCCAGCAGGCGTGCAACCTGGGGTGGTGGCGAATCTCTTCCAACAAGAGTGCATTGCCATCGCTGGGGTGGGCGTAACGGGCCAGGCTGGAATAGACCATCGCCTCGGCGATCCCCAAACGATCCATCTCCGCCAGCAATTGCCGGGCGGAGAGGAAAGAAGGTTCGCGATTTGTATTGGTCGGCCCCAACATACAGTTGAAGTCGAAGAAATTTAAGCTCATAGCGTATTGTTGCTCTTTATGGCATGCGGTTCAAATCCCATATCCACTGGTTGCCGGTGCCGGATTTAATCCATTTCACATGCCCATCCGCAAAGGTAACGTTAGAGCCGTCGAAGTGGCGGGTATCGTTATAGTAGGCAGTGGTAGAACTACTTTCGGGGCCGGTAGGAAACTTGACCGTATCCTTGAAATCGGCAAAGGGGACACCCCAACCGGAGTTGAGATAAAGCGTATCGTTTTTGTAACCATAGGCCGTTTCCACCACCATCCATGTGCGTGCGACTTCATTGAGCCGCGCTAACGGCAGGCCGCCGTATTCCCAGATCACGGTGCGGCCGGTCGGCAAATCGCGTCCCGGCATGCCGTAGGTGCTGTAGTAGAAACCGTCTTGCGGGTTAGAAGAAGAAGCGACAGGGCTGCGGACGCTGGGACAGCGGAAGAGTTGATAGCTTTTGACGTAGGGCTGGACAAGATTGTGCCACGAGCCTTCATAAACCGGGCCGGTGGCGTCGGCGGCGAATTGATCGAACTGCGGCAAGCGTTCGTCGTAATCCTGCGAATATTGCATCAGGCCCAAACCGATTTGCTTCAGGTTGCTCAGGCAACTGGTGCGCCGTGCGTTTTCGCGCACCCGGGCAAAGACAGGGAAGAGAATTGTGGCGAGGATAGCTATGATGGCAATGACGACCAATAATTCTATGAGCGTAAAACCAAAAGTTGCCTTGCGGGCTTTATGGTTGGATGAGAGTGCGCGACAAGATAATGTCATTCCGTTTCCTCTTCTCAAGCAGTAGATTGTACTGGAAGGAAGTATGCCCTGTTTGGGTGACGTTGTAACACGTTGACCTATCACTTTTCGGCTTGTCTTGTACTTATCCAATCATTTTTAGGAAGAAAAGTGAAAAGTGTCGGTTTCGTTATGTCGTTGACGATATTCCATCGGTGTCATCCCGGTCTTTTCACGAAACAAGCGGCTGAAATATGCGACATTGCCGATACCCAGGTTGTTGCTGATGCCGTGAATGGGAAGTTGGGTGTTGGAGAGCAGGGATTTCGCTTTTAACAATCGTTGTTCGATGACATATTCCATCACCGACTGTTGTAACTCGGCGCGAAAGAGGCGGTTGAGTTGGGCTGGGGAGACAAAAGCCTGACCGGCGATCTTTTCTACCGTGAGGCGATGATTGATATGGCCTTCGATAAAATTACGGGCGCGTTCTACCGTAGGGGAGTATTGAGGCGATTTCCGCAAGACCGCGCTGCTATCGGCGATTTGCTCGGTGATTTGCAGCAGGTTGCCCGGTGTTACCAATTGCTCCGATTGTTGTGAGAGCTTGCGTGCAACGCGCAGGAGCCATACATGCAATAACGAGCCAATCAGTTCGTGGGACATTTCGGCAGAGGCCACGTTTTTCATTTCTTCGATAATCGTTTCGGTGAGAGGAAAGAGATGGGTATCGAAAATGAAAACAAACTGGCTGGCGGTGTGGGCACGGCTTTTGGTGTGGCAGGCATGAAGGATGGCCCCTTCGGGCATGACATCCACCCATAAAATTATCGAGTCGGGCGGGGGCTGCGCACTCCGTTCCTCCCAGTGGAAATGGGTGCCGTCGCTGGTGGGAACGTATGCCGGGTAGATCAAAAGGCTTTGGGCAGGCATACGCAAGTGATAGACACCGTGAGCCTCTTGCACTCCGCTTTCGTGGAGCATGCGTTCCGTCACGCCCACATTCAAGTCGACCAGACCTTCCAGCACAAAAGCGAAAAAGGGGTTCGGTTTGGCATGGAGTTTCAGTTGCGGCCATTCCAGCAGATTGCCGGTGGTGCGCCTGCCCCGCTTAGCTTTGAGAGGCACAATCGGTTCTGAGGCCAGGCGGACGTCAGCCGGTAATTTCAGCGGCAAGGCCGCCAGGGTCGAAGACAGCGTGCCCTGACGCGACCAGGCCAGCAGGCTATCGCGGAAGATTTGCGCATAGCCTGCCTGGTTCAGTGGCTTGTCGTTCATCCAGCTCAGGGGTGAACACTCCTTCGTTTTACAAATGTTTGCCAAAAAACTCGATCGACTTATTGCCGCCCCAGGCATGGTTGCCGGGGAAGAGATCGAGTTCTAATTTTTCGCGGGCACTGGCAGCGGTGTAGATGTTTTCGAGCTGCCGGAAACATTCCAAAGCGCCTTCCGAATTGAAGCAGTCGTCGAAAGCTCCGATATCGACGAGAAGCGGGCGTGGAGCGATGAGTCCCTGTAAATCGGGTAGATCGACAAGTTTATAGAGACCCGGCGCGACCTGCATGCCGCAGTAGTTTATGTCGCGATAACCAAAGAGTGCCCACAGATCGGAATAGCAGATAATCTCGGCTGCTTTAAAACGCTCATCGCACAGCGCGCTCCACGTCGTCATGGTGCCGCCACCTGAAAGTCCCATCACGCCTAACCGGTCGCCATCAACGCCGGGCAAGCTGGCGGCAAAGCTGGTGGCGGCTTTGCCGTGGGCAAGGTTGATGCTCAAAGCAGTCATGCCCAGCATAGTGGCCTGCAAATAATAAAGGTTGCACCAGTCGCGATTTCCGGCCTGGGTGTTCCAGTTGGGGCCACGGCCTTCAAGCCGGTCGCCGTGGTTCATCCAGTCGATGGCGTAGGTGATGAAACCGGCTTTAGCCATCTGATGGCCGAAGTTATAATTGTGGCCTTCGATGGCGGCGCGATATTCCGGTGTCGAATCGTTGCCCATGACCGGCTCTTTGCCGAGATGTCCGTGACCGTGCCAGCATTGAATGGCCGGTTTTTTCTCACCGCTGTGCCGGTCGAAATTCTCGGGGTAATTAATCTGGAAAATGACGCTGGCGTGATGGCCGACATCCAGCATCCAACGCTGTTTGAGTAAGCCGTCGTGGGTAAATTCAGCGAGCAACTGGGCATTCGGCTCAACATCGGCGGGCCAGTCGCCCAGCGTCGCCAGGACCTGGGGCCAGGCATTGGCTTTCCATTCCTCGAACGAGGCGGGCTTGGTAGCCTCGAAGGAATATTCCGGTGTATGTTCACGCGCCCAGGCGGCGAACATGTCTTGTGCGCTGAGATTACGTCCTAAATGTTCGGGAAGAGGCATGGCGCAAATTATTTCTTATCGCTTGAATCAGGTCAAGTGTCAGGGACAAGTGGTGCATCATAATGCCATGCGTGGTAAATTTGAAGCATGAACTTAGGCGCAGTTTCCACACTGGTTTTCGACCTCGACGGTGTCGTATGGCGCGGCGATACGCCCATCGATGGCGCGATTACAGCGATCAACAATCTCCGTGCGGCAGGTAAACGCTGCTTGTTCTGCACTAATAACTCTTCCCAAACCCAGGCGGCATTCGTTGCCAAACTGGCTGGTATGGGAATCGAAGGGTTAGCCGAGGAAGAGATACTCACTTCCTCTTCGGCGACCGCCCT
>DAITOV010000077.1:0-16136 GCA_036833945.1 Abditibacteriia bacterium
GATTCTGGATATCGATCATTTCAAATCTATCAACGATAACTGGGGGCATGAGGTGGGCGATGCAGCTTTGGTCGCCATCACTCAGGAAATACGGGCAAACCTGCGGGCATACGATATCTGCGCTCGCTGGGGCGGTGAAGAGTTTTTGATACTGCTGCCGGAAACCTTTGCCGCAACCGCCATGGAAGTCGCCGAGCGGCTACGTGCCCGGGTCGATCAGTTGCAGCTTACGCCGGCCAATACTGCGCATTGCGTGACGGTCAGTATTGGTGTTGCACAGCACCATCGGGGAGCAACCTATTCCCAGACACTCAAGCGGGCCGATGACGCTCTTTACGAAGCAAAAAGCGCCGGGCGCAACCATGTCGTGTTGGCGAAGTAGTATCGCGGTGCAGCTTCGTCTTTACCGGCGATAGCGTCCATAAAGGATGCTATCGCCGTTTTGCTTTTAACTTCGCAACTCATCCAACAGTGTCGGGAAATTGGGAAAGGAAGATACCACGGCATCGGCATTCTCTACGGTCGTTTCTCCGCTGGCAATCAATCCGGCCACCATCAAGGTCATGGCAATGCGGTGATCGCCGTGCGGGCTGGTAACGGTCGTCCCGGTTAACGGGGTGGGGCCGGAGACAATCATGCCATCTTCCTTTTCCTCAATTGTTGCACCCAGCTTTCGTAACTCGGCGCTAATGATGGCGATGCGGTCGCTTTCCTTGACGCGTAGTTCGTGGGCATCAGCAATCACGGTTTGGCCCTGGGCCTGGCTGGCGACCAACGAGAGAACCGGCAGTTCATCGATGAGTCGGGGAATCAAGTCACCATCGATGCGGGTAGCATTGAGCTGGGCACCGGTTACGGTCACGTCGCCGCGTAGTTCGCCACCGCTTTCGGTCTGGTTTTCGATTTCAATTCGAGCGCCCATCGCTGCCAGCACGTCGAGCACACCGGTGCGGGTGGGGTTGAGGCCCACGCCGTTAACGCGAGCGCTCCAGCCAGGACGCAGAGCGGCGGCGCACCAGAAGAAAGCGGCGCTGGAAACATCGCCCGGCACGCGCACGTCGGTGGCGGTGAGTTCACCCGGCTGCACTTCCACACGTAAGCCATCGCGCTTCACTTCAATGCCAAAGCCGCGCAGCATCTGCTCGGTATGGTCGCGTGAAAGGCTGGGTTCGGTAACAGCGGTCGTGCCGTTGGCCTTGAGGCCAGCTAAAAGAATGGCCGATTTCACCTGTGCTGAAGCCACCGGTGAGGCATATTCAATGGCATTCAGGTTGCCGCCCTTGAGAGTGATGGGCGGGGTGTTCTTTTCGCCTTCGCCGGTGATATCGGCACCCATTTGTCCGAGCGGAATGCGCACCCGGTCCATTGGGCGGCGGGAAAGGGAACCGTCGCCCACCAGAGTGCAGGTGCCTTCGCAGCCAGCCAGTACACCCATCATGAGGCGCATGGTGGTGCCGCTGTTGCCGCAATCGAGAGTCTGGCCTTCCAGCTTCAACTGTCCCCCGGTAACGGTGATGACTTCGCCATCGTCTTCAATTTGAGCACCGAGCTGCTTCAATACAGCTAAGGTTCCTTTCGTGTCACCGGCGCGCAGGAAGTTTTCGATGCGGGTGGTGCCGTGGGCGATAGCGCCGAAAATGGCGGAGCGGTGAGAGATGGATTTATCGCCGGGAACCGTAACGGCACCGGACAGTTTTGAAGTGGGTTGGATAGTGAGATTCATTTTTTTCAGGAGGTGGGAGATAGGAGGTGGGGTAAAGTTGCCCGTGCATCAATGCCTAACTCCTGGGGAAATAGCCGTGTTTTTTGCGGGTTTGAGCGGCAGCCTCGAACCACTCGCCGATTTCATCGGCTTTACATTCTGAGAGCAAGCCGCGTAGTTTTTGCAATTCGGCGATGAGGTCGTCGAGACTCTCGCCAATGGGCATGGCATTGGCGAGACAGATGTCGCGCCACATTTCCGGGCTTCCGGCGGCCACACGGGTGCTGTCGCGCCAGCCTCCGGCGATAAGTTGTTCGACAACCGAATGCTGCTCGCGGGTCTGGTCGAACAGATGCACCAATGCCGCTGCGGTGATGTGTGGAACGTGGCTGCTTACAGCCAACAGTTGATCGTGCGTCTGCGGATCCAGGACCAGCGGCTTGGCACCAATGCCTTCCACTAACTGCTGCATCCTGGTAATTACGGTGAAGGGCGTGGTAGCGTCTGGGGTGAGAATCCAGGTGGCATTCTCGAACAGGTTGCCCTGGGCGTTTTCTACGCCGGTGCGTTCGGAACCGGCCATCGGGTGTCCGCCAATAAAGTGAGCTTTCTCGCCGAAGATGGGGGCGCATTCGGCTACGATATCAGCTTTGGTGGAACCCGCATCGGTGACGATTGCTCCCTCTTTCAACAAAGGGGCGATCTCTTCGCAGAGTGCTTTCATCTGGCCGACGGGCGGGGCCAGCAGCAACAAGTCCGCATCACGCACGGCCTGTGCCAAATCGGTGGTGGCGTTATCGACTGCGCCCTTTTGGAACGCAGCGTTGATGGTTTCCTGACGTCTCACCGCGCCGACAACCTGTCGCGCCAGTTGCTTCTCGCGCAACGCGATGCCGAAACTACCGCCGATGAGACCGACACCGACAATGCAAACCGTATCGAATAAAGGCATATGTTCTGAGTGGTGAGGCATAAGGCCTGAGTAGTCTTACCTCAATACACAAAGTTTATCGAGGGGCATGGACGCAAAAACTCTCAAAACCCATGCCTGCACCGCTCATAACTTATGCTTAAATGCTACGTCCGACCGCTTCTGCAATCGGTTTTAATTCTTTCATCAAGGTGGCGAACTGCTCGCCGTCTACGGTCTGCTGCCCGTCGCTGAGTGCATCTTCGGGGTGGGGATGCACTTCAATGAGTAGGCCGTCCGCACCGCAAGCCACGGCTGCTTTGCTCATGGCGGCTACCATGTCGCGGCGTCCTGTGCCCTGCGACGGGTCGATAATCACTGGCAGGTGCGACGCTTTCTTGATAGCTGGAACCGCCGACAGGTCGAGCGTGAAGCGGGTACTCGGCTCATAGGTGCGGATACCGCGTTCGCAGAAAATGACGTTGCTGTTGCCACCGGCCAGCAAATACTCGGCGGCTTTGAGCCATTCTTCGATTGTGGCCGAAAGCCCACGCTTGAGCACCACTGGCGTGCGAGTCCGTCCGGCTTCGCGCAGCAGGTCGTAGTTTTGCATGTTGCGCGCACCGATCTGCAGCACGTCGGCATATTCGCACACTTGCTCAACTAAGTGCGGTGTCATTACTTCGGTCACCACCGGCAGGCCGGTTGCTTCGCGGGCGGCCGCCAGGTATTTGAGACCTTCAAGGCCCAGGCCCTGGAAGTCGTAGGGGCTAGTGCGTGGTTTGTAGGCACCGCCGCGTAGCATGGTCGCACCGGCATCTTTTACGATGTTGGCAGTTTCGAGCAGTGAATCGAGTCCTTCCACACTACACGGCCCGGCCATCACGGCGATCTTTTTACCGCCGACTTCCACGCCTCCGATGTTGAACACCGAGTCTTGCGGATGCCAGTCGCGTGACACCATCTTATAGGGCTTGGAAACGAAAAGAACGTCGTTGACGCATTCCAATGCCAGCAGTTGAGGAGCAACCAGTTCTTTTGTTTCCAGCGACGGAGTTCCGACAGCAGCGACAATGGTATCTTCCGTGCCGCGGGTAATATTGGGGGAGTAGCCATGTTCTGCCAACTTTTCACTTACGGCGGCGATATCGGTATCGGTCGCGCCGTGCTTCATAATAATAATCACGTGAGCCTCTTCATCAAAAACAATCGGGACTACAGGGGTGGCCGCCTACGACGGGAAAGCACAAACGGCTTATGGCCTTTGTGTCCCTGTAGCAACGCTCTTTGCGTTGGGCGCTTACGCGATTTCGAGTATCTCGCGCAGCGCCGAGATAAATCGAGCATTCATCGGCTCGGTGCCAATGGTGACACGCAACCAGGTCGGCATGCCGAACGGGTCGCCGGTGCGCACGATGAAACCACGCTTGATGAGTTCGTGAAAAAGTTCTTTGGAGTTTTTGCCGGTATCGAAGAAAACGAAATTCGCCTGAGTATCGGCATAAGCGAGTCCCAACTCGTCGAAAGCTTGGTGCAACTGCGCCTTACCGGCTTCGTTGACTTCGCGGGCTTTAACGACCTGGCTTTCATCGCTCAGGCTGGCCAGAGCTGCAGCCTGGGCCAGGGAGTTGACGTTGAACGGACCGCGCACTTTCTGCAGGTGTGCAATCAGGTCGGGACGGGCAATGGCGTAGCCGACACGCAAACCGGCCAAAGCATAAGCCTTGGAGAAGGTGTGCAGCACGATCACATTGTGATCGTTGATGTAGTCCAGGCCGTTGGGGGAAGCTTCATCCTGAACGTATTCATAATAGGCCTGGTCGAGAATCACCAACACGCGCGGCGGCAGGCCGTCGAGGAACTCTTCGAGTTCGGCGCGGGTGGTAGTAGTGCCGGTCGGATTGTTGGGGTTGCAGATGAAGACGATCTTGGTGCGTTCGTTGACCTGGGCCTTCATGGCGGGCAGGTCGTGGCGCAAATCGTCGGTCAGCGGAACCTGGTTATATTTGCAATCGGCTAATAAAGCGCAGGCTTTATATTGCACGAACGACGGAGCGGCCATTACGACTTCGTCGCCGATTTCGCTGTCGAGGAATGCCAGGCCGAGGAAGTGAATGATTTCATCGGAACCGTTACCCAGAATTAGGTGTTCGGGAGTAACCTTCCAAAAATCGGCCAGGGTATTTTTCAAGGTGTAGCAGTTGTCGTCAGGATACAGCCACACACCGGCAGCCACTTTCTGCATGACTTCGACTGCCTTAGGCGAAGGCCCCAGGACATTCTCGTTGGAGGCGAGCTTGAAGAGTTCGAAATCGTCGGCCAGGCCGAGTTCACGACGCACTTCTTCCATCGGCTTGCCGGGCACATAGGGCTGCAACTTGGCGACATGAGGCCGGATCAAAGAAGGTTGATCGGCAGAGAGGACGCTTTCCAAGTTGTTTTCGGTTTGGGTTGTCATTGCAGTCTATGTTGTGGAATGTCGATTATATTGTGGAACAGTGTATCGTGAGCTATGAGTCGGGGCAAACCTTTTTCTCAAGAAATTGACGGTATTTTTCTCCTGATTGCCATTTTATAGGGATGGTTATCGTATACAATAATGCGCAGGCGGGGTTATGTGCGAGATTTAAAGGAAGGAGTTGGGCAAATGGCGATGAATGATAATCAGAACGAAGCCGGATTAACACAAGAAATTATGTCGCGGCGAAAATCTCTGGCTCTGTTAGGTGCAACTGGTGTGGCACTAACGCAAATTCCACTTGCGGGCATGGCGCAGGCACAACAGTCGCCTGTTTCCCGCCCCGGTCATCTCTTCAATACCGTGGCGGCAATGCAAGCCGCTACGACGCTGGCCGTCGGCACACTGGCTCAAACTGCTGGCTACTTCGCCGCAGGTGATGGCGGCGATGGAATCTACTTGGTCGAAAGCGCCGTGGCCGAGCGCGTTGCCAACGGCGGAGATGTCATTGCACTGGCAAACGGTCTGCAAGCGGTTCTACTGGAAGCGCACTCCGTGAATTACAAGTTGTTTGGTGCGGTGAGCGACGGCAAAAATGACGATGGCGTGCAAATTAAGCTGGCGCATGAGTATGCGCAGCGCAAAAAATTGCCGATCGTCAATCTGAACGGCGAGTATTGGATCAGTAAAACCAATAACATCCCCATCAACGGCAATGTGCAGTGGGGCCAGAGCGTTTTTCATCTCGATGAGCGATATAACGTGCGGGGCATTCCGCGATTTCGTGTGTTCCCGGCAGGGGAACGCCAGAAAATAGAGTTGAGTGAAACCGAGAAAGCCAGCTTTTTAGCCCAGCTCAAGCCCGGTGTTTTGACCATTCCCGAATTGGCACAATACACCAACTGCCTGGTTCAAGTGCTGGATGAAAAAGATCGCATCGGTTTTCGTCAAGGCTATGAAGGCCAGTCGTGGGCCAGGGAAGAGTTGTTTTATGTGGATGAACACGGCCGTATTATTGGTGATATCGCCTGGCAGTTCAGCAACTACACCCAACTGAATGTCACACCGTGCGGCAATACCTATACCGTTATCGAGGGCGGTGGGTTTTATGTATCCGGTGACGATCCCGATGGTGAGTCCAATGGTTATCATCACAATGGCTTCACCATCCAACGGAGCCGTACTATTATTCGCAACCAGTGGGTCGGCCTGGAGAAAGGCAAAGCTGATGGCTCAATGGCGGCGCGGAGCGGATTTTATGTTTTCAGCCACGTATTCGATGTGACGCTGGAGAACATTCGGTTAATTCCCTGGGAACAAAACCGGAGCGACCCCGCGAAGAAAGTCGGCATGGGCACTTACGGCATCGGCGGCAGCCGCATGCTGAATTGCACCTTCCGCAACGTTACCGCGGAGGGAAGTTGGGTGCATTGGGGCGTGTTCGGCACTAACGTCAACAAGAATTTCCGCATTGAGAACTGTCAACTCAACCGTGTCGACGTGCATTTCCATTGCTGGAATCTTTATATTGTGGATTCCGTGATTGGTTTGCGTGGCATTTCGGTGACCGGCGGCGGCCATCTCTGGATTGAAAACACAGTGCGCCACGGCAACCATTTCATCAATTTTCGCAGCGATTTCGGTGCGGTGTGGAACGGCGATATCAATATCCGCAACTGCCGCATGCTACTGGCCGGGGAAGGCGAAGCGGCGATCATGCGTAATCGCATGGCCGATTTTGAATTCGGTTATGCCATTGGGGCTGCGCGTTCGATATCCGTGGAAGACCTGATTATTGATTACAACGGTTTCCCCAATGCGAAAGCCGCTTGTTGGCTGATGGACATCGTGCCGTTTGGCAAAACTAAAACCGGGCGTCGCCTTTTCTTCCCTTCGCGGGTGAGCTTTAAGAATGTGCAGGTAGTGGGGCGTTCTCAGGGGGTGCGGCTGGTGCAGATCCAGCAACCGGCCAATTATGAGATGCCTAATGAGGGTAGTTATGATGGTGTGCTGCTGGAGACGAATACCCGTTTGTTTTTTGAGAATGTTCAGTTAGAGAAACTACCGGCTACAGCTCCGCAAACCTCCGAACAAGTGCATTTCCGGTTGGGCGATACGACGTCGCCCGCAGCCGATAAAGACTCGCTCTATCCGGCAATTCGGTTTGCCGATTGTGATAATCTCAGCCTCTTTTTAGGCGATAGCATCGCCGATATTTCGTTCGAGCGTTGTGGTATCGACCGGCTGGCGACCGTGACCGGCAAGCCGCTCAAGGGCAGACTGGTGTTTGACAATTGCCGGTTTGCACCGCGCATTGAAGGCGAGCTACAACCAATTTATCTCCTGGATGCGGAATTAGGCACATCTTTTACGAATTGCACGCTGCACGCGCCGCGCATAGGCGATAAATTGAATGCGGAATTTTTCGATAGATTGGGTATTGTGCAGTTGAACAAAATCGTGCGTCACAATCACAGCAATACTCAATTAGGGAATGAAGTATTGAAATACTGCCGGGAAAAAAATATCAAACTCAGCCAGAATTTTATTGCTATGTTGAAAAGTCATCACACGCTGGAAAACGATGAAGTGCAGGGCGGTAGCAGGGCATGAGTGTGCTGACCTTCGCTGCTACCGGAGACAGTTTTATCACACGTCATCTGCCGCCCGGAGATGTGGCGGCGCGTGAAGTGAGCGCCATCATCAATGCCGCTCAGGTGCGTTTTACCAATCTCGAAACCGTGCTGCGCCGTGAAGACGAGGGTTTTCCCTCAGCGCAGAGCGGCGGCACATGGGCCAGCACGCCACCGGAAATGCTGGACGATCTCCTCTCATATGGTTTCAACGCCATTGCCTGGGCCAATAATCATACGCTGGACTATTCCTATGGCGGCCTGGAAGCAACACAGCAGTATCTCGATGAAGCGCCAGTGGTTCATGCCGGTGCCGGGCAAAACCTGGCGCAGGCCGCCGCTGTGCGCTACATCGAGTGTGAAGGCGGGCGGGTGGCGCTGGTTGCCGCGACTTCCACCTTTCACGAGTCTTGGCTGGCTGGTGCGCAGCGACCGGAAATCGCCGGACGCCCCGGTGTGAATCCGCTCCGTTTCGAGCGGCGCTACCGCGTTTCCCCGGCACAGTTAAAGCAGTTAAAGACGATGGCGGGCGGATGTGGCATTAACACCGAGCACAACCTGCGGGTGAAAGAAGGTTTTGCCACGGCAGATAAAGAAGGAGTGTTCCGTTTCGGCGACCAATTATTTGAAGCTGCCGACGAAGCAGGTGAATTTACTACAGCTTCGCCACGCGATTTGAAGCGTTTTGAGAAACTGATTGACGAAGCCAAACGCCAGGCCGACGTGGTGCTGGTGAGCATTCACACCCATGAAATGAAGGACGGCCACAAAGATTTGCCGCCCGATTTTTTGGTAGAGTTTGCCCGTCACTGCATCGACCACGGTGCGCATGCCGTCATCGGCCACGGTCCGCACATTTTGCGCGGTCTGGAAATTTATAAGCAATGTCCAATCTTCTATAGCCTGGGTAATTTCATTTTCCATAACGAAACCGTGCCCTCGCTTCCGGCTGATTTTTACGAGAAATATAATCTCGATGGTGATGTCCATGTAGCGGAGGCTTTAGAGACACGCAGTGCTGGTGATACGCGCGGACTGGGTGCCAACCCGAAAGTGGCGCATTCGGTGATTGCGCGTTGGGAGATGAAGGATGGGCATTTAACGCTGATCGAACTCATTCCCATTGAAATGGGCTTTGGCGAAAAACGGTATCAGCGCGGTTGGCCACGACTCACGAAATCGACTGCGGCGCTTAAGGAATTACAGCAACTCAGCGAACCCTTCGGGACACGCTTACAAATTAAAAATGGCCGGGCCAAAGTTATCTTGAAATGAAGATTTCGTTATTTATTCCTTGCTTTATCGATTCGTTCTACCCTGAGGCCGGGGCCAGCGTGGTGCGCATCCTCGAACGATTGGGCCATACGGTCGATTACCCGATGGGCCTCACTTGTTGTGGGCAACCGGCGTTTAACTCCGGCTACTGGGATCAGTCACGACAGGTCGCACAGCGTGTCTTGCAACTCTTCGAGAATGCCGAAGTGGTGGTTATCGTGTCGGGTTCGTGCGGCGCGATGCTCAAGGTGTTTTACCCACAGCTTTTCGAAAATACCACGCAGCATCAGGCGGCTTTAGAACTCAGCGAAAAAACCTACGAGTTTTCTCAATTCCTGGTCGATAAACTCGGTGTCACCGATCTCGGCGCGCGCTTTCCCTCTAAAGTGACTTTGCATGATGGCTGCCACGGTTTGCGTGAGCTGGGCATCAAAAGTCAACCACGCCAACTGCTGGAAAATGTGCGCGACTTAGAACTGGTGGAAATGAGCGAAGCCCAGACCTGCTGTGGCTTCGGTGGCACTTTTGCCGCGAAATTCACCACGATTTCCACCGCCATGGGCGAAGTGAAATGCGCTTCGGCCATGGAGACCGGCGCGGATTACATCGTCTCCAACGATTCCAGTTGCCTGATGCACATTCAAGGTTTGCTCGACCGCCAAAAACAGCCGCTCAAAAGCCTGCATTTGGCCCAGGTGTTGGATAGCGTTGTCTAAATAATATCTTCCTTCTTTTTCTCTTCGCGTCCTTCGCGCTCTTTGCGGTTAAACCAACATGCCTAACACTGCCCAGCAATTCAAACAAAACGCTAAAAAGCTCACGCGCGACCTGGACCACCGCTTTCGCATTCAGAAGGCACTGCGCGGCTACGAAATCAAGCGAGAAGAAAACGCCGCCAAATTCCATAGCTGGCAGCAGGCGCGTGACGCCGCCTCGAATGTGAAGTGGGAAGCTATCAACCATCTCGATGAACACTTGACCAGCTTCACCGAGAAGCTCGAAGCACGTGGTGCGAAAGTGTTTTGGGCCGAGAACGGCGACCGGGCGCAGGAATATATCGTGCAGTTAGTGCGCTCGAAAAGCGCGCGGCACATCATCAAGTCGAAGACCATGACGAGCGAAGAGATTCATCTCAACTCCGCGCTCGAAAAAGCCGGTTTCGACGTCACCGAGTCCGACCTGGGCGAATACATCGTGCAGTTGCGTAGCGAAGCTCCCTATCATCTGGTGTTTCCAGCGATGCACCTCACACGCGGGCAGATCAGCGATATTTTTCAGGAAAAACTGGGGAGCGCCCCAACCGACAGCCCCGAAGAGCTGACGATGATTGCCCGCGATGCCATGCGCGAGAAATACATCACTGCCGATATCGGCATTTCAGGGGCGAACTTCGCCATTGCCGAGACAGGGATGATTTCCATCACCGAAAACGAGGGCAATGCCCGCCTGACGACATCTCTGCCTCGCGTTCACGTGGTGCTGGTGGGCATCGAGAAGGTGCTGCCTAAACTGAGTGACCTGGCGCTTTTCCTACCCATGCTGGCCACTGCCGGGGCCGGGCAGGCGCTGACTTGCTACAACACCATGCTCGGCGGACCGCGTCGCGGGGCGGAATGCGACGGCCCCGAAGAGATGCACGTGATTTTGCTCGACAACCGGCGCACCGAACTGTTGGCCGATCCCGAGCAGCGCGACGCTCTGCATTGCATCCGCTGCGGAGCCTGTTTGAACGTGTGTCCCATTTTCCGCAATGTCGGTGGGCACAGCTACGAAACCACTTATCAGGGGCCAATCGGTTCGGTCATCACGCCGCACCTGCGTGGTTTACAGGAGTGGAAGCATTTGTCTTATGCCTCGTCGCTTTGTGGAGCCTGCACGGAGACCTGCCCGGTGAAAATCGACCTGCACCATCATTTGCTTCAAAACCGGCGTAACGCGATGGAGGAGAAGCCTAATCGCTGGGAGAAACTGGCGATGCAGGGCTTTGTGTTCCTGATGAACCATCCCGGCCTCTATCGCATGGCAACCCGTGCCGGAAAAGTGCTCCAAAAATTCCATCCGTTGGTAAAAAAGACCAAGCTCGATCCGCTGCTGCCGTGGACGCAAACCCGCGAATTCCCCAGCGTCGCGCCGCAAACGTTTAAGGATTATTGGAGCGCGCGATGAGCCAGTTCACCATGCAAGACGACCGTAAGAAAATTTTAGGCCGCATCCGCAAAGCGCTGAGCGTTCCGGCTCCTCGGGCGCATACTTCGCCTGCCGCAGAGCATGCACCGCAACCGGCTTTTGAAAACCAGTTGCCCATTATCGGGCAGGGGAGTTATCAACAGTGGCTTCCGCCGGTGGGGGAAAGCTGGGACGAGCAGATCGAACTTTTTGCCCGCAACTCGACCGAATTGACAACGGAATTCATCCTGTGCGATGGCGAAGCCGAACTCAAAGCGCATTTAGACAGGCTCAAAGCCGAAAACGGTTGGGCAAAAGTCGCTTCGCACCAGGGTGTGCTGACTGATGCTGTTGTAGCGGCTCTGGAACTGCCCTGCTTGTTGACCGACGACAGTTACGATGTCACGGAGTTGGAAAAGTGTGATGTTGGCATCTCGCAATGCGAAGCGCTTGTTGCGCAGACGGGAAGTGTATTGATCACCAGCCGTAGTGCCGGAGGACGGGCACTATCGGTATTACCGCCGCATCACCTCGTTTTAGCGCGTCGTGAGCAGCTTTTGCCCGACTTGCCAGCGGCTTTTGCGCACCTGCAAACCACATACGGCGACGATTTTCCCACCATGATGTCGTTCATCACCGGCCCCAGCCGCACCGGCGATATCGAGCGCATTCTGGTGCTGGGGGCGCACGGTCCCAAGCGGCTCACGGTTTTGTGTTATTGAGTTTTCCCCGGTTTTCCATAGCGAGTTATCCCCGCTGTTAATAACATTAGGGATAACTGTGGGGACAACTACATCTTCTGGAAAATTATTTTTTTAGGTTAGGGATAACTCGCTCTTAAACTTCGGTTTGACAGTTTATTCAACGGCCTTGCGGAGCCTCAAATGCTGTGGCAAGATGATTCGCCTCAACGCGTTCGGATGCGAATCAGAGCGTGTTGATTTATACTTCAACATAGCATTATTTTTTAACCGTCGTCATTATCCATTAGCCATGAACAACGCCTCTGTCATTCCATTTCCCCAGCGAGAAGCCAACAATCGCCCGGCCTCGCGCGAGCGTATCACGCCGCAGTCGTTGGAGGCGGAGCAGAGCACCCTGGGTGCCATGATGATGGAGCGCGATGCCATTGCACGCGCCATTGAAGTTGTTTCGGGCGATGACTTTTACCGTGAGCTGCACCGTAAAATCTACATGATCGTCATTGGCCTGTTCGATAAAGGTGAACCGGTCGATCTCATCACCGTGGTCGAAGAATTACGTCGCAAAGGCCAGCTAGAAGAAGTGGGTGGCGCAGCCTACCTCACGGCGCTGATTGAGGCCTGTCCTTCGGCGGCCAACGTGGAAAGCTATGCCAAGGTCGTGGTTGAAAAGAGCGTGCTGCGCCAGCTTTTGCGCGCCAGTGAGGCCATTTCGGGCGATGTTTATAATCAGGAATCCGACGCGGTGCACGAACTGGTCGATCGTTCGGAAAAGCGCATTTTCGAGATCGGTTCGCGCCAGTTGCGCGATGGTTTCTCGCATATCAAGCCGCTGCTGATGCACGCCTACGACCAGATTGAGAGCCAGTTTCAGAAAAAGGGCGAAGCGACCGGCACTTCCACTGGTTTCGAAGCTCTCGACGACATCACCTCCGGCTTGCAGCCTACCGACCTTATCATCGTGGCCGCCCGTCCCTCGATGGGAAAAACTGCGCTTTGTTTGAACATTGCGCACCACATCGCGCTTAAAGAGCGTTTGCCGGTGGCGGTATTCTCGCTTGAAATGTCGAAAGAACAGTTGGTACAGCGCCTCATCTGTTCGGAAGCGGGCATCAACTCGCGCGATATGCGCCGTGGTTTTCTGCAAGATTCCGACTGGCACCGCGTGACCGATGCCGTCAACAAGCTGTATCAGGCCCCCATCTTCATCGACGATACTCCCGGTGCCAGCACTTTTGAAATGCGTGCCAAAGCCCGCCGCCTCACCGCCGAGCATGGGCAGCTTGGCCTCATCGTCATCGACTACCTGCAGTTGGCCAGCCACGGCGGCAAGAACGAAAACCGCGTGCAGGAAATCTCCGAAATCGCCCGTAGCTTCAAGAGCATGGCGCGCGAATTGAAGTGTCCGCTAATCGCTCTCTCACAGCTCTCGCGTGCGGTGGAACAACGCGAAGACAAGCGCCCCATGCTTTCGGACTTGCGTGAATCGGGTTCTATCGAAGCTGAAGCCGACGTGGTGGCGTTCATTTATCGTCCGTCTTACTACAAAAAGAAAATGTTCAAGAAAGATGGCACCACGGAAACCCCTCCAGATGGCGAGATCGATCCCGACGAGGGCATCGCCGAAATCATCATCGGCAAACAGCGCAACGGCCCCACTGGTATCGTGCGCTTGGGCTTCCAGCCGGAGCATGCCCGGTTTACCAATCTGGTGCAAGATAATTTTGAAGGGTATGAGTAAAGATTAAGTCAGAATGCAGAATGATGAATGCTGAAGTGAGGGTTGGAATAGGCTCTCTGCTATATTCCTGTTGATAAGCTAAAGTTAATTTTCCAAACTCATTGTGGAACGCGCCCTTTCACATTGCGTCTTTCTAAGCGTTGTAGGGCACTTTGACAATTGAAGTAAAACAGTTAGCAATAACGAACGCAGAAAATTCATCCTTCTGATTTCTGCATTCTGACTTGCCATTAAACGGGGGCGACCGGTTTCGACGGGAAGCCTGGCCGTATGCGTCGCAGGCCGAGTTGGGCAGACTCGTTAAACAGCTCAACAAATTTAATTGCCAACTATCAGCAGGAAGCCCTGCCCTTAGCTGCTTAATTGCCAGCTGTGTTCATGATTGCTGTGTCCGTCCGACTTTCTTGAACATCACTTTAGACGGATGTTGAAACCGGGGTTTGTTCATCCCTCGTTTTCAACGGCAGACAAAAGCCGCAAGGCCGGAGTCGAAATATGAAATCGGTGTACATCGTTCGTTGTTCAAGCGGAGATGTCCACCTAAATTAATCTTGAACTAAGCCTGTAGAAGCGTATACCTGTCACTTTTCGGACGCGGGTTCAATTCCCGCCGCCTCCACCAGTTTTCGTAGCAAACAAAACGGCGTCCCTTGATAAAAGGGGCGCCGTTTTGTTTGTATGCCTCTCGCATGCCAAGAAAAAAGCGCACCGGGTTATCCCGGTGCGCTTTTTTATGATTTTTCTCTCTTCAGGACAGCGGAACGGCTTTGGTGCCGATGGTGGTACTGGCCGGGGCGACATCGTCGTTATTCAGCTTCTTGAGATCGAGTAGAATCGATTCAAAGCGACCGATAACGGCGTCGAGGGCATCGACGGCGGCGGTGGCTTCATAGAGTTCGATCTCGCCTAATGAAACGGCACGGTCGGAGTTGACGCCGGGGATCATGTTGGGCAGGTTGATATCGGCGGGACCGTTGGCCTGGAAGATGAAGCGGACATACTTGGCTTCAATGGGGTTGATGAGGAATTCCTGGTTTACCGGTTCGGTGCGTAGGTTGAGCGTGGTTGCCAGACGCCACGGACCGTCTTTAGCGCTGCCGCTGGTCACTTGCACATCGACGCGGCGCGCCCAACGCAAGGCAGCCTGGTTGGAAGACGGGTTGAGGACAATCTTACCGATGAGGTGAGGACGGTCGTCGCCAAAGCCCACGGTCACGAATTCGCGTCCGGGGGTAAAGCCTTCACTGGCCCAGCCCGGTGAACTTTGCGGATCTTCAGCATTGCGAGGGTTGAAGATTTTGCCGTCGATGAGGTTGCGCACGCTGAATGCTTCATTATTCTCGAACAGGCTGGAATAGTTCATGATCTTACCGCCGTTTTTGGCAGCGGCAATGTTGACGTTGGAAACCGGGAAGCTATTCTGTTCGTCACGCACGGCCATTTGAACGAGTTGCAGTGTGGCGGCAGAGAAAGAATCGCTGGGTAGGGCGACGTTCGAGAAGTCGCTCTTGGAATCGCGCTGCGAGATCACGCCACTGTTGCGGCGGCGCACTTCCAACTCGCGATACTGCTTGAGTTCGGTGACGGCCTGTTCCATGCTGGCGATCAGTTGCCCCACAGGGTTGTTGGTGGCGATGGCTTCGTAAAGTTCCACTTCGCCCAGCGCCGTGGCGCGGTCGGAGCCTTGGTTAGAACGGAATACCAGGCGCACGAACTTGGCGTTGACCGGCAAAATCAGGAATGTCTGGGGCTTGGCTTCGCGGCGCAGGGTAACGATACCCGCTGTGCGATAGGGGCCGACGGCGGCTTCGGTTGAGACTTGAATCTCGACATCTTTGGCCCAGCGTTCGGGAGCCAGCGGAGTGGCCGGATTGAGGACGACTTTCCCGATGCGCTTGACGGCGTTGTCGGGGAAGCCAATAGTGATCGAATCACTGGTGATCGGATCGAACTTGTTGCTGCTCCAACCGAAGGAACCGCTCTTCTCCTGGGCGTCGTAGACCTGGCCGTCGATGAGATTCTTGGCGTCCCATTCTGCGCTGTTTTCAAAAGTCGAAGTCGCGCCTACGATGCGGCCGCCGTTCTCGGCTGCGGCAACGTTCACGATATTGGTGGGATACACCTTGGTTTGAGCCGGAGCGGTGCTGCATGTGAAGGCAAGTGCCAACGCGCTCAACGCGAAGGCTTGCTGTTTGGTGAACTTCTGAATCATATTTTGGGGTATTCTCCTCACGGATTATTTTAACCGGCTTTTAGTTGTATCGCTGCAAAATTGTTAGGGACGGGATGTGGCGTTATGTAGTCACTCTCTGCCTCAATATGGAAGCTGCTAATGCGGCAGCGCCAAAACCGTTATCAATATTGACCACACCAATGCCGCTGGCACAGGTATTGAGCATGCCCAGCAATGCCGCCACGCCGCCGAAACTGGCACCATAGCCCACACTGGTGGGCACTGCGATTACCGGCATTTCAACCAAACCGCCCACCACCGAAGGCAGCGCGCCTTCCATACCGGCCACGACGATGACGACATCCGCCTTCCGGATT
>DAITOV010000078.1:0-16024 GCA_036833945.1 Abditibacteriia bacterium
GTATTGGCCAGGAATAAGCGCGGCGCACCTACTTTGGGGTCGAACTGCGCCGAGTAGGCCACGCCGCTGCGCGAATCGACTTGCGCCAGGTCATCTGTCAATTTGCCATCGGTTCCCACTTCACGCGGCCCGAAATGACCCATCGCGAACTTGCCGATCTCCACTGGCAGCGGTGCGCTGGTTGCCCGGTTCAAATTTTCATCCACTTTAAATCCGAAGCGCAGCGGACTGGGCGGGGCGACCACGAACGGAATTTTTTCTTGCCATACTTTTTTCCCATTCTCGGTGTAGCTTACTTCGCAATGGTAGTTACCGGGCGCGGCCGGGGCCGTGAGGCGAAAGGTGGCCCCGTTCCAGGCTTCGCTCTGCAGGGTAAGTGGCGTTTCGTCGCGGCCCGTTTCCCGATTTTGTGCATTCACAATGCGCGCCACTACCTGCCCCTGACGCTGACCGCCGGAGAAGTGGGTGAGTAGTGGTTCCACGATAATCGGCGCGCCGGGCGCGTAGTGCATGGTGCGCGGGGCCGGAAAGAGCAGTAGCTCCAGGGCGTCGGCGCCCCGGGTTTTCAGGTTGAATTGGGCATACACCCCATCGCCCTGAAACGGTTGCAGGGTGTAGGGGCCTTCATACATGCCCTGTTTGTAGCCGGCAAAAACCCGCACCGCAATCACGTTGCGGCCCGGTTTCCAATACTGCGCCGCCACCGGATATTTACGCTTCACTTCCGATGCCGAGTTGACCAGGTTGGGCGGCGTGCCGCCGAACTCACCGATTTTAGTGCCGTTAACAAACGCCTGGTCGGCGGTGGAAATCGCGCCGAGGCTCAGTAGCAGGTTCTTGCCCTGTAAGGCTACCGGTAGGTCAAAACTCAGCCGGTACCAGCGCCAGCCACTTCCCGTCAGCGGCTGGCCGATCGTGGTGCTTTTCCAGCCGCTGTCATCGAACTGTGGCTGGGCGTAGGCGGAGTCGTCGCCCATGATATATTTCCAATCGCGCGACAGTTCCACGGTATTGGGTTCCACCGGGAATTTCAGCACCGGATACTCCGTCGCTTCAATGGCAATCGGAGCAAGCGGCGTCGCCGCGAGGAGGGGAGTGCAGCATGCGGCTAAAGTAAAGAAGAGGGCGATACGGTTTTTAGACATAGATTTTAGAACTTAGAATTTAGAGCTTAGGAGGCAACCGAAGCATTACGTCATTACCTGTTCAGTTTGTCATCACCGTATTTGCGAGGATGACAAACTGTAAAGCAGGCGATAGTCATCAGCATCCGGTTGCCTCATTCTGCATTCAACCTTCTGATTTCTGACTTGCCGTTCAGCTTCCAGAATTATCAATCGTGTGATTCCACGCACCGCGTCCCGCCTTGAGCGTTTCCCGGCGCAGGACGGAAGACTTAAGCCATTTCACATGTCCATCGGCAAAGGCCACGCTCACGCCGCCGAAATGCCGCCCGTGCATGCAATCGCCATAATTGTTGATGGTTGTGGGACAGGTGCCACCGGCATCGCCCAGCCCCGGCAAATAGTAGGGTGCAGCCACAAAATCAGCGCGTGCGGGGTTAATGCGAATGTCCGAGGCATCCATCATCATATAAGTAGAGGCTGGTGCAATGATAGCCGGTATCTTAATCGGAACTGGGGCTGAAGCTGCATAGGTAATGACAACCTCGTTCGCGCCGTAATTCAAGCGGCGGGGAGTGGTGAGGTTGGGATCGGGAGAAGAAGGACAGTAAAAGACCTGAGTGCTTTTGTGATACGGATAAATCATTTGTGGCCAATATACGTAATTGTTGTTCCACTCCTTGCCATCAGGATAGATGTAATCGTCAGGTACCGAATAGAGAGCCACCGGAAGTCCCTCGTCATAATCCTGGGTGTACTGCATCGTCGCCAACCCCATCTGTTTAAGATTGCTGATACAACTGGTGCGCCGTGCATTCTCTCGAGCGCGGGCAAATACCGGAAACAGGATTGCTGCCAGTATTGCAATAATGGCTATGACGACAAGAAGTTCGATGAGAGTGAAGCCACGATGTTGTGAGAGATTATTACTACGCATTTTTAAGCACCTCGGAATGTTTCAACTTTGTTTCAGTGTAATAGCATTATTCCAACCTGAGACCATCTTTAAACATCCCATTCGGTCGCCTGTGTATGATTTTGGTCGATATTCTGGCGGTGTTGTTTACGATACTCCAATGGCAAGAGGGATGTATGCTTCACGAAAGCACGATAAAGATGCGCGCGCGAGCGATACCCCACAATGTGCATAATGACCGAAACGGGATAGTTGCTATCGCGCAGCAGTATTTTGAGGAGTTCCATGCGGTGCGCGGTGACGTATTGGTGAAAGGTTTGCCCGGTTTCCCGGTGAAAGCGTTTGATGAATTGAGTGCGCGAAAGCCGCACTATTTTAGCGACTTTATCCTGGGTAAGTTGATGGTGCAGATGGGCTTCGATGTATTGCTGGGCTTTGACGATAGGGTTATAGTCGAGACTGGCCGAAGAACCGGGATTGCGGACGTTGGGCCACCCGACTGCCGAGACATTATGTTGCGTCTTTAGTTCGCGTTGCACTTGCAACACGAACAGGTTGAGTAAATGCCAACAGCATTTATCGGCTCCAAATTCGGCTGCTGCGGCTTCGTGTTGAATTTGTTCCAGCAAACGCGCTAATTCGTAGTTGCGAATAAACATAACATTGGAAATGGAATGCCCATCGCTGCGGTAGTGGTTAAACCACATCTGCATCAGGCCGAAGCGGCTATTGAAGAGCAGGTTGTCGCTGATGCG
Organism: Abditibacteriia bacterium; assembly: GCA_036833945.1. GTDB lineage: Bacteria > Armatimonadota > Abditibacteriia > Abditibacteriales > Abditibacteriaceae > DAITOV01. The sequence continues at coordinate 2,796 of DAITOV010000078.1, forward strand.
ACCCGGGCCATCGGGGCGGAGGGGGTAAAGATATTTCCCGTCCCAACGTGGTACCCCCGCCGGAATGAAAACGGCCGTGCCACGGGGAGCATGCAATACATAATCGCCGCACCGTAAATCGGCCTGCCCGTTGAGCACGAAGAGCAGCATAGCCGTTTTGGTTTCCAGCAACCCGGCATCGCGCCAGTGAGCGACAACTTCGCCGCTGTATTCTGCGGCGTTAACGAGTTCGCGCTTACCTTTAATGGGATAGGAGGTGAGGGGAAGGGGCGAAATTTTCTCCATTTCTTCCATAGTGGGTGCGGCAATCACGAATTGCCCGGGACTGAGTTGTTCCACCCAGGGAATGACTTTCTGTTCAATCGTGGGCAAGAAGTGGATATCGGCTTTCAGTTCGGACATGGGCGTATAAGTAATACAATACTTTCAGACGAAGATTATAGTAAAGTCGCTTCAGGTCTTTACATTATGCAAAAAACTCTTTTGGTTACCGGGTCAAGCTGCGGCATTGGGGCGGCGACGGCACTGCTCGCTGCCAAACGTGGCTACCGGGTAGCGGTGAACTACCGCACTAACAGGCGCGCGGCGCAAGATATCGTGGCAGTTATCAAAAATGAAGGTGGCCAGGCCATGGAGTTCGGGGTGGATGTTTCGGTAGAAAGCGAAGTCCTGGCATTGTTTGCCGCCGTGGAGCGGAAGTTGGGGCCGATAAATGGATTGGTCAATAACGCGGGAACACTCGAACCGCAGATGCGGCTCGATGAGATGGAAGTCGACCGGCTGCTGCGCGTTTTGCAGAGCAATCTGGTGAGTTGCTTCCTGTGTTGCCGCGAAGCGGTGCGCCGTATGTCAACCAAACACGGTGGCGCGGGCGGGGCGATTGTCAATGTATCGTCAGTCGCGGCGCGCACCGGGTCGCCGCGCGAATACATCGATTACGCTGCTTCCAAGGGTGCTGTCGATTCACTCACTGTCGGCCTGGCCCACGAAGTGGCGGCCGAAGGCGTGCGGGTCAACGGCGTGCGTCCTGGCTTTATCGCCACCGATATCCACACCAGCGGCGGCGAACCGGGCCGCATAGAGCGGCTCAAGCCACTCATTCCCATGCAACGCGGCGGAGAACCCGAAGAAGTGGCCTCAGCCATTTTATGGCTGCTTTCGGATGAAGCCTCTTACACCACTGGAAACTTTATTGATATCGCCGGTGGGCGGTGAATTGAGGTCTATCCCTGCGATGTTGAAAAGCAGTCCTTGTAGGGAATTGCGGTAATCTTGCAAAAAAGCAAAAGCCCGCCTCGCAGTATGCGGGACGGGCTGTTGTTGAATCATTTTGCGGCTTTATTTGCTCATCAAACGGGGCAAAGCGCCGCGATAGGCCCAGGCCAAGTCGTTGACGCCGGAAGAGACCAGCAAGCGCGGCTGCGGGCCGGGCAGGTGGATGGTGAGGCGTTCGCCACCGACGTTGCCCAATACGGTGAGCGGCACACCGACGGTCTGTGCCATCTTCTGCAAAGCGGGCAGGTCGGAGACTTTAGTGGAAACCAGAATACGCGACTGGGTTTCGCCAAACATCAAAGCGTCGAGGCGAATGTCCTTGTCGGCGGTCATTTCCGGCTTGAGTTCGAGGCTGGCACCCTTGCGACCGGCGATGCAGCTTTCGGCGATGGCGATAGCCAGGCCACCGTCGCTGACGTCGTGGGCCGACTGAATCAGGCCGCGACGAATCGCTGCCAGGGTGAGGCGCTGCACGTTCAGTTCGAGCTTGAGGTCGAGCTGCGGCGGGGTGCCGGATTCGATATCGTGGATGGTCGCCAGGTATTCGGAGCCGCCCAGTTCATTGCGGCACTGGCCCAGCAACACAACGGCGTCGCCATCGTTCTGGAAGCCGCTGCCCATGCTCTGCTCGACATCTTGCAACACGCCGACCATACCGATGAGCGGCGAGGGGTGAATCACACTTTCGGGGGTTTCGTTGTAGAACGAGACGTTGCCCGAAACCACCGGCAAGCGGAAGGCTTCGCAACCTTCGATGATGCCGTCGATCGACTGCACGAACTGCCAGAAGCGGTCGGGCTTGTCGGGGTTGCCAAAGCACAGGCAGTCGGTGACGCCGGCCGGTTCGGCACCCACGCAAATCAGGTTGCGGGCGCTTTCGGCAATGGCGATCATCGCTCCCTGCTTGGGATCGAGGTAGCAGTAGCGCGAGTTGCAGTCGGTGGTGACGGCGATTCCCTTGTTGGAGGCCGATTCACGGATACGCAGCACAGCGGCATCGCCCTGTCCGGGACGCACCACGGTGTTGATCTGCACCATGTGGTCGTACTGCGAGTAGACCCATTCCTTGCTGGCGATGTTGGGCGCCTGCAACAGCTTCATCAGCACTTCGTTATAGGCGGTGGGCTGGGGAACTTGCGAAATATCGAAGGCGCGGGTGGTCTTGAGGTATTCAGGCTCGGTGGTGGGCAGGGTGTATTGTGGTGCATCGGCCAGGCTGGCGGCGGTCATCTCGGCGATGATTTCGCCACCCTTACGGATGCGTAAAATACCGTCTTCGGTGACGGTGCCCAAGCGTGCGGCGTGCGCGCCCCACTTTTCGAAGATGGCGATGACTTCGGCTTCACGCCCGGCCGCAACCACGGCCAGCATGCGCTCTTGCGATTCGCTCATCATGATCTCGAACGGTTCCATGTCGGCTTCGCGGAGCGGAACGTGGTCAAGCTCGATATCCATACCCACGCCGCCTTCAAACGACATTTCGCAGGTGGTGCAGGTAAGTCCGGCTGCGCCCATGTCTTTCATGCCCACGATGGCACCGGTCTTGAGAACTTCCAAACAGGCTTCGATCAGGCATTTTTCGGAGAACGGGTCGCCGACCTGAACGGTGGGGCGTGCGGTCTGGTCGGTGATTTCAGCCGAGGCCAGAATGGAGCAGCCGCCGATACCGTCGCGGCCGGTGGCATTGCCGAAATACATCACCGAGTTGCCCGGTCCGGCTGCAGCAGCAGAAGCGATTTCTTCGCTGCGAACCACGCCCACGGCCATAGCACCCACCAGACAGTTCCCTTGGTAGGAGGGATTGAAACCGACTTCGCCACCCACGGTGGGAACGCCCAGACAGTTGCCATACCAGGAGATGCCTTCAACCACACCGGCCAGCAGATAGCGGGCCTTGGGATCTTCCAAATCGCCAAAACGCAGCGAGTTGAGACAGGCGATGGGCCGCGCGCCCACGGTGAAGATGTCGCGCACACAGCCGCCTATGCCCGTCGCCGCGCCCTGCTTGGGTTCGATCTGCGAGGGGTGGTTGTGCGACTCCATCTTGAAGACGACCAGCACACCCGGTTCGATTTCGATACCACCGGTATCGGCACCGGCCACCGAGGTGTAGTGACCCTGTTTGGGGAGCTTCTTGAGCAGCGCGCGCGAACGCGGATAGCCGCAATGTTCGCTCCATTCCACCGAATACATTGCCAATTCGGTGGAGGTTGGGACGCGACCCAGGATGTCTAAAACTTTTTGGTATTCGCCTTCGGTCATGCCGAGGGCTATGGCTTTATCGAGCATTTTTTACTTTTATACTTTTCTAAACCAGCGTTATGTTTCCGGTTTGAACCATTGCGACAGAATGTAGATTCAGCACATGTAACGGGAACATACGGACTTGGCTTGTTGGGGCAGGAATCATTACAGTCCGACTATTGCCAGTGCCTATTCCTATTCCGTTTCGGCCATCTCCTGCAAAATCTCCCACTGCTCACCATTTACCGGCACCACCGATAAACGCGACAAACGCACCAGATCCCAGTCCTGCAAATCGGCGCGTTCCTTGACCTGTTTAAGTGTAACGGGATTCTTCAACCGGTATTTGGCCTTCACGTCACAGACCGCGAGCTTGGGGTCGTCGTGCTCGGGGTTGACGTAGTAACCCTTGGTCACCTCGGCAATACCGATGGCGGCGCGTTCGTCGCCGGTGTGATAGATGATGGCCAGGTCGCCTTTTTCAATGGCGCGGATATTCTTGAGGGCGGCGTTATTGGTCACGCCGTCCCACATCGTGCTGACATCGCGTTCCAGATCGTCATAGGAATAGACGGTCGGTTCGGTTTTAAGAAGCCAGATTGCCACTTAGTTCCTCCTCAATGCGGGTTCGCTTGAGAAATTAGACACCCAAAAGCCCGCGATCGGCGGTTTGCGGGGTGGAGGGGTGCAACTCTTGTAACAGGGCGTTGAAGAGAAGCAGTCCGTCGGCGTTGCCCAGAATCGCTTCGGCGCAGGCTTCGGGGTGAGGCATGAGGCCAAAAACCGTGCCCTCTTCGTTCATCACACCGGCAATATTGCCAGCGCTGCCGTTGGGGTTGGATTCGGGGGTAACGAAACCGTTGGCGTCGCAGTAGCGCAGCAGAATCTGTCCGTTGGCTTCCATCGCCGCCAGGGTGTCGTCGTCGGCGTAGTAGTTGCCTTCACCGTGACGAATCGGCATCTTGAGCACATCGTTCTTATTGGAAAGATGCATGAAGCGATTCTCGTTGCGTTCAACACGCAAATAGACGTCGCGGCAGATGAAGTGGCTGCTCAGGTTGCGGCGCAAAACACCGGGCAGGAGACCAGCTTCGCACAGAATCTGGAAGCCGTTGCAGATGCCCAGAACCGGCTTGCCCATGCGAGCGAACTCGGCCACCGAGTCCATCACGGGCGAAAAGCGGGCGATGGCACCGGTGCGCAGGTAGTCGCCGTGCGCGAAGCCGCCGGGAACGATGATGGCGTCGAAGGCGCTCAGGTCGGTCTCTTCGTGCCATACCGGTGCGCCGGTCTGGCCGAGAACTTTAGTGACCACATGCAGACAGTCGAGGTCGCAGTTGGTGCCGGGGAAAACAATAATACCGAAATGCATGGTGAGAGGCTGGAGACTGGGGGCTGGAGGAGACTTGCCGTTAACAAGCCTCCAGCCCCTAACCTCCGTCGTTTTTATGTTGGAGGACGTGAAAATACCCAGGGAGCGAGGTCGTTGGCCTTGCCCAACTCGGTGAGGCGCTCTTCGGACGGGTAGTTTTCCAGCGTGTCGCCGCTGTCCAAAACTTCGCCGCCCACGCACAAAATCCAGTCGGCGTGGCGCTCGTTGAGCTGGCCCATGATCCAGGCACCGTGTTTTTGCCAGGCCATGGAGCGCAAGGCTAACTTTTCTTCGTTCACCAGGCTCTGGTAGGCGGTGAAATCGAGAGCGAACGGCTCGTTGATGGCTATACCATCGGCGGTTTTCACGTCACCGCCCAGCGTCGGGCGGGAGTAGGCAGGCTTACGCAGCGGAGCCAGCGTTGGCTCGCCGCCTTCGGCAACTCCATCACCGTCGATGGTGATTTCGTAGTCTTCAATGACCGGGTTAGACAGCAACTGCTGGCACATCTGGTCGAGACGACGCTGCATCTCATCTCCACCCAGGGTGCTGTCGAGGGTGAGTGTAATCAGTTTGCCGATGCGCACGTCTTGCACGGCGCTGTGGCTGAGTTGGTGAAGTGCGCGGCGGATCGTCGCGCCTTGCGCGTCGAACAACCCCGACTTGAGGGTAACGAATATATGGGCGGTAGGCATGGTTCTAAATGATGAACGATGAATAATGAACGATGAATGATTGCGGCTTTAATTCATCATTCATAACTCAGCATTCATAGTTGCCGTTCAAATTCCAACGCGGTCGTAAATGCGCTGTACGTTGCGGACATGATAGTTCGGATCGAAACACGCGTCCAACTCTTCGGCGCTCAAGAGGCCGGTGACGCGTTCATCGGCGTCGAGCAGACTGCGGAAACTAATCTCATCTTTCCATGCACGCATGGCGTTTTCCTGCGCAATTTTATAAGCATCTTCGCGCAACATTCCTTTATCGATCAAGGACAACATCACCTGCTGCGAATGAATCACCCCAAAGGTCTTGCCGAGGTTGCGGCTCATGTGGTCTTCATACACACCCAGGTTCTTGATGACATTGGTGAACTTGCGCAGCATGTAGTCTACAAGAATCGAAGAGTCGGCTATGACCACGCGCTCTGGGCCGGAGTTGGCCAGGTCGCGTTCGTGCCAGGTGAGGACATTTTCCAGGCCGACAATGGCGTTGGCGCGCACCACGCGGGCCAGGCCGGAGATGCGTTCGCAGGTGATGGGGTTGCGCTTGTGGGGCATGGCCGAGCTGCCGCGCTGGCCTTTGGCGAAGCTTTCTTCCACTTCGAGCAATTCGGTGCGCTGCAGGTTGCGGATTTCAGTGGCGAACTTCTCCAGAGAAGCGCTCACCAGTGCCAGAGCGCACAGGTATTCGGCGTGGCGGTCGCGCTGCAGAATCTGAGTCGAGGCTTTGGAGGCTTCCAGGCCCAGGCTGCCGCAAACCAGGTCTTCCACAGTAGGATCGATGTTGGCATAGGTGCCCACCGCGCCGGAGATTTTACCGGCGGCCACCGTCTTGCGAGCGGCTTCGATACGGGCGCGGCCACGACGCAGCTCTTCAATCCACACGCACAGCTTGGTGGCGAAGGTGATGGGTTCGGCATGAACGCCGTGGGTGCGGCCCATCATCAGGGTATTTTTATGCTTCTGAGCCAGTTCGATGAGGGCGGCTTCGAGTTCATCCAGATCGCTCAAAATGATGTCGCTGGCGTTACGCAGCACCAGGCCGAGCGCGGTGTCTTCGATATCGTAGGAAGTAACGCCCAGGTGGACGTATTTCGCATCGTCGCCCATCGGTTCGGTGAGCGTCTTGAGGAACGCGATCAGGTCGTGCTGGGTTTCGGCTTCGATTTCTTCCACGCGGGCGACGAATTTCTCGTCGATTTGCGTGGGGGCGATGTCGCGGATACGCTTGGCGGCATCGGCGGGAATCTGGCCAACTTCGGCCAGTGCATCGCAAACGGCCAACTCAACCAGCATCCAGTGCTTGTAGCGGGAGGCCAGTTCAAAAAGACCGGCCATTTCGGGGTAACAGTAACGTGCAATCATGAGGAGGGGGCTATCAAAAAAGCCGATGACATTTTATTAAATTTCGCAGGGGCGGGCAATGAGGGGGAGAAACGGCGGTAGACGGTAGACAGGAGACGGAATACGGGAGAGGCAACCGGGCGTTAATACTTCCTCAAAGGAAATTAACCACAGATGAACACAGATAAACACAGATAAAGTTTTAGTTCATAAAACGCATCCTCTCGCTTTTTATTGAAGATGAGCATAATTGTTTGGAGATAGACGTAGCTCCAACTCGAAAATCATCTGTGTTTATCTGTGGTTAATTCAATCTTGCAATAAAAAAGCGTGGAGCCTCCGAGGGAAGCTCCACGCTTTAATTGATTGCTTTAAAATCTCTCAACCCCGCGTATCGCTACCCAGGATATGGTCGATCATGCCGTAGGCTTGTGCCTCTTCGGCGCTCATCCATAAATCGCGCTCGACGTCGGCGGCGATTCTTTCGAGGGGTTGGCCGGTGTGCTTGGACATGATTTCGTTAAGCACTTTTTTCAGCGTCAGCATTTCGCGCAGCGAAATTTCGGCATCGGTTGCTACGCCTTCAAAACCACCGGACGGCTGGTGAATCATGATGCGGGCGTTGGGCGTTGCATAGCGCTTACCCGGCGCACCGGCACATAGCAGCAATGCGCCGTAGCTGGCGGCATAGCCGGTGCAGATGGTAGCGACTTGCGGCTTGATGAGCTGAATGGTGTCGTAAATCGCGTTGCCGGCATAAATACTGCCGCCGGGGCTTTTGATATAGAGGTCGATATCGCGTTCCGGGTCTTCTTTTTCCAGGAACAAAAGCTGCGCAATGACAACCGAAGCAAGCTGATCGGTCACCGGCTCGTTAATGAAGATAATACGATCCTTCAGCAGCCGCGAGTAAATATCATAGCCCCGTTCGCCACGGGGTGTATCTTCAACAACGTAAGGAACTAAAGGCATACAAACTCCTGGTTTTTGGTCTTTGATCTTGGGTCTTCGATCTTAAAGACAGAAGCGTAACTGCACGCCGCGTTCCAAGACCAAAGACCAAAGATCCAAGACCAGCCGTTCTTACTCTGCGTCTTCTTCTTCCGGCAATTCTTCGTCGGTTTCAGTGACGTTGGCCTGGTCGAGCAACCAATCGATGGCTTTGCGGCGGAGCAGGGAAGCGTGGATGGCCGGAGCGTCGAGGCGTTCGATCAGCACTTCGATGGGCTGCTGCAGCATCTGCGACATCTGGGTGTAGTATTCGGCGAACTCTTCTTCGGTGATTTTGAGTTCTTCCTTCTGCGCAATTTCGTCGAGGATCAATTCGCGACGGGTAGCGTCGCCGATCTCTTCGCTCAGCTTGCCTTCATACTCTTCCTGCGTCAGACCCTGTTCTTCTAACCAGGCTTCGACGGTTTTGCCCTGGTTTTCCAGCTCGTGCTTCTGCTGGTGGGCACGGTCGTGGGCGCGCAGCTTCACGAGTTCGGCGGGTACTTCCAACTGGGCCTGTTCCGAGATCTTCTGGGCAACTTGTTCGCGCAGGTAGTTGCGGATTTCATTTTCGCGGGCCTGGCCAATGGCGGCCTTCATGCGCTCGCGCATGTCAGCTACATCCTCGGTGCCTACGCTGATGGCGAAGTTGTCGTCGAGTTCGGGCAGGATGCGCTCTTTGATGGCGGTGGCCTTCACGGCGAATTCAGCCGTCTTGCCGCTGAGTTCTTCGTCCTGGAAATCTTCGGGATAGACCACTTCAAAACGACGCTCTTCGTCCAGCGCGATGCCGACCAATTCGTGGTCGATGGTGGGAACGAAACCGCTTTCGCCCAAAACGAACGGACGGATTTTGGCGGCTTCTTCACCCTTGGCTTCCCCGTCGATAAAGACCTGCAGCTCGATGTTGATGACGTCGCCTTCCTGGGCACCGCGATCTTCGATGTTCTGCAGGCTGGCATTCTCTTCACGCAGGCGCTGCAAACCGGTGTCGATATGCTCGTCGGTGATTTCGGTTTTGGGGCGGGAAACTTCCAGGCCCTTCACTTCGCCAAGCTCGATTTCCGGGCGCACGATGACTTCGGCCTTGAAGCTGACCGGCTTTTCATCGTCGAAACCGTCGATTTCCAGGTCGGAAACCTGCGCCTGGTTGAGGGGACGCAGTTCGTTGTCGGTCACGGCTTGCTGGTAGGAGGTCTGAATCAGCTTATCGGAGAGTTCCTGGAGAATGGCTTCATCGCCCACGGTGCGGCGCACGATGTTGGCGGGCGCATGGCCGGGACGGAAACCGGCGATTTTCACGCGGCGGGCGTAATTGCGAATGACGGCTTCGCGGGTTTTCTTGACGGCTTCGGGAGCGATTTCGATCTGGAGGGTAACGACTCCGCCTTCACCGCGTTCGACTTGCACATCGTTCAATTGCACAGCTGCATTACTCATGTCGGAAAAATGTCCTTAATTTTTTTCTTACTTAATTTTAAAGCTTGTTCTTTCAAATCAGCCAAAAAATCGTAACAACAAAAAAGCCCCGTCACAAGGTTTTCATTGTGCGGGGCTTTTCTGTAATCAGTATGGAGCGGAAGACGAGACTCGAACTCGCGACCCTCACCTTGGCAAGGTGATGCTCTAGCCAACTGAGCTACTTCCGCAAGGAACAATCATTATAATACGAGTTTTTACTTGATGCAAGAGCATTTTAGAAAAAACTTTTTATAGCCTCGGAGAGACTCGAACTCTCAATGTACAGATCCTAAATCTGCCGTGTCTGCCAATTCCACCACGAGGCCGTGTAAGATTATAACTGATTCTTTTATCGGGGTGCAGCCATGTTAGCGTCGCTACGCACAAGATTTTTATTTTTTATCGTCGGCCCCATCGTTATTGTTTATTTAGTGTTGCTGGCGACTTTTTACGTGCGTTGGAAAACCCAGGCGACGATGCGCGCCGATGAAGAACTGGCCATCCTCTCCGAGCAACAAGCGCGCCAGTTCGATTTTGCCTTGCGTTCAGTGATGTCGGTCGCCGAATCGTTGGCCGATTCGCTCGAAACCTATTCGGACGGCTCCCCCGAACAGCTATTTGGCCACATCGAGCGCAGCGTGAGCAAGCACCCGCTGGTATTTGGTTCGGCGATTGCTTTTGTGCCCAACGGCTATCCGGGCCGGCGCTTATTCAGCCCCTACGTCTGCCGCACTCCCAAAGGCTTGCGTCACGTCGATATTGCCACCGTCTACGATTACACCCAGCCGCGTTGGGAATGGTTTAGCAAAACCGTGAAAGCCGGGCGCGGCATTTGGACCGAGCCTTATTTTGACGAGGGAGCGGGCAATATTCTCATGTGTACCTATGCCACGCCCTTTTTCCGTAATGGACGTTTGCAAGGCGTGACGACGATCGATATTTCTTTAAGCGAACTCAATAAAAACGTGCCGTGGCCCAGTCGGGCGGCGATGGATTTTTTTGTCGTGACTTCGTCGGGGCGCTATGTCTATCCGGTGGCCAAAAATGAGCGTGACGTCACGACTCTGCTCGGAAAAGACAAAGCTTCGAGGCCCGAATCGATCGTCAGGCTGGCCCAACAGATGCTCCACGGCAAAAGCGGCTTATTGTCGGTATCGTGGGGCGGTCAGCCAACCCGGGTGGGTTTTGCGCCGGTGCCCAATGCAAATTGGAGCATTGGTGCGCGCTTGACTGAAGCCGAGATCGTCGGCGCTGCAGCCAGCCGCATCCGCCAGACGATGTTGATATTGGGCCTCTCATTATTAATTATCGTGGCGGCGATCTATTACGTGGTCGGCAGGCTACTCAATCCCCTGAATCAGTTGAGCCAGGCGACGCGGCAAATAGCCCGCGGCGACTGGACAGCGCCGCTTGATATCCGGCATAACGACGAGTTAGGGCAATTAGCCGGGGCGTTTCACGAAATGATGGAACGTTTGCGCGAGCGCGAACAAACCCTGCGCGATTCGCGCGGTGAACGCCTGGCGATGGTGCTTGAAGGGCTGGGCGGAAAATTTTTCACCTATTCGCTCGATCATAGCGGCAACCTGGCCTACGTCAGCCCGCTGGTAGAGCGCGCGCTGGGCTATACACCTGAAGAGTTCACCGAAGAGTTTCGGCGCTTGTTCACCGGCAATGCCCTCAATCGCGGCGCACGGGCGCGTACCGAGGCTTCCTTGCGTGGTGAGATAACTCCTGCCTACGAAGTAGAGATGCGCCACAAGGATGGCGGAGTGAGACGTCTGGAGTTTTGTGAACGGCCGGTGCCCGGCGAACGGGGTGAAGTGGTGGCGGTCGATGTGCTGGTGGGCGATGTCACCGAGCGCGCACAGGCCGCCGAATGGTTTCGCGAACTGGTGGAATCGACGCCCGAAGCGCTGGTCATCACCGATCCGCAAGGCAAAATCGTGCTGGTCAACCACCGGGCCGAAGAGCTGTTTGGGTATGGGCGCGATGAGTTCGTCGGATACGATGCCCGCCAGCTCTGCAGCACGCAACGTGAGGATGCGTTTTCCCGATGGCAATGGAATTCGCTCGAAGAAAGCCGCCGCCAACAAGACGAACCGGCGGAAATTTTCGGTCTGCGCAAAAGCGGCGAAGTTTTTCCCCTTGAACTGAGCCAGAGCGTTTTGCAGTTCGATCAGGGCGATGCGGCGCTGGTGGCCACGGTGGTGCGCGATATCACCGAGCGGCGACAGGCCGAAGAAAAGCTGCGCCAGGTCAACGAGCAGTTAGCCACGCGCACCCAGGAGCTGGCACGGGCACTGCGGCACACCTCGCGCTATTTCAACAGCATCCTGGATAACTCGCCCGCAGCCATCTGGGCTAAAGATAGCAACGGTGTTTATCTCTTTGCCAATAACGCCTACCGCGAAATATTTCATGTGGGGAATCGAGAGATCGAGGGCTGCACCGATGACGATTTCTTCCCGGCGGAATTTGCTGCCAATTTCCGTACCAACGACCGCCGAGTGATTGAAAGCCAGGTCACCGAGCGCATGGTGGAGCCGGTGGGCGGCGTGGGCGGTGTCGATTACGTGGTTTCGGTTAAATTCCCGCTTTTCGATGAAAATCGCAACGTGGTGGCAGCCGGTGGTATTTGCCTGGATATTACCGAGCAGCTCAAAATGCAAGACGAACTGCAAACTCTCAATGACGAACTGGAAAAACGCGTCGAAGAACGCACCGCCCAGCTTCTCGACAGGGAGCAGCGTTTCAAGGCGATTGTCGAGAACATGCAGGGTGGTTACATGCAGGTCGGCATGGATGGGACGGTGCAATATGCCAATCCCGGTATCGTGCAAATCTTAGGTTACGAGAGCGTGGCCGAAATACAGGGTCGGTCGACGTTAAGAGATATCTATTTCAATGCCGGGGACCGCGCCCATTTGCTCGAAGCACTGGGGCAGACCGGCGTGATCGAAAATTATGAAGTCGCCCTGCGGCGTAAGGATGGCTCGCCGGTATGGGTGGAAGTCAACATTCATTATTTCTACGATAGCGAAGGCAAGCCGCTGGGCGTAGAGGGGTTGTTGCGCGATATCACGATGCAGCGGGAGGCGCGTGAAGCGCTGGAACGCGCCCGCCAGGCCGCCGATGAAGCCAACCAGGCCAAAAGCGATTTCCTGGCGAACATGAGCCATGAAATTCGCACGCCGATGAACGCCGTGCTCGGCTTGACACATCTGGCCCTGCGCACCGAACTGGACGCAAAACAGCGCAATTACCTGACTAAAATCGATACGGCAGCACGCAACCTGTTGGGGATTCTCAACGACATCCTGGATTTTTCCAAGATCGAAGCGGGAAAACTGCATGTCGAACAGAGTGCCTTCGAGTTGGAGGAAGTGCTGCGCAACGTGGCCGAACTCTTCACACTCAAGGCGGAGGAAAAAGGCATCGAACTGCTCTTTCACTGGACGCCGGGCGTGCCGTCGGCCCTGGTGGGCGATGCCTTGCGACTGGGCCAGGTGCTGATCAACCTGGTGAGCAATGCGCTCAAATTTACCGAGCAGGGCGAAATCGAAGTCAAGGTCGAAAAACTGAGCGAAAGCGCGCAAAATGTGGAGTTGCAGTTTTCGGTGCGCGATACCGGTATCGGTTTGACCGCCCAGCAACAGAGCAGGCTGTTCCAGGCGTTTACGCAAGCCGATGCTTCCATCACCCGCCGTTATGGCGGCACCGGCCTGGGATTAACGATTTGCAAGCGCCTCGTCACTTTGATGGGCGGAGAAATTCGGGTCGAAAGCGTTCCGGGCGAGGGCAGCACGTTCACTTTT
>DAITOV010000079.1:0-15921 GCA_036833945.1 Abditibacteriia bacterium
ATGCGTTACCGGAATTACCCTTCAAATCGCTTTGCGAAAAGCTATAGGCACCGGCTTCGGCTATCATGTAGGTCGTGGCCGGTGTCTGTACAGCCGATAACGAGATTGGAGCCAGGCGCACACCAATGTAGGAATTGTATCCGTAATTGCTATTGAGCAAACGGGCCAGAGGGTTGGTGACTGGCGAAGAGGGGATATCAGCCCCAGCCTGCGATGGGCTGTTGGGACAAAAGTACATCTGGTGGCTTTTCACATAGGGGTAAATAATCTGCTGCCACGACTGGAAACCGGAAATAAGCTCCTGTCCATCCTGGGTTTTATCGGCAGCATTAATGAGTGAATAGACACCCGGGTAGCGTTCGTCGTAATCCTGGGTATATTGCATGATTCCCAGACCGATTTGCTTGAGATTGCTGATGCAGTTTGTGCGGCGGGCATTTTCACGCGCTCTGGCAAAAACCGGAAACAGTATCGCCGCCAATATAGCTATGATTGCAATTACAACAAGTAACTCAATTAATGTAAAACCTCTTCTATAAAACTTGCTCTTCATCACGCTCTCCTAATCAATATATGAGACCTGTCGGCAACAGGTGTTATCTATGATTTAGTATTCCCTGTAGAGCGGCATTTTAAACTTATTTGCGCTTGCAAATAAGTCATAAAAAAGAACATCTATCCTTTTTATAAACATATTCACACAGGAGGCGCTGATTTTTGACGTTTGAATTGGCGTCGATACTGCCCCGGGGAAAGCCCGGTTTCTTGCTGGAAGGCGTGGCTGAAAACGTTGGCACGCTTGAATCCCACGAGTAGCGCCACTTCGGCGATGCTCTCATCACTACCAACCAGTATGTTGGAAGCGGCGGCAATGCGTTGCGAGCGCACGTAACGCATTACCGACATACCGTAGTTCTGGCGAAAAAGCCGGTTGAGATGCACCGCTGTAAAATTGGCCTGACTGGCAATGCGCGGCAAAGAAAGCGGTTCGTGCAGATGCATCTGGATGAAGATCGCTATTTCCCGGCACACTGCGCTCACGCGGTCTTGTGTTGCATCTGTCTCAGGCAAAGGAGAGCGTGAAGTATTGGCAATTTTAGTCGCCCCCTGGCGAATTTGTTTTTCTATGCGCAGTAATATGGCTAAGAGCATGCCCTGAGCAACTTGCTGCCCTTCTTCACGCGCCTGTTTAAGTTCTTCCATGAACAATGCCAGTAGCCCGGCAAGTGCGGGATCATCGACCTGCAATGAATGCGAGACATACGGTGGCCCGCTGCCATCGAAGATGTGAGTGTGCAGCAAGACTTCCTGGTTCCATTTCATCCACAAAATTTTAAGCGGAGCCGGTCCGCGCCAGAGGGAAAGAGTGCCGTCGTTGTGCGGAGTTTCGGGTGGAAAGAAAAGCGCACCGGGGGCCGGCCAGGCTATGCCGTGAATCCCCTTTGCCATATGAAACATACCGGCCTGGGCCGGTGTCACCAGCGTGCGCTCTTCGGCAGTACCTTCATATAAAAGGCCCATGTAGGGGTAGCGTGAAGCATGCAAATGATCTTCAGGCCAGCGGCTTAACAAAGGAAAATCGACATTATCAAGCCTGCCTTTTGGCATTGTCTTGCTCAATAATTCAGTCGTCATTCCAGCCGGGAACTGAAACGGCACGCCCACATAGCCAATGGGAAAAGCCTGCTGCCACAATGCGGGGATAATCGCATCACTTAAGGCTTGCAACACTTCCTTACGAATACGGTGAATAGAAGGCATAACGGACCACTCTCGAATACTTCGAGTGATTTTATCATTCCGCTCGCTGCGAATAATCTTATCTCTCGCACGGCGCAGAGAATTTTCTTTCTATGACAGACCATTGCGTAATGATTTATTGTAAAATTCATACGCGTTGACGGGATAACTGTAATTCTGTAATCCATTACGCAGTGATTTGAGGATTTCTGCCATGCTGAGCACGAGCGCCGAGCCTAAATACATTCAGTTGGCCAACCATGTGCGCGAGCTCATTGCTACTGGCGAACTGCAGGTTGGCGATCGTCTTCCTTCCTACGTCGAGTTCTACCGCCGTTTTGGCGCGACTACGGCCACGGTGCAGCGGGTTTGCCATCTGCTTGAACAAGAGCAACTCATCGAGCGCCGCAGCGGAAGCGGCATCTATGTCGCTGGGCCGCGTCGCGAGCGCACTAACAATATCGGCCTCATCGCCACTGCTGCGCACCAAGCGCCTCGCACGCCCTTGCACATTCGCCTCATGGGGGCGTTGAACCAGGCTGCTGCCAGTGCCGACCAACACCTACTCTACCTGGGCACAGAAACCAATTGGGATGAGAACGCCATGAACAATGTCGATGGCGTGTTGGTGTGTGGCACCGAATATCCCGACACCACTTTTAAAAACCTGCCGCCGCAACTTCCGGTCGTTTCGTTGCTCAATCTCATCGAAGGCATCAACTCGGTAGGCATTGATGAATATCAGGCCGGACGCGTCGTAGCCCGTCATTTGGTGGATGCAGGCCACCGGCACATTGCCTGCCTGTTGGAGAAACAACCGCTCGAATGCCGCCGTCGCCTGGCCGGGGTGATCGACTATCTGCACGAAAACGGTATTGAGATGGAAGCCAGCAGCATTCGCCTGACAGACAGGGTTTATGCACCAGAGCAAAATTGGAGCACCGACCAGCCCTACCGCGAATGGGCCTGCCGTCAGATGCAAGACTGGCTGAAAAACGGTTGGCAGCAAAGCGGCTGCACTGCCCTCATCGTGCAGAACGAAGTCGCAGCCATCGGCGCCATTCAAACCTTGCAGGCAACGGGTATTAACGTGCCCGAAGAAGTGAGTATCATCACCTTCGACGGCACCGAACTGTGCGACCTCATCTCACCCTCGATTTGCGCGGTGACGCTACCGCTGGAACAAATCGGCACCAAGGCCGTGGAACGGCTGTTGCAGAAAAT
This sequence comes from Abditibacteriia bacterium, assembly GCA_036833945.1. Taxonomy (GTDB): domain Bacteria; phylum Armatimonadota; class Abditibacteriia; order Abditibacteriales; family Abditibacteriaceae; genus DAITOV01. The sequence continues at coordinate 2,965 of DAITOV010000079.1, forward strand.
TGAACTTAACGACAAAGAAACGCAGGCGACCGTGTTGCCAATTCAGTTGCGTCTCGGCCAGTCGGTCGCTTCTCCGGCACTGGTTGAGAGTATCTCGTAATCTAGTTTTTCCTATCCTTTAACTACTAAGAGCATTCAAAATGAACAGTACTCAACTAACAGACAACTCATCAATTCACTCCCGCCTGCTTTTAGCCGGGACTGCCCGCTGTGAAATTACTAACGAAGACCTCAGCGTGCGTGTCAGCGACCCGCTCTATGCCAAGGCACTGGTGCTAAACGATGGCAAGCAAAAGTTCGTTTTGCTCACCGTGGATGCCGTCTCTATCGGGGAAATCTGCGATATCAACGACGATTTTCTGCCTCAACTCCGCGCGCGATTGAGCGACGAACTGGGCATCGTGGCCGAGAACGTGCTGGTCAACGCTTCACATACCCACCCGCCGGGGCGCATTCTGTGTCCGGACGACGAGTTGATCGAGCGCACCTTCAACGTCATCAAGGAAGCGACGCAGAACATGGTGGAAGTGGTCGCGGGTTCAGGCACGGGCCGCGAAGAGCGCATTTCCATGAACCGCAACCTGCAGCTTAAAAACGGCAAGCTGTGGACGATTCGCCACGCTAACCCCTGCCCGCCGGAAGAAGAAGTGGTAAGCGTGGGGCCGCTCGATACGGAAATCGGCATTCTGCGCCTCGACCGCTTAGACGGCACGCCGCTGGCCGTGGTTTATAACTTCGCCTGCCACATGCTGTTTGGCGATACGCACGGCAGCATCACCGCCAATTTTATTGGAGTGGCATCCAACTTACTCGAAGAAGCAATGGGCCACGACGGCCTGGCATTCTTTATCCAGGGCGCAGCCGGTGACGTGATTGATGTCGGCTTCAAGAACCTCAACCTGCCGCGCGATATCGAGTCTTACGGCCTCAAGCTCGCCCAAAGCGTGTTAGCTGCTTATCACACCATTGAAACCGGCCCCGTAACGCTGAGCGTGGTTAATAAAACCGTCGATCTGCCACGCCGCACCGATATTCCCCAGCGCATTGCCAACCTCAAGAAACAACAGGCCGAAATGCTGACATCCCTGCGCTTCAACACCTTGAACTTCAAGAGTTTCTTGCCGCTGTATCTTGAACAGAAGCTGGATGCAGAGCATTCCCTGAACTACGGTTACGCCTATTTGCAAGATGAAAAAATGGGCCGCGATACCCACAGCGCGATGGATGCCTTCAACCGTGAACGAATTGATACCTACCTGCACGGCATCAAAACCATGGAGGCCCTGGCGCTGATGGAAGACGATATCGGTACTTTAGAGCGCCACCAGGCCATTAACGATGCCGCAGGCAGCCCGGTGGCTCCAGCGGAGTTTCTCGGGGTTAAAATTGGCGATTGCGTGTTTGTGAGCGCGCCTATTGAAATCCTCACCCAGGTCGCACTGGATGTCAAAAATAGCTCTCCCTACGAACACACTTTCATCGCCGCCTTTTCCAACGGTTACATGCACTACGGCCCGCCCGCTGTCGATTATGACAAAGGCAACTACGAAGTCACCGAATGTTTCCTCGCACCAGAGTGGGAGCAAGTTTATAAGGATACAGTAATCGAAATTATTGCAACTTTGTGAGGCTAAAGACTGGCGGCTGGTAAACGGCAAAGTTCTCCCATCTCCCAAAAAATGATCCCCTTCATCCATCCCATCTCACAATTCGACTGCATGGATTATTCGGAGATTCCAGCGGGAGAGTTCCGTTGCCCGCCGCACCTTCACCATTTTCATCAGTTAGATATTATCCTTGAAGGCCAGATTCGAATTAATCTCGATACCCAGCAGATGGAAGCGAAGGGCGGAACCTGTCTGTTGATTCCTCCACTGTGCCGCCACGCCTATTATTCGGAGGTTGGCTTTCGGCAGATTTCGTTTAAGTTCCATCTTCATCCGCATTACTGGGCTACCTTCGGCAACGAGCCACACGCTACCTGCTTGCCGAACTATCGGCGACAGGAGCTTGAAGAGTGTGGCCGCCATTTCGAGCAGCAAACAACCTTAGCCCATCTTAAGGCGATTGGAATTGCCTCGCTTTGCCTGGCTTCCATTGCAGAAGAAGTTGCCGTTCAATCGCCATCTTCGCGCGACGAGCAAGAGCTGCTGCCTCCGCTGTGGCAACTGCTCGAAACCATCGAAGCCCAGCCCTACGCGCCCTGGAGCGTGTCTCAAATGGCAAAAACATGCCACCTCTCGCTCGATCATTTTTCGCGTTCGTTTCACGCGCTTTTGGCTGTTACCCCGCAACGCTACCTGATCGAAGCCCGCATGCGCGCCGCAGCGGCGGAGTTGATTAATGACAGGGAACAGCCGATTAAGAGCATCGCGGAAGCTGCTGGCTATGCAAACGTGCATTCTTTCAGCCGGGCTTTCAAAGCAGTTTTTAACAGCTCGCCAGCAGCATACAGGCAAGCAAGTAGTCGCTTCTGAAGAACCGCGCGCGTAAGCAAGCCGGACTGTGGAAGAGTTTTACCTACCCTCATGCATCGTTAGCTGCAACGGAGTTAAGCCGGGATAAGCACCATACCCACACAATCCGACTCGCTCACGCGCGCGGTTCTTCATGCCGGATTCGGGTAAAAACCACACGCTTACCGGCAAAGACAAGCGCTTCTCCTCCCATTAACCTTTGAAAAGGAATCCACTTAGGAATGGAGAATAGCAATGAATACAACACCACCGTTCACCACACAGCAAAAGGAACAGTTCAACCGGGATGGCTACACCATCTTGCGTCAGGTTTTATCGTCCGCACAAATCGAAGGCGCACGCGAAGCCATGCAAGAACTGGTCGATCGCGAAGCCCACAAGCTTTTACAGCAAGGCCTGATTTCAAACCTCATGGAAGACGAGCCTTTCGAAACGCGCTTATTGCGCCTCTACCAAAACCATCTCGATAAAGCGCCCGACTACCGGCCGCAGTTGCATCTGGCAGGGCTTTTCCCGCTCTTCTTCAATCCGAAAGTATTGGATATTGTGGAGGTGCTTCTGGGCAGTGAAATCCGTCTTTATCCCAACTACACAGCCCGCCCCAAGCTGCCTCAGCATGCCAAAACTCTGGTGCTGTGGCATCAGGATGGCGGCTACACCGAGTTCAATTCTCCCGAAGCCGCCAATAAAGATGTCTCGCAGATGCGCATGGTGAACGTGTGGTCGCCGCTGGTTCCGGTCAACCGCCACAACGGTTGTATGCAGTTCGTGCCCGGAACGCATCGGCTGGGCGTGGTGCCGCATGAAGAGAAGCAATACTATTTGGAAATTGCCCAGGAATATCTCAAACCACGCGAAGCCGAAGCCGTGGATATTGAACTTGAACCCGGCGATATCGTTCTCTTTCACAACCTGCTTTTTCATCGCGGTCTGCCCAACCTGAGCCAGGGCATTCGCTGGAGCCTCGACTGGCGTTATCAGGACGCCACACAAGAGACGCTCCGCAAAGAGCAGGGGCACCTGGCGCGCAGCCGCAAGAATCCGGCAAACGTGATTTCAACGGCGCAGGGATGGGTCAACGCTTCATTTGACTGAGTAATACGCGAAGATAGGCATTATTATTCACTTGCGATAAAATCCCACGTCAAACCGGTTTTAATAATGCCTATTCGCAAGCCTTCACCCCGATCGACAAACAATGCCTCGACTCCAACGCGAGGCACGCTGGCCGATGTCGCACGCCAGGCGGGGGTGACGAAATCAACGGTTTCTTTTGCGTTTTCAGGCAAGCGGAAAATTTCCGAGAGCACGCGTGAGCATATTTTCGCCATCGCACGCGAACTGAACTATCAGCCCAACCCCCACGCCCAGCGCTTGTCATCGGGAACGGCTACGGGTGTTGTGGGGCTAATCGCCCTGCCTCTCGACCACATGGCCTGGCTCACCATGTCGCGGCTTAATCACCATCTGGCGACTCAGGGCTACGAGGCCCCGCTTTATACATTTGGCTACTCGTTTCCCGGCCCGGTTCATCGCCGGAAGCTCATTTCCACGGCCTGCCTTCAGCAACCCGAAGGCATTATCTTCAATTCGCTGAACTTGCAGACACAGGATTATGAGATTCTGGAAGAGTATCAGCAAAAGGGCGGCGCACTGGTTTGTTTGCGTTCGTCTTCAGAGCTTTCGTGCGACCAGATCGTGTTCGATCGCAATGAGAACACCTATCTTGCTGCCAACCACCTGCTCCGTGCCGGACATCGTAAAATCGGCCTCTGCACCTTTGGTGCAGCCGACCCTAACACGCCCCGCCACAAGGGCTTTGAACGTGCCTTAGCCAAATATAACCTGGAAAGTAACCCCGAGTGGCTCTTCGAAGCCGGACTCGATGAAGAAGGCGGCGCTGCCCTGGCGGAGGTTTTTCTGAAACTGAATAAACCTCCCTCGGCAATCTGCATCGTCAACGATATGCAAGCCGCTACCTTCGTCCATAAGCTTTTGCGTGCCGGTGTGCGCATTCCCGAAGATCTCTCGGTGGTCTCGCTCGATGGCATGCCCGCCGCGCAGCACGGCATGGTGCCGCTGACTGTTGTGACCCAGCCCTGGCAAATCATGGCCGATACCGCAGTGCAGTTTCTCCAGGAACAAATGAAAGAAACCACAACGCCACGGAAAATCGTTTTCACCGGTGAAATCATCGAGCGTGATAGCGTCTTGAAGCTCAATTAATATCCCCACCCCCGAGTAGCGAAAAAAATGTTTAACCGGTAACCGATTTGGGTATAATAGTTTTATCGAACCGGTTTTACAAATTGTTTTCCGAACGATTTGTCCGAATCATTTCCGAGGAGACCATATGAATCAACGAGAGAACAAACGCCAGAGCGGAGGGTTTACCCTTATTGAGCTTCTTGTCGTCATAGCCATCATAGCTATTCTTGCTTCTATCCTTTTCCCTGTGTTCGCACGAGCGCGGGAGAATGCGCGGCGCACCAGTTGCATGAGCAACCTCAAACAAATCGGGATAGGCATGATGATGTACGTGCAAGATTACGACGGCCAGTATTTCGGCTGGTCGTATGGCGCACCCGTCGCTTCCTGCCCGGCTCCCTCAATCGGCTGCCTGGGCTACAACTCTTTTTGGGCGCCTATCGGCGTTTCGGGCGTGAGTTGGTTTATGGAACCATATATCAAGAGCCGTCAGGTATTTTTCTGCCCCTCGCTGAGCCGCACCCAGGTGGGCTATGGTTTTAACCATGTCATGCGGGGCGGAATGGCGGAATCGGCCATCCAGACTCCGGCTCAAATGCTGGCGTTCGTCGATAACCAATACAACGGTTACATGGCCTATTCCCCGGCTTCACCCGGCAGTGCTTCGTTGTGGAACACTGTGTTTTGTAAAGTTGTCAATCAAACTCCTTGCCTGCCGGAAAATCAACGTTATGGCCGTCACCTCGATGGAGTCAACGTTGCTTTCGTGGATGGACATGTGAAATGGATGCGGCCCGAAGTTCTCTACAATAACGGCAGCAATGTGCCCTATTACGACGGCCGCTAAACAATAAGCATCATGAAAAAAACGCTCATTTCATTGCTGGCTGCTTGTAGTGTCTCCCTCTGCCTTTCCCTGACAACGGTCAAAGCCCAGGAAACCTCTGCTGCATTGGGCCTGTGGCCGCGCGGCGACAAAACCTATCTCGCTGCCGGGCAGCCGATGCCGCTGTGGCCCTCCTTACCCGCCGGGACTAAAACCGCCGGTAAATTAACCATAACCCTACCCGCTGGTTTTTCCATCACCTCCTGGGGTAAATCGAAAGCGTTTGCGGTGCTGCCCAAACCGCTGGTGGTGCCCACCTCGGTCACCAAACAACAAGACGATGGGCAGAAGGTTGTTTACGCTATCGAAATCCCCACCAGTGAACTTCCGGCCAATGGTTCTGGCCGCCTGGCGCTGATGGTTCATCCCGGCACTAACCCGCCCGACGACTATACCGCTCAAATGCAAATGGGCGAACTCAGCTCTCAGGCCACTTTAACCGTGCTGCCGCCGCTCAATGGGAAACGCCCCCAACGCTTGCAAATCGGCGTTTACAACTACAACGGCCTCACCAACGAAGCCTGGCTCAAAGACATGGAACAGGCCGTCTTGAATTCCGGCATCAACACGATATGGGATATGCGCCCCGTCAGTGCGGAAGAAAGGCCGCTCAGCCTCACTTCACGCTTGAGTAGCGAGGGTGTTGAAGCCGGTGTGCTATGGTTTTGGAAGAGTTACGCTGCCGAACTCGGAAAGACGTTTCCCGAAGCAATCAGGAAAAGCGCCGACGGCAAAGCCAATCCGGCCAACGGCATCGCATCGGCCTGGGTCATTGCCAATCGCAACAAAGTGATGCCCGTGCTGGAAGAAAGCCTCAAACAAACGCTCGCATCGGGACTCTATCACAGCCTGATTCTCGATCACGAAGAGCGAGCGGTGAGCCGCGACGGGCTTAGTGCCGATGGCGATCTGTATAATCCCGGCACGGTGGAAGACTTTGCCCGTTTCGCCAAACTCGATAAAGCGCCTCCCGCCGATGCCGCTTATATTGCCAAGCACCACGCCGACCAATGGACGGAGTATCGCACCTGGCAGTCGGCCCAGCTTTCGGCTATCGTCGCCGATGCACTTCAAAGTATCGACCCATTACTAACTTACGGCCTCTATTCCGGCTATGAATATGCCCCACCGTTGGATGGAAGCACTCACCGTTGGTATTCAGTGAACTGGCACCAGATGGCCAAAGAAGGCAAAATCCAGATTGGCACAGCGGGCTACTACGGCAGCCGGGCGGATATTCAAAACACTGCGCAGGCGCTGGGCAAGTTGCCTTTCACTCCGGCCGAGATGTATGCCGAAAATTTTGTTGCTCCCCGAAAAACCCTGCCCGAGCCGGATGCTTTTGCTTCGCGCCTCCTCGCCGCTACGCTTAACGGTGGTGGGCGTGGGGTGAATCTCTGGTATCTTTCCGTGATGGATGCCGGTGCCTTTTCAGCCGTCGCCAGAGTGAGCCATCTGTTGGCTGATGCGGAGCCTTTTCTGATGGACGGTCAACGTGCGGATAGCCTCCTCAACCTGGCCCGAGATATCGACCCCGCCAATGTCTACGTCTATCAATTAGGCGAACGCCGTTTAGTGATCGTGCTCAATCGCTCGGCGCAGGAATTAAAGTTCCGCGCTGCCTGGAAAGAAAAACTGCGCCTACCCGATACTACGGAATTAGTCAGCGGGAAGAAGCTTGGCGAAAGTCCGCTCATGGAGATAACTCTGGCACCGCACCAATTTGCAGCGTTTCTTACATTTTCCGATGGGAATTGATACGGATTTACAAACCAATCCCCAGCTCTACCCTATTTGCCTCTCATCCACCTGGAGAGGCACTGCGTAAAAGCTGCACTAAATCTAACTGTCCCGATAATCGCGTATCTGCTTTGAGGATTTTGCTCATCTGTTCCAGCGCATATTCATTCTCCTCACGCGTGTTGGAAGCCACACAATCGCTGGGGATGACGAGATTAAAGTCGCGCATGTAAGCATCATTGGCTGAAAACAGCACGCAGATATTACCGGCTAATCCGGTGAGGATGAGGGTTTTAGCTTGTAGGTAGTTGAGCAGCACATCGAAAGTCGTCGAGTAGAACGCCGAATGTTTGGGTTTGAGCACGAAATAATCGTCCTCTTCCGGCGCTAAAAGCTGGGCTAACGGCTTACCGCGCACATCGTCGTACAAACAATGCTCGACTACGCTGCGGAAATCGGACTTCCAGCGCCCGAAATTGTCGTTGACGTAAACCACGGGGATATTGGCCTGCTTGGCTGCTTTTTTTAAGGCGGCAATATTTTGCGCCATGTTCAGTGCCGCATCGAAAATCTGGTCGCCTTCAGGAAATTCGAGATCGTTAATGACATCGATCAGGACAAGCACCACCGATGAGTTTTCCGGTGCGTTGCCGTGGAGGTCTTCATTCTTATTGGGCATAATTGTGGCATCAGGCAAAGCCTATGCCATAATTAAACGCTATCCTGCGTCCGATATTTCCCCGGCGAAACGCCCATCATTTCCTTAAAGAGATGAGCAAAGCAAGAAGGGTCGGCATATCCTACCCGCGCCGCCACCACGTCGATAGTTGCATCGGTGCGCTTAAGCAGCAACGCCGCTTCTTCCATGCGCAAACGCCGTGAATACTGGGAAGGTGAGACACCCAGTGCTGCGCGAAACACCCGGCGGAACTGCGGTTGCGAAAGGTGGCAAACTCGCGCCAAATCTTCCACAGAAAGCGGCTTATCCAAATGCTCACGTAAATATTCCAATGCGGGTAATACCCGTTCCAGTTCACGCCGCTGCAACAGGCCCGGCGGGGTTTCCAGCGCATCACCGTGAACCCGAAGCACGTAAAGTAACAAACGGAGTGCAAGTGCTTCCATTCCCTGTTGCCAGCCGACCGGACGAAGTGCATATTCCCGGCACGCGTTATTGAGCATTTCTTCAAACGGCGAGTCTTTGCGCGGGGTGAACACGGCAGGAAAACCCAGTAACTGCGGCAGTGATAGCGAACCAAAAACCAGAGCGGTGTAATGCACGCCGATAACTTCAAAAGGATCGCGTGGATCGGCTTTGGCGGCATGCAGAACTCCGCGACGAAAGTGAGCGCAATCGCCTGCTTCTACAATTTGCGTTTTCCCTTCCACCCACACTTCGCCTCTGCCCCTGGCTACAAAATAGAACATATCGTCGCCAATGCGCCGCTGCCTCATCTCATAATGCGGCACGCACTTGTAATAAATGGCCGTGACATGAGAGATGCGCACACTTTCCAGCAGCGGTGTGACATCGTTGACAATAGACTGAGGATACGGCGCATAATTGCGCTGCACGGTGTGCATGGCCGAATTGTGCGGTAGTGGGAAGTTCTTGGGCATGATCGAAATTAACAGAATCATGCGCGTGGTTCACATCGCGCTATTGCTCCTGAAAATTATAATCAATATCAGCGCACAAGAGTGTGCCAAACCATTTTCGGAGCTGAGTCATGAAACTTCTGACCGACGAACAAATTGAGCGTTTTCAACACGATGGATACCTGGTGATCGACGATTTCCTTTCTCCCGAAGAAGTCGCCCGCACCAAAGCCGGGATTGCTCGCGTGAGCGAAACGGTCGCAGATCTCGAACACGACGTGCCAGGCTTCAATTTCGAGCGGCAAAACGGCGCGGGCATGAACGAAGAAGTCGCCATTCGTAAAGGCGTGCTGCGCAAGATCCAGGGCGCGGTATTTCACGTTCCCGAAGTCGCCGACGTCTTCACCTCGCCCAAGATGCTCGATTGCATGGAAGACGTGATGGGCGGCCACGAAAACTACCAGGGCGTTTTCTATCATTCGTCGAAGGTCATGTTCAAGCCTCCCGGCGGTGTCGCCAAGCCGTGGCACCAGGACGCCGCCTATTGGCGTGACTATGCCTCCAACCAGATCACGGTGTGGCTGGCTATCGATGATTCCAGCGAGGAGAACGGCTGCATTTGGGCCATTCCCGAATCACACAAGCTGGGGCTGATTCCCCACGTAAAGAAGGAATTGCAGGTCGAAGATTCCCAGATCGACCTCGAAAAAGCCATCCCCGTTCCGGTGCCTGCCGGTGGCTTGCTCATCTTCCATTCGCTGGTGTTGCATAAATCCGAAAAGAACGAATCGGACAAGACCCGCTGGGCCATCATCTGCGATTACGACTGTCTGCCCAACCCCGCCATCGATGCCGGACGCAGCGGCACCATGCCCGAAGAGATCGGCGAAGATGGAGTGTGGGCGTTACGTGTGCCGGAGACGACTGCAGTTTGATAGCACGCAAAACTACGTTACGCAAACTTCGTCGCGAGTTTTCGCAATAACGGCTTTTAAAAAATTGCGTCGTTTTTGCGAAGCGAAGCTTTTGCGTAGCCGAAGGCTTAGCGTGCTATTAAAACGAGAAGCCTCGCCGGGTATAATTCCCGGCGGGGGTTTTGTTTTTGAAAATTGTTTTTATGGGCACGCCTGCACTGGCGGTGCCGTCTCTGGAAATTCTGCGGGCGCAACACGATATCGTCCTCGCCGTCACCCAACCCGATAAACCGGCCGGGCGCGGTCATAAACTCTTGCCGCCACCGGTGAAAGAGTATGCACTGGCCCACGGAATTCCCGTCGCCCAGCCCGAAAAAGCGCGGGACGAAAGCTTTGTCGATCAGCTTCGCGAAGTGCAGCCAGATGCCATTGCCGTGGTTGCTTACGGCCAAATTCTGCCGCGCGCCATTCTCGACTTACCGCTGGAAAATTATGCCAATGGCGGTTGCGTGAATCTGCATTTTTCCCTCTTGCCTCGCTGGCGCGGGGCGGCTCCGGTGCAGTATGCGGTGTGGCAGGGCGATGCGATTACCGGTGTCACCACTCAGTGGATGGCCGAAAAACTCGATGCAGGCGATGTGATTTTGCAACGCGAAGTCGCCATTTCCCCGGAAGAAACCGCCGCCGAATTGTTTGAAAAACTCACCCCGCTGGGCGCACAAACCCTGGCCGAAACCATGCAGTTGATGCAGGAAGGTAAAGCTCCGCGCACCCCGCAGAATGAAGCCGACGCCACTTATGCGCCAACGCTGAAAAAAGAAGAGACCCAAATCGATTGGTCGCAAAGCGCGCAGCAGATTGCCAATCACGTTCTGGCGTTCAATCCACGCCCAACCGCCCAGTGCGTGTGGAACGAAGCGCCGTTGAAAATCCACCGCGCCCGCGCGCTGGAGCAAACAACTCCCCAGCCCAGTGGCACGATCCTTGAAACCAAGGGCAGCCTGCTGGTTGCTACCACCGACGGCGTGCTGCAATTAGTGGAAGTGCAACCGCCGGGTAAGCCGAGAATGGGCGCACTCGATTGGGCACGCGGTGCACGGCTGGAAATAGGACAGAAACTGGGATAATTTAATATGTCAATGATTCTGATTACGGCAACCGGCCATGACCATCCAGGAATGGTGGCGGCGATCGCGCAGAAACTGTTTGAAGCGAACTGCAATATCGAAGACACCACCATGACGCGGCTTTCGGGTGAATTCGCCATGATTCTGGCCGTCGCCCCTTCACAGGGCCACGATGCTGCCCAACTGGAAGAACATTTGGCCTCGCTCAAGGCTTCGCATGGCTTACAAATTCATTGTAAAGAATTCGAAGCCACACTCCCCGATTCCCAGGATTCGCGCTATATGCTATCGGTCTACGGCCCCGACCGCACCGGCTTGGTCTCGCGCATTGCCGGAGTGCTGGCCGAAAATACCGTCAACATCACCGACCTGCAAACCCGCGTTGCCGCCAGTAACGATTTGTATGTCATGATTTTCGAGTTGGAACTGCCAGCGCAGCTCGAAGCAGAAACGCTCCGCAGCGCCCTCGACCAGGCGTCGCAAGAATTGGGGCTTCAATATTCGCTCAACCCCGTCGAAGAAGACACGCTTTAGTATTTGAACTTTCAACATCGAACGTTCAATGTTGAAAGTTCGATGTTCAATGTTCGGCCTTTCACTCTCATGGCTATTCGCCCTGTCATTCTGGTCCCCGATCCGCGTCTAAAACAAGCCTGCTCTGTAGTGGAAAAGTTCGGTGCCGAACTGCATGCCGCTATTGCCGACCTGGAAGATACCCGGCTCGATTCCCCCGGTTGCGTGGGCATTGCCGCGCCGCAAATCGGGATCATGCAACGTATCGCCATTGTCGATACCTCCCAGCATAAGAAATACGGCGAACAAAGCCTGGGGCATCTGGTGCTCATCAATCCCATCATCGTTCATAAAGAAGGGGAGCGACTGGGACGCGAAGGCTGCCTGTCCCTACCCGATTTTACCGCCAATGTACGCCGCGCCATGCAGGTAGAAGTGGAATACTACACTCCCGAAGGCGACCGCAAAATCATACAAGCCGAAGACTTTGAAGCCGTCGTACTGCAACACGAAATCGACCATCTCAACGGTATCCTTTTCCTCGATCGCGTTGCTAATCTCGCAACCGATGTCTTTCCGCGTAAAACCTCAGCCAAAGCGCGTTGATAAGTTTTGGTAATGATTCTACAGTTGTTCTAAATTTCACAGCCGACTATACTCGCAGGAGAATTCTGAGTTCTGAGTACCATCAACTAAGATCAAAGGCCTAATACCATGGACTACGCAAAATTTTTTCCTCTTCTGGCGTTGCTCGTCGTTGCTGGTGCGTTTGGCTGTGCTGTTGTCTTTCTTTCGAGCGTGCTCGGACCTAAGCGCCCATCGAAGGTTAAAAACATGTCGTATGAGTGCGGCATCACTCCGGTTGGCGATGCCCGCCTGCGCTTTTCGGTGAAGTTTTACGTGATCGCCATGTTGTTCATCCTGTTCGACATCGAAGCGATTTTTCTTTTCCCCTGGGCCGTAATGTTCCAGCAGCTCAAACTTTTCGGCCTTATCGAGATGTTTGCCTTCCTGGGCTTTTTACTGGTTGGTTATGTTTACCTGTGGCGTCGCGGCGCTCTTGAATGGGATTGAACGAGGAACTGCTATGGATACTCCAAACATTATTCAACTGACGCCCACCGGACCCACCCAGGGCATTAACCCTGCATCGGAAAACCTCGACGACCATGTAATGTTCGGCAAGCTCAGCGAACTGGTCGACTGGGCACGCAAAGGCAGCCTGTGGCCGCTCACCTTCGGTTTGGCTTGTTGCGCCATTGAAATGATGGCGACCGTTGGTGCGAAATACGACCTCTCCCGCTTCGGCTCCGAAGTGTTCCGCCCCAGCCCGCGCCAGGCCGACGTGATGATCGTGGCCGGGCGAGTCAGTCAGAAAATGGCCCCGGTGCTGCGCCAGATCTACGACCAGATGCCCGAACCCAAATGGGTAATTTCCATGGGTGCCTGTGCCAGTTGCGGCGGCGTCTTTAATAACTACGCCATCGTGCAGG
>DAITOV010000080.1:0-15688 GCA_036833945.1 Abditibacteriia bacterium
CACCGTGCATCCACCAACCGGAAAAATTTGGAATGATTTCGTATTCGGTTCTTATTTAACGTGGGCCACGCTTTATGAACCCCGTCTGGCACCACATGCCGATCCGCGTGTAGAAATGCGACCCCTTCCTTTCTGGGATGAATACGGCAAAATCAACCAGGGAACACAGGATGCTGCCATTTACCTCAAAGAACATGGATTTTCGGACGCGCTCCTCAACACAGCAGAGCAGCCCGAACTCATCGCGCGGCTAAAAGCGGCAGGATGGCGTGTTGTCATCGCGCCCGATCCGAAACTGCATGAAGAAGCCGTACTGCTGCGCCAGCCTTTAGATCGAGAATCGATTCCGGTAAATTGATTTCAAAATTGAAAATTGAAGCCTGAGATCCTTCGCTCTCTCAAACCCCTTCCTCAGATCGATAGCCAAGACCCAATCTCTAAAAAAATATCCCTGAGAATTTTTTTTATTTTTGTGAATACATATGGTTTTATGGTATATATCTGGTACTGATGGAATAACGGCCATTGGTATCTCAAGCTCAAAGAGCATACTCTACAAGGAGGACGTATAAAATGATTAAACGTTTTTTTGCAGAAGAAGAAGGACAGACTTTGGTGGAATATGGTTTGTTGATCTCGTTGATCGCACTCGTTGTCATTGCGGTTCTGACCCTGGTCGGCAACCGTATCAGCAACACCTTCAACGCCGCAGCTAACCAGATGACCAACTAATTTTGGCCTTCAGTGGAGTATCTTACTCCTCAACCGACACACTCAACAACGCCCAGGGAAATTGCTTCCTTCGGGCGTTGTTGACTTTATCGGCTGTATTTTAGGTTAATTACAGCCTTGCCAGTCGCGCCCCCATTTTTCTTATCCAGGCGCAAATTATTTCATTTTGTCATTAACAAGAGTGAGGTGAATTTCTATGCTTTTACAGTTTTTTTCGGAAGAGGAAGGCCAAACACTTATTGAATACGGCCTACTTATCGCTTTATTAGCACTTGCTGTTATTACGGCACTAACCTTTTTCGGTCAACGCGTAACCAACCATTTCAACGTCGTTAGCAACCAGCTTCCCAACAATTAATCTCACGGCCAGATTATATGGCATCTCGGTTTAATTCAACGGCGCGAATGTTATCTCGCGCCGCAACTTTGTTTTGCGTGGTAACAGCAGGCGCACTCTGCCTTTATCTCTTTTGCCTCGCCCCCACAGTCACTACCGGCGGAGATAGCGGCGAACTCATCGCCGCCTCCTACCGGTTGGGCATTGCGCATCCCAGCGGTTACGCCCTCTACTGCCTGCTTGGAAAGGCGTTTGCCATGCTTCTCCCCTGGGGAGAAGTTGCATGGCGCTACAATGTTTTTTCGGCCGTTTGCGGCGCATTAACGACCGGCCTTGTCGCCGTGCTCGTCCAGCGCTATCTCACAGGGCAAAATTCATCTGAACCGCACAGCCCCTGGCCGGCCATCGGAGCGGGTTGGCTCCTGGCCGGATTCATTTTTTTCGGTGCCCAGGCGCTCATTGCCGAAGTCTATGCACCTGCCGGGCTTGCTATCGCAGCACTGATTTTCTGCGCCCTACGATGGCACCAAACAAGCCAAAACCAGTGGCTGTTTGCCCTGTTCCTTGGGCTTGGGTTAGCCCTGAGCCTGCATCTCTCTACAGTTTTCCTCTGGCCGGGGTTACTGATTCTGGGAATTTGGCACCTCCGCAAGATGCCGGTTCCTTACTCATGGCGAAAACTCACAGCTCTGAGCGGCCTGGCAATGATTTTTTTTGTCATTGGCTTGAGTGTCACCCTCTATTTGCCCTGGCGCGCCCAGACTTTCCCCGAACCGCCGCGTGAAACCATCGCCGGTCAAGAGTATGCGTGGTGGCAGCCCCTCGACTGGGGCCATCCAGCCGATTTTGAGCGTTGGAAAGCCCACGTCTCGGTGCAGCAATATAAATCATTGCTCTGGAAACCCGTCACCGTGCATTTCGCCGGACGCGAATTTCACCTGCGCACCTTTGCCCAATCGCCTGCCGGTGCCATTGAGCGCTTGAAGGAACTCTGTGGATTTATCGCTATCCAGTGGCTCTGGTGTACTCCACTGGTATTACTGGGAGCCTGGGTTTCCTGGCGGCCTCAACAGCAACGACCATTAGCCGCACTCTTAACCACAACCTTCGCACTGAATGTTTTTATCGCCATTCATTACCGCGTCGATAACGTCTTCGACATTGCCAATTTCCTCTTTCCCGCCTACGTGGTTATGGCGATTTGGCTGGGTATCGGCGTTGCGGCCATGCTGGCATGGACATCAAAACAAGGGGGAGACTGGGGTTGGCGTCTTTCGACACTGGCCAAATTAGCCATTATCGGCGCGATTGCGACACAATGGATGCTCTTTTCCATGAGCGCGTCGTGGCGTGGCAACACGCGTGTCTACGATGACACCTCCCAACGCGCCCAGGCCATTGAAAAACTACATAAATCGACTGGCCGCCCATCAACCCTGCTTAGCTTTACCGATGACACCCTGTTTCCCTTCTGGTATTTGCAACATGTCGAAGGCCGCGCGCCCGGGACACAAGTTCCCTACGGACCGGCCATGCATGCCACCCGGACTGCGGGGCTACTGCCCCGGCTGGTAGAAAAATCGTTAAAAGCCGGTCCGGTCGTCACGACACAATGGGATGAAAAACTGGATGCAGAATTCCCCTACGCTCCCCTCGATTCCGAAGGTCTTTTGTGGCAACTCACCACTTCGGCCCTGCCTCCGGCTGCTCAGCCGATCGAATTGACCCTTACCACAGAGATGAGAGGCAGTTTTGCACGTGAGGCTACACGACGTATGGAACTGATTGGCTTTCACCTCGCTTTTTATCCCGATCTCACAGCCCACGATATCGCCGTCGATCCTCTCCAGAAAACACGGCAAATCGGTTGGGCCGAGGTAATGTTGCTTCCGCTCTCGATGAAGTTGGAACCACTGCCCAATCAGCAGGACTTGCGTCAAGATGGTTCACTTTTGATCTACAAACAACGGCGGCGACTGGTTGTTCCCCAGACGACCAAAGCCGGGCCAATGCTGCTTGCCTCTCTCCCCCTGCAAATACCTCTGGAAATGCCACCCCGGGAATATAAGGTGCGATCACGTATCGTCACAGATCTCAACGGCACATCTACCCCATGGGTGGCTGCCGGACGCATCAAGGTCAACGTGCGTTAACGACTGATCCCAGAGTAGCCAGTAAGCCAAACGCACGCTAAACTGAATTTCTATATCCCAACTCGACAATCGAGGACAGTATTTATGGCGAGCTTAACTAACGAAGAAGTACTCCGCTACGGACGGCATCTCATCATGCCCGAAGTCGGCATGAAGGGTCAAAAGAAACTCAAGGACGCAAAAATCCTCATGGTGGGTGCCGGTGGCCTGGGTTCACCCTCCGGCCTGTATCTGGCTGCCAGCGGCATCGGCGAATTGACCATTATCGATCCCGACGTGGTGGACGCTTCCAACCTCCAGCGCCAGCTCTTTCACGATACCGACAAAATCGGCGTGCCGAAAGTCGAATCGGCCAAAGAGCGCATTGCGGCCATCAACCCCAATGTCAAAGTCAACGCAATCCAGGATTTTCTCACCAACGAGAACGTGCGGAAATTGGTGCGTGAACACGACCTGGTCGTGGACGGCACCGACAACTTCCAAACGCGCTACATGGTGAACGACGCCTGTATTTTTGAAAAGAAAATCAACGTTTACGGTTCCATCTTCCGCTTCGACGGCCAGAGCACCATTTTCTGCGCCGAAGACGGTCCGTGCTATCGCTGCTTGTATCCCGAGCCGCCACCGCCGGGCATGGTGCCCAGTTGCGCCGAAGGTGGAGTGCTGGGTATTTTGCCCGGTATCATCGGTGTGATTCAAGCAACCGAAGCCATTAAGATCATCCTGGGCGAAGGCCGCCCGCTGATTGGCCGCCTGATGCTCTATGATGCTTTGGAAATGAAGTTCCGCGAACTCAAGATCCGCAAGGACCCCTCGTGCCCGGTTTGCGGCGAGCATCCCACCATCCACGATTTGCAGGATTACGAGAGCTTCTGCGGTATCATTCCTCACGAGGAAAAAGCCGAAGGCGAAGACAACACGCCGATCGAACAGATCAATGCGCGCCAGTTACAAGAAGCTATCGCAGCCGGAAAAGAGATCACTCTGTTAGACGTGCGCGAACCGCAGGAATGGGACATCACCCATTTGCCCGGTGCCAAGCTCATTCCGCTGGGTGAAGTGCCCGAGCGCGTCAACGAACTCGACTCGGCCGATGAGATCGTGGTCTACTGCCATCATGGACAGCGTTCGCAACGTGCCATCAACTTCCTGAAAAAGGTTGGCTTCAGCAAATTGAAGAACCTGGCAGGCGGTATCGATTCGTGGGCAGCTAATGTCGATCATGAAATGCCACGTTACTAAAAAGGCAATGTCGTAATTCGTGATAAAATGGAACTCGCTTCGACATTTGTATGTCGAAGCGAGTGTTGTTTTACAACCCATCTTTCAATCAAGTGATTTACTCGTAACAAGGAGCATTCATGCAGGTACGCAGCAGCGTAAAAACAGGACGTATTAAAACCGCATTATTAGCTTGTACCATGGCGTTTGGCCTGGCCCTTTCTACACCGGCGGTTCATGCCGCCGACCCGGTTACCGTCGGCGTGCTCGACGAGGTGAAGCTGGGCGATGGCTATACCAAATACCGAAATGCAGTTGATGAACTCAACCAGCGCGCCAAAAAGCTGGAAGAGCAGTTACGCGCTCGTGAAGTGCTCGACGCCACCGAAGGTGCAAAATTCGATGAATACATCGGCAAGGCCACTTTAACGCCGGAAGAAACCACCGCTTTTGACGAACTGATTAAAACCGGCATCGAGCGCCGCAAACGCTATGTCGATCTTTCAGGTAAGGCCGAACGCACGGAAGAAGAGAGCGCCCTGCTCAAAACTGTCGAAGCCAATCGCAAGAGCAACGAACCTGTCCTCAACCGTATCGAAGATGGTATGTTCAAAGATTTGCAGGCCCGTGAGCGCGCCACCGACCTGGAATACATCGAAAAAGCCAATCTTGAGGTTCAAAAGGTAGCTGTCGATAAGAAATTATCGGTCGTGCTGCGCAAAGACGCCGTCGCCTGGTTCTCACCGTCAGTCGATATTACCGACGAAGTTCTCAAGCGTCTCAACCGCCAGTAGGCCCACGGCTTGCTCCATGCAAGCCATATTCGGAGGGCTGTCGTTATGATTCCCATTTGCACTCCGCCCACGTCGTTAAAAACCAATCGCGCCAGACTGCTTCGCCTTGCAGCGCTCTGCAGTCTGGTGCTGTCGCCTTGCGCACTGGCCGGTTGCTCGCAAACTCCGCCTCCACCGGCAAATCCATCGTCTTCAACTCCATCCTGGGGCACGGTGCTCCAAAATTGGTGGCAGGCGAGCACCGATTCAAAAAAACCTGCGCCAACTCCGCCCCCCGCCCCATCGGTAGCAGCCCCCACTCAAAAGGAAATCGCTCAATTAGCCCGGCAACACCCGGCCTGGAAATTGGCTGACGCGTTGCAAGAGAATCGGCTGACTGCCCTGCCTTTCGAGGCGATTGCACCTGGCGATGCCCGCGATGCCGGCGCATTGGCATCGCCCGATTTCGACGTTAATTTTTCCAATGCCGGTAATCAGCGCGGCAATAATGCCAATTCCTCCCTGCCCGAACCAGCCAGTCCGTCACACTCCGGGCAAACCCCGGCAACACGGGTTTTGGAATTCGGAGAGCTCAGCGATGCGGCGCGCGCCCAGCAAGAAACTTCCCTCACCGACTTCCTGAGCAGCGTTGCTGTGCGCCAGGAAGATTGGCAGCGAGATTACCGCTCGATCCTGCAAATTGCCCTGGGTGAAGAGGTGGAAGCAGCGGCACTGCGCGCGCCTCATGCCGCTCCAGTCGTATTGCCTACCCCGGAAGTGCAATTGGAAATGACGAATTTGCGTTTGCGCCTGCTGCGCAACGTATTCACCACAGAAGAAGAACGCCAGGCTGCCCGCACCCGTTTGCGCGAATTGCTGGTTCAATGGCGCGCGGCGCTACGCGAACAGGAAACTGCACGCGCCCGGGAACTTCAACGCCTGCGTAGTGAAGAACCCGAACGTATTCGCCGTGAAGGCCTGGCAAATATTGAGCAAGAACTCGCATTCATCCGCCGCACCCAGCAGGAATTGCACGCGGCCATTGCAGCCGAACACCGCACACGGTTGGAAGAAGAGTTCGGCAACGAGCGTGCCCGCCTGGCTTTGAATTACCCCCAGCCCTCTCTCGACGAATTCCCTGCTGAAAATCCGGCTACAGGAAACAGCGGTCGCACCGCACAGGCAACGTTGGAAGCAATAATTTTTAACAGAACACTCCCCGTCCCACGAACGTCCAACGCCAGGCTACCCGGAATTGCGTCCACGCAAAGCTCTGCTAACACTGCACGAATAGCTCAAATTCGCGCTCTTCGTCAGCAGGCCTGGAACGACGCAACCCGGCAAGCGAAAATGGCTGCCCGGCTGGGCTATTGAATTTTGAAAGCAAAAGTGTGGATACTAAAGAGTTCTCGAAATATTGTTTAAGGCAATCGGCAGAGATTAATTCTCAAAACATTGTTAAAGCTGAGAATTATTTATGCTAACATAGCGCAGCGTTTTAATAATTTTTTAAGAGATCGTCGCACCGTCAAATTCATTTTCGGGATATTTTCATACTTCAGCGAGCCACGCAGCCCTAATTTACAGTCGACGCAGGAGTTTTTCCCATGAAAAACAGTTCACAATCGAATGGCCGTAATGGCTATCATAATGGCAGCGTATCCGGTGTGCTCGATCCACCGCGCACCCCAGCGCGCCAGGTGACAGTCGGCGAAATTGCGCGGTTTCTGGGCGCTGAGTTGGTTGGAGATGCCAAAACACTCATTACCGGTGTTTCCGGCTTAGACGGTGCCCTCCCCGGCACCATCGCTTTCATCGAAAAAGAAAGCCTTCTCCAGACGGCACTCGATTCTTCTGTTTCTGCAATCATCGCTCCGGCCTCCTTAGCCGATAATATTCCTCTTTCCGACCGGAAAAAAGGCTTACAGGGCAAACCTGCCGTTCTTACCGGAAACCCGCGCCTGGCTTTTGCCAAGGTGATGGAATATCTCCAGCCACTCGATTTACCCGAAACCGGAATTCACCCGACTGCCATTATTGAGCGCGATGCCCACATCGGCGAAGGCGTCACGATTCGTGAAAATTGTTATATCGGACATCACGCTCATATTGCCGATGGAGCTGTTCTCTATCCCCACGTCGTTATCGGCAACGGCGCGCAAATCGGTCCGGCTACGATTATTTATCCATCGGTAGTTATCAATCACCACGTCCACATCGGTGCCCGCGTGCGCATCCACTCGGGCAGCGTGATCGGCGGCGATGGCTTTGGCTATGTGCAAGATGAAGGCAAGCATCATAAAGTCCCGCAGATCGGCACCGTCATCGTTGAAGATGACGTGGAGATTGGGGCCAATGTCTGCATCGACCGCGCCATGCTCGGAGCCACCCGCATCGGAGCGGGGACGAAAATAGATAACCTGGTGCAGATCGCGCACAATGTGCAGATCGGCAAAAACTGCATCTTGTGCAGCCAGGTGGGCCTGAGTGGCAGTATCGTGGTCGAAGACAACGTTATGATTGCCGGTCAGGTCGGCGCACGCGACCATGTGAAAATCGGCAAGGGTGCCGTGCTGGGAGCACAATGCGGCGTGATGAACGATATCGCTCCCGGCGAGTATGTGGTGGGCAGCCCGGCCGTGCCACAACGCGATTTCTTCCGTCAGGAAGCCGCATCGCGCAAGCTGCCCGAAGCACTCCGCACCCTGCGCCAACTGGAAAAGCAAGTCCGCGAGCTGCAAGAGCAACTCACGGACTTGAAAGAATCCTAATACCCCGTCACTTTAGCCCAGAGTATCGATTACTTCTTCCAACGTGCCCTGCACGCCGGTGATGATCGGTGTATCACGCACGGTGTAGCGGCTGCCGTCGCTTTCGCGCAATTCCATCACCAGGTCGAGGAAGTCTTCCGGGTAATCGCCTTCGAACGCCACAACGAAATCCTGATCGTCCAAACCGAAGCTATAGGTCGTGTTCAGCTTGATGGTGGGATATTTGACGCCAATCTGAATGTGCTCATCCATGATGCCCTGGCGGGTTTGTGAATGCAGCAGATACCACTCGCGCGATTTCACGAACGGGTAAACGAAGATATATTTGCCACGGCCCGGCTTGATGTGGGTGCGAAGCTCTTCGTGTTCGGGGTTGATTTTATCGACGTAAACGCTGCGCTTGCTCATGGAGAGAAAGCTCAGGCTGGGCTGAAGATATTTGCCCAGGCCGGTTTTGTTGAGCGCTGTCTGCATCTGCTGCAAACGCTGGAGGTCGTAATCGATGCGCCACAACAAAATATCGTGCTCGGCACGCACACCAATACACGAATAAGGCACGACAACGGTACCCGAACCGGAAAACTCCTGCACTGCGGCAATCCATTCGGCTTTGCCTTTCTCCTGCTCGGCTTCGGGCAGCAAGCGCCAGGCCGGATCGAGTTTGTAGTACGAAAACGCAATAAACTGGCGCGGCGTGCGCTCTTTGGTGTCGGGAAGAGGAAACGGTGATTCCGTCGGTTTCATTCAGTAAGCTCCTGAAAAAGATAATCGTTTATGAGAGTTTAGCAGACCGGCCACTGCTCTCTTTTGATGAAAAAGCAATAACTCCAGTAAGTATTCACAAGCCGCGTTATACTTTATTTTGCAACGGACTCGATGATTGCCTACGGCTTGTCTTCGGACAAACTGCAACTCGGGTCCGTTGCCGCATATGTGACAAAGACATCTCAGTGGGTCGATGACTTGGTTTTAAACATTGACAGCTGTTTGGCGTCGATACAGGCGAATTTGCCTGTGCTGTGCCCTGTTTGAAAACAGCTTATGAAACACGCTTTTCTCGCCCTCCTAGCCGGAACCAGTTGCCTCTTCTCCTGTGCATCGCTCATATCTGCCGAACCGGCGAAGCCAGGCCAACCGGCTTCTTTTAACTGGAATCAAAAGGGAATTTCGACAGAAAAGAATATCGTCCCGCTAAAATACACCCTGCCCACGCAAAAGAACACCATCAATTTCGAGCAGTTTCCGCATGTGAAAGTGCCCAAAGAATTCGATTTCGTGCTGGGCTTCGGCGCACCGTTCTATAAAGATCTTAAAACCGCGCCTGACGGCAAATTGGAACTGTTGCATCAGGGTGTCACAGGGTTGTACCTGGCGAACTCCTACCCACGTAGCCATTTCGCACCGGAAAACCAGTATATGTTCGAGATTACTTCCGGTATATTGCGCGAAGCGGCCAATAGCGTTGTGCGCTCGAAGAATTGGAATGTCGATACACACGGCGATATTCAGGCAATTGCAGAAACGCCAAATGGCGATCACAACCTTCCCTACGAGAATTTAACTCCAGCCGGAGCCATTCTTCTGGGCAAACATTCATTCTATGTGCGCAGCCACGGCAATAGCATTGACGACGAGAGCTACAACATCGCCAGGCATTCATCCATTTACATGATGGATGAAGAAAGCATGAGCGACCGCAACTGGAAGCACGGTTCGCTTTACGATCTCTGCGGCTACATCAACCAGGGCATGATGGAAGCTGCCGAGCAGCTTTCGGGCAAGGAAGGTTCGTTGCGAGTGGAGTGGTATGCCAAACCCATCAGCTATTTCCCGCATCTATACCTGGAATTGGATAACGCCAACCTGGAAAACATCATCGGCAAAGCCCAGCAAGACCTGAACATAGGTAATGTCGCTATGGGGCACCCTTCCTGGAAAACCAAACCTTTCTACCACGATCTGGGCACCGGCTACTTCAAAGTGCCGGGCATCGACAATCGTTACACGCTCTACCAGAAAGATGCCGCCGGAAAATTTCTCCTGAAAGACGGCAAACGCGTCTATCGCGACGATGAATTCTCAGTCGAACACTTTGGCATCGCAACACCTGTTCTCAAAGAACCTGCCGAATGGATTAAATACAATGTCTTAGACCAAAACAATCACCAACGCTTTGGCAAGGAATATGTCGATGTCCACCCCGACGGCAGCGCCAGCGCTAAACCCGGCTACACGATGCACCCCTTCGCCCGCGAGAAGTACTATACCTGGACTCACGAAGCGAAACTCTATGTTGACGGCATCTACCGGAAGGCCGATGGCATCATGTGGTATCTCCTGAAATTGCGCAACAACGACAAAGGCGATTTCGATATCAGCCGTTTCGACCCCACTGCCAGACAGCTTCCTTCCATTGTCGCTCGTCCGCGTACGGAGCCGTGGACCTATGGCGGCAATTCCATCGAAGTGCGCGAAATCGGCGAGGACCTTTTAAAGTTCGAGCTGCTTTTCAGTATGCTTTCGGGCGGGAGGATGTATAGCACCTGGGATGACGGCTATCCTGTGAAAGACCTTCCTCTGCAAGGCGGGCAAGTTTATAAAGAAGACCGCAACTGGGGGCACTACATTCCCATCCTGGCGGCCTACCAGAGTATTTTCAAAAGCCTTGACGGCATCGCACCCGAGAAGTGGCGCTATATTCACTTCTATCAACCATTTACAGGCCGCATGCAGCAACAGGTAATCAGCTCGGGAATATATGCCGAAGGTAAATTACTGATTATGCTGTTTAACCCCACCCTGGAAAACAACGAAAAACAAACCGTAAAATTAAAAGCCGGGGATCAGCTTTTCGATATCGTTTTGAACGGGCGAGAACTAAAGTATTTACAGCTCGATGTCCCCACCGGCCTGGAGCCTTCGCAATTCCTGCTTCGCCAGACCAATATTTACGGGCAAACATTCACGATCAAAGGCATCGTCAACAACGACTTTAAGGGACAATACCAGTAGGAAATAGCCACAAAAAAGCACAAAGAACACAGAATTTTGTGTCTTTTGTGCTTTTTCGTGGCTATCTTTTAGTTCTTGAGTGAAGCCAGGTCGATCACAAAGCGGTAATGCACATCACCTTTGACGGTGCGTTCGTAGGCTTCGTTTACCTGATCGATTGGAATCACTTCCACATCGGAAGTAATATTATGCTCCGCGCAGTAATCCAGCATTTCCTGGGTTTCCTTGATGCCACCAATCATCGAACCGGTGAGGGTAAGGCGCTGGAATACCAGGAGCGGTGCAACAACCTCGGCGGCTTTGTCAGGAATACCTACCAAGACCAGGGCACCATCAAGTCTCAGCAATTTGAGCAAGCTGTTAAGATCGTGCGAAGCCGAAACCGTATCGAGAATGAAATCGAAGCTTCTGGCCAACGCTTCAAGCTGTTCGGGATCTTTGGTTACTACGAAATGGTGCGCTCCCAACTCGCGCGCATCTTTTTCTTTCTCCGGCGAAGTGCTGAGGACCGTGACATCCGCGCCCATCGAAACCGCCAGCTTGACGCCCATGTGGCCCAGGCCGCCAAGCCCCACAATCGCGACTTTGGTGCCTTTGGTGACACCAAAGCGGCGTAGCGGCGAGTAAGTGGTGATACCGGCACAAAGCAGAGGAGCCACGCCGTCGAGCGGCTGGTTGCCATCGACTTTTAAGACAAAGGCTTCATCGGTTACGATATGATCGGAGTAGCCGCCCTGGGTCGGGGTGACTTTATCCATTTCGGTCGAGTTGTAGGTGAAACAGACCTGCACTTCACAGAACTGCTCTTCACCGGCCTTGCAGGGAGCGCACTCGCGGCAGGTATCGACCATACAGCCGACACCGGCATAATCGCCGACCTGGAATTTAGTGACCTTCGAGCCGACTTTGGTCACCTTCCCGACAATTTCATGGCCGGGCACCATCGGGAAGTTTGAGTTGCCCCATTCTCCCCGGGCCTGGTGGATATCCGAGTGGCAGATGCCACAATAGAGAATTTCGATCTGCACATCTTTCTCGCCGACTTCCCGGCGTTCAAAAGAATACGGCCCTAATGGCGACTTTTCATCGAATGCGGCATATGCCAAAGCTGTGCTCATAGAAATTTCTCCAGAATTTAAATCACGACGTTAATCATGCGGCCGGGCACGATGATGATGCGGCGCGGCTCCTTGCCTTCGAGTTGGTCTCCCAACTCAGCCAGCGCAGCGGTTTTCAGCGTTTCCTCATCGGAACCAGCCGGAACCGTGATGCGCGACTTCAACTTGCCGTTGATCTGCACCGGGAAGGTGATTTCATCTTCACGCGCCACCTCGGCATCGGACTGCGGCCAGCCACTTTCGTAAGCCGACTGCCCAAAGCCCAGTTCGCTGCGCAATTCATCGGCCAAATGCGGTGCGAAAGGCGACAAACACAACAGCAAATTTTCCACCGCTTCGGAATAGACCGCGGTATTCTGCGAATCGGTGGTCGTCCATTCCTGCAGAGCGTTGATGAACTCCATCATCGCCGCGATGGCGGTGTTCATCGAGAAACGCTCAATATCGCCGCCCACCTTGGCAATCATCTGGTGCGTTTTGCGGCGCAGCTTTTTGTCGTCGGCCGAAACGTTCTCGCCAATGCTATCGCGCCAGTTCTTATCGAACTCACGCAACTGGCTCAAGCGATAGACGCGTTCCAGGAAGCGATAGGGACCGGCAAAAACTTTGTCTGAATCCTGATCCCACTCGGCATCCTGCTCGGCCGGGCCCAGATACAGCGTCGCCATACGCGTGGCGTCGGCACCCCACTTGGTGACAGCCACATCGAGGCCCACCACGTTACCCTTGCTCTTGCTCATCTTTTCGACTTTGCCGGTCTTTTCCGAGTGCATCGTGACCATGCCCTGCGTGAACAAACGCGGGAACGGCTCGTTAACCGGACAGAGGCCCAAATCATACAGCACCTTGGTAAAGAAACGGGCATAGATGAGGTGCATGGTGGCGTGTTCGACGCCACCCACATACTGATCGACTGCCATCCAACGCTCGATGTCCTCGCGCTGGAACGGGCCATCGGTGGAATGCGGCGAGCAGAAACGCAGGAAGTACCAGGACGAATCGACGAAGGTGTCCATCGTATCCGTCTCGCGGCGCGCCGGGCGGCCTTTGGAATCGGTGACGTTCTGGAAGCTGGGCGACTGCGCCAGCGGGTTGCCCTCGCCGGTGAACTTCACATCGGTGGGCAGCAATACCGGCAACTGGTCTTCGGGCACGGCTTCCACGGTGCCATCTTCACAGTGGATGATCGGAATCGGGCAACCCCAGTAACGCTGGCGCGAGAGGCACCAATCGCGCAAACGATAATTTACCGTGGCTTTGCCGATGCCTTTGCTTTCCATGTATTCGGCCAACTTGGCTTTAGCTTCGGTGGAAGCCAGGCCTGAGAAATCACCGGAATTCACCAATACGCCGGGTTCGGTGTAGGCGCTGCCTTCCACGGCGAAATCGGCCTCGTCTTCAGGAGTGATAACGGTTTTAACCGGCAGATCATACTTCTGTGCAAACTCGAAGTCACGCTCATCATGCGCCGGAACCGCCATCACCGCACCCGAACCGTATTCAGAGAGCACGTAGTTGCCAATCCAGATCGGCACGCTATCGCCCGTCATGGGATTGACGCAGTAAGCACCGATGAAGACGCCTTCTTTGGGAATATCTTCCAGGTCGCCATCACGCTGGGCATCGAGCTGCAAAGCCGCACGGTCGCGGAATTCCTTCACGGCCCCGGCATATTCGGTTCCTGCCGTCAGTTCATCGACCAGCGCATGATCGGGCGCCAGCGTCATATAGGTGACGCCGAACACCGTGTCCACACGGGTGGTGAACACTTCGATTTCGCCTTCGCGGTCTTTGAGCGGGAAGCGGAACGAAACGCCTTCGCTGCGCCCAATCCAGTGGCGCTGCATGGTTTTCACGCGTTCGGGCCAGTCTTCGAGCGTATCGAGATCATCCAGCAAACGTTGGGCGTAGTCGGTGATTTTAAAGAACCACTGAGTCAGCGCTTTCTGCTCGACATTAGCGCCGCAGCGGTCGCACTTGCCGTCTTTGACTTGCTCGTTGGCCAATACGGTCTGGTCGTTGGGGCACCAGTTCACATTGGCAGCGCGGCGCTCGGCCAAACCCTTCTTGAAGAACTGCAGGAACAGCCACTGCGTCCAACGGTAACATTCCGGCTTGCAGGTGGCGATTTCACGCGACCAGTCGAATGATATGCCCAGCTTATCGAGCTGCTCGTGCATGCGCGCAATGCACAGATCGGTCCATTCCGCTGGATGCACCTGGTTCTTGATAGCAGCGTTTTCTGCGGGCAAACCAAAGGCATCCCAGCCCATTGGGTGCAACACGGCTTTACCGTTCATGGTGTGGAAACGCGCCACAACATCGCCGATGGCGTAGTTGCGCACGTGCCCGACATGCAAATCGCCGGACGGATACGGAAACATATCCAGATAATAAAACTTCGGTTTTTCGCTCTGCTCGGGAGTCTGGAAGAGTGCTTTCTCATTCCAGTTCTGTTGCCATTTCAACTCAATTTGCGAAGGATTGTACTTTTCAGAAGACATAATATTTCTATTCACCACAGAGGACACAGAGATCACAGAGATTTTTTAAGAATGTAGACAAAGTTCTTACAACTTCCTGCCCAACAGCAATGCAAAGTGCTGTTCTCTGCGACCTCTGTGTCCTCTGTGGTTCCTATTTTTTATCCGGCAATAAACTCGTGACACCAAAGTATAAAGCGATTGTTAAAAGCGCGACGAAACCAAGGGCGTAAAGCAGCGCAAATTTTTCTTCGCGGGTGTAGCTGAAGGCTTTCAGGTTAGGAATCGCCACGCCCAATGCGATGAAAAGCAGGCCCGGCAAGGCAGGCAAACCACCCAAAGTGATGGATAAAAGAGCTAATGAAACCAGGGGCACTACCCATTTTACGGCAGCGCGCCAGTTCAGCCCGTGCCACAAAAGCACGCCAAACAGCAAACCGAGGAAGAGATAATCGCCCACGCCGATGTGCGGCAGGGGAATGGCGTAACGCGCGGCGGTGGGGCTGGCAGCACCGATTTGCGGGCCTTGTGTCATGGCTTTGGCAGCGATTTCGGGCGTCTTTTCCATCAACTGCGCCACAATACCACCAAAGAGCACGCCCCAGACATCGATGAGGGCAATCACGCCGCACACCGGACCAAGCATGTTAGGTGTTTGAATCATGCGCGACGCCACGATACCCGCACACACGGCTCCTACCAACAGTGAGAGATCGGTAAAGGTAGAAACTCCGATGAGTTGCAGGGTTTGGGCGAAATCGGGCTGGGTTTTGGTTTCGCGCACCGCAGCGATGATGGGCGCGGAAATTTTAGCACCCAGCCATTGATCGATCAGCAACCAAAACGCTCCTGCCAGTACACCGTAGATAATCACCCGAGGCAGGGGCAGCTTCAAACGTGCCATTGCCACCGCAAAAAGCACTGCCACCGTGACGTAGGCAAAAGTTAAGACGATGTTGCCGAGTACCGCAGTGCCCATCGACTTAATGGGGAGGAACGGCACCGCAAAGTTGATCGCCAGAAACGCCACCAACCAGAGAGCCGGGGAAAGAAGAATGGGAGTAGAAGGGGGCGGAGCAGACGACTCG
>DAITOV010000081.1:0-1062 GCA_036833945.1 Abditibacteriia bacterium
TGTGTCCATCTGTGTTTATCTGTGGTTAATTTCTTTCAAGGAAGCATCAACGTCCGGTTGCCCCCTTCTGCATTCCGCATTCACACTTCTGACTTAATCCTCACTTACTCCAAATCCGCGTATTCAAATCCAGTTCCGCCACAATCCCAATCGCAAAGCGCAACTGGTTCAGGCTGCCTTCCAACGACTGTAGGGTGAGAGGCGTGCCCAGTGCCGGTGGTTCTAGCCAGGCGACAGCCAGGGGAATGGCCAAGATCATCTGTCCGCCGATGAAAGCCAGGTGAATATCGGTATTGCAGCGCGCGCGAAACTTGAGCAAACGTTCCATGAGCGCAGGCGAAAGGATATAGCGCGCCTCTGTCTGGTCGGTGGAATAGACCACGAAGGTGCGCTCGAATTCCGGGTCTTCCAGGCGCACCAGTTCGCGGGCGCCGAAGGAAAAGCTGGCACCGAACTGTTGCAGACTCTGCCCGAAGCGACCGAACATTTTTTCGGCCACATCGGGCTTCACATAGGTTGTACCCTGAAAGTGCTTGTTGAAATCAGCGACCAGAAAGAGTCCCTTGAAGATAGTGTGATATTCGGTGCGCGTGTTTTTGCCGTCGGAACGCACCTCGCGGTATTCGGCATGCACTTCCGAAAAGCGCAGCGCCGTCTCACCGATTGTGCCGTGGATGTAGTCTTCACTGGAATAGCGGTCGGGATAGCGAAACAAACCACTGTTGCGAAACTCGTTCTCCGAGATGCCTTCGCTACTCAAATACATCAGGGAAGCATTGACCTCCTGAGCACAATGACGCACCAGGTGCGGCATCACCATGTTCTTGAAACCGGTGCGGTACTGGGAAGTTGCGCTGGTGTATATGAACGCAAAAATCACCCCGGCAACAATCAGGGGAAACAACAACAGAAACGGCGTGAAGAGATTGCCGGTCGCGATGAGATAGAGAATGGCGACCCCGGTAATGCCCGCAATAATCAGCCCGGCGTTTGTCAGTTTTTTCTGGGCATTTTGCCGCTCCGCCTCCAGCGCCGCCAATACAGGCACAAGCGGTGCTTGCC
>DAITOV010000081.1:1162-15615 GCA_036833945.1 Abditibacteriia bacterium
AGTCTTGAGTGCGAGTATTCATAATGGTCTGGCCCGAAGAACCGCGCGCGTAAGCGAGTCGGACTGTTTCATCATTACACGAGGATGAGTCCACCAAAGACGTTAAACGCCCGGCCGGAGAAGCAATAAGCCTGGAATAACCCGGCTTGCTCACGCGCGCGGTTCCTCATTGCCAATAGAGGCACAAGCGGTGCTTGCCAGTCTTGAGTGCGAGTATTCATAATGGTCTGGCCCGAAGAACCGCGCGCGTAAGCAAGTCGGACTGTTTCATTATTATACGAGGAATAGCGCACCAAAAAAGTTAAATGCCCGACGAGATAAGCAATATTTCAGGGATAACCCGGCTTGCTTACGCGCGCGGTTCTTCATTAAAACTGCCCACTCAAATTCGGAGCCTGTCGCGCATTATCACTGATCGTAAACCAGTCGGTTTTGGTAAAGCCGAACATGTTCGCCAGAATACTGGAAGGAAACGACTCTACGGAGTTGTTGTAATCCGTGACGCAGGCGTTGAAAGTGCGCCGCGCGGCAGCCAACTGTTCTTCGATTTCGTTGAGCGATTTTTGCAGATGCAGAAAATTCTGGCCGGCGCGCAGGTTGGGATAGTTTTCGGCCACCGCGAAAATCTGCGGCAGGGCAGCGCTGAGTTGGGTATCGGCGTTGTAGCGGGTGTGGGCGTCGGTCGATTGCATGGCCGCGCTGCGCAGATGCACCACATGTTCGAAAAGTTCCCTTTCGTGCGAAGCATAACCCGATACCGTCGATACTAAATTCGGCACCAAATCATAACGTTTTTGTAATTGTGCATCGGTGGAGGCGAAGGCGTTATGCACTGCATTACGTTTCGTCACCAGCCCGTTGTAAATGGAAATGGCCACTACCAGACCAATTACGATAATGGCGCACAGTAAAAAGAAGAAAGTTTCCATAGCGAAAATTTAGAGTGCGGCGCGCACTTTCTCGAATACCTGGCGCACGGCGCTTGTGTGCAAATTCCATTCATCTTCAAACCGCTGGGCGGCGGCCTCTCCGTTTTCCTCAGGGAAGACGGCCCGCGTCCACGCCGTCCACTCCTTGCTGCCTTTTTTGACGGCAGGCGCGGAGTATTCGTGGGCGATCTGCAAGCGCAGTTCGGCGCGACGCAGGAAAGTATAAGCCTCGCGCAAGGCCGTTGCTTCATCAACACTGAGCACCCCGGCCTCACGGGCCGCTTCAATTTGCAGCAGCGTGCTGCGGGTTTGCAGCACGGGATACTTTGCGCCGAACTTGAGCGCCAGCCACTGCGCCGTCCATTCGATATCACTCAGCGTGCCGTTGCCCAGCTTCACATCGAACATCTTCTCGCCGCTACGCGCTTTGGCACCGCGCTCATTCTCGACACGCGCTTTAATGTGACGCAGTTCATCACTCCAGGCCGGGTTCCATTCTTCCGGGAAAGCCGCATGGCGCACCGCCGCCATCAACTTCGCGCAAAGCGAGGCATCACCAGCCACCGAGCGGGCGCGGGTAAGTGCCTGCCGCTCCCACACCAGGAGGCCATTTTGCGGACGCTCGAAGTAATCGACAAAACTGGCATAAGGCGGAGCTAATGCGCCCATCGAACCATCGGGGCGCAGGCGGGGGTCGAGTTCGAACACGTAACCGTCTTCGGTGCGCTCGCCCATGAAGCGAATCAACTCTTCAGCCCAGCGCGCTGCCAGTGCGGCGTTTTCGCCGGTGTAGTTTTCGTAGACGAAAATCACGTCGGCGTCGGACGAGTAGTGCATCTCCCGCCCACCCAGTTTGCCCATACCCAGCACGCCGAAAGCGATGTTGTGTGAGTCGGGCTGTAATTGCGAGCCAACTTCGGTGGTCGCAAAGTGCAGGCAGGCGGTGCATAGGGCGGCGATTTCACCGCAGATGTCGTGCGGCGAGGCATCCAGCACCAGGTCGCGCAGCCCGATACGCAAAATCTCGCGCGCCTTCCAGCGGCGTAGCGCGGCGCGGCGGTCGCGGAAAGTGAGGCAGTAAGAGCGGCAGTCGGCAATCGCGGCATCGCCGGTTTTGCGCGCTTCCAGCACAGTGCGCTGGGCCGCCAGATCGAGCAGTTCGGGAAAGCGCACCAGCGTATCGGCCAGTACCTGCGAACCACCCAGAATGGTCAGCACGCCGCGCGCCAAACGCGGCGTATCGGCCAGAGCACGTAACAGCGAAAGCCGGTTGCCGCTGGCTTCGCACAGCCGCTCCAGGTTGAGTACGGCCCGTTGCGGGTCGGCCGCGCGTTCGGCATGTTCCACCACACCGGGCAAAACCGCTTTAATCTGCCGTGAAAGCGGTGCCGGTAGTGGTTGGGAACTCGTCCCCTCCGCCAATCGCCTTAACACCCCTGCCGAGTGATGCCCTTCAAACAAGGAATCAGGTGTTGGCGCATTACCAATTTCCAATTCATCATTCATCATTCCTCGTTCATCATTGCCGTTCTCCCTCCATCCCCAGAACAGCTTTTCGCACAACGCGCGAATTTCATGACGGTAGCGGGTGTGTTCTTCGCCCAGCCAACGAGCGGCGGCTGCGCCTTTCCAGATGCAGCCCATGCGCCGGGCTAATGAAGCCCGCCCCGCTTCGCTTTCAGGCAACACGCGAATCGGCTGCTCTTCCCAAATTTGCAGGCGGTGTTCCAGTGTGCGCAGGAACAGATAGCCATCGCGCAGGTTGCGGGTTTCGCTGTGGGTGAGGGTATTGAGCGAAGAAAGAATCTCCAGCGCGCGCAGCGTATCCTTGGCGCGCGCACGCGGATGCGAGGGTCCCAGCATCATCTGCAACTGCTGCACCACCCATTCGGCATCGCGAATCGCGCCCGGCCCCTGCTTCACATTATTGGGGTCGCTGCCTTCGGGGGTGCTTTCGCTGCGGCGCTTCATTTCCACCATGTCGCGCAAATGGCCGTCGTCGGCGCGCTTGGCCCAGGTCACGCCACGGGTGAAGCGGCGAAAACGCTTGAGCAGCTTAGGGTCGCCCGCCACGCCGCGCGATTTAATCAGCGCCTGCCATTCCCAGGCCCCGGCGAAGCTCTCATAGTAGCTCAGGGCATAGTCGAACGGTGTCACCAGCGGGCCGGCCGTGCCTTCGGGACGCAGCCGCATATCGACGCGGTACAGCGTGCCTTCCATTGAGGCGTCGTTGAGCGCTTTGAAGAGGGCCTGCCCCAGGTTGTTCATGGCGGTGTTATCGCCATCGTGCAGGAAAATGAGGTCGATATCGGACGAATAGTTCAGCTCGCGCGCACCCATCTTACCCATCGCAATCACGCCAAAACCGGTGCTGTCGGGTGCGATGAGTTGCAAGGTTTCTTCGACGCATACCTGCGCCAGATCGGAAATCTGGCGCACGACAAGGTGAAAGTCGCCCTCGCTGCGCCAGGTGGCACGCTCCATATCGAGCAGGCCGATGCGCAAGGTTTGGCGGCGGCGGAAACGGCGCAGGGCATTGAGCCGGGTTTCGGGAGTGGCACTGGCCGGAGCGACATTGCGCGCCAGTTTGCGCAGGTCGGGCCGTGAAATCGCCACTGCCGGGGTATCGAGGCTTTCTAACAGTTCGGGTTCGCGAATCAACGTGTCAGCTAACGATTGCGCCCAGCCCAGCAAATGTGCTACGCGGTAGCGGAGCGCAGGATGTTCACTTAATAAGCGGAAGAAGCCGGTGCGGTCGCCCACCACATCGCACAGGCGCGAGAAGTTGAGCAGCGCTTTAAGCGGGTCGGCGGCGCGGGAGAGGTCTTCCAGCAGGTCTTCGAGCACCTTAAAGAGAATGTCACGCTCAGCGGTGGAAGTCGCCAGCCCGTCAATGAGTCGCGCCGCGCGGGCGGTGGGCTGGGCGGGCTGCGCCGTCGCTACGCCCACAGTGGTCTGCGAACGCCGCCGCGACGACATGGGGCGTTGGGTAAAGGCGCGCCGCATCGGTTTCTTGGCTTCGGGAGCTTCGGCAAAGCCCCAGTTCTCCAGCCGCACATGCACGGCGTCTTCATTGTAAGGTGTGGCGCGGAGCAAGTCGGCTAAAGATTGCATTGTTGAGTGCTGAGTTTAAAGTGCTAAGTGTGGTTGACGTAACTCCTCCCCCTCAGGGGGAGGTTGGGTGGGGGAGTCGAGGCTTAACGCTGAACTATGAATTATGAATGATGAACGGGAATACAATTCATAATTCAAACTTCATTATTACTCTCGACCTCCCTCCCCCAACCCCTCCCTGAGGGAGGGGAGCAGATTACAGGAGGCGTTTTACCCCATTCCTAAGCTCTCAGATCCAAGCTCTAAGATCTCTTTATAAATTTTCCCGCATGATAGGGTTTGCTGCAATTGGTAAAATTCTTTTGTTGTGATTCAAAACCTCACTCGTATCTATCTGGATAATGCCGCTACCACACCGCTCTCGCAAACTGCGCGCCGGGCGATGGAGCCGTATTTTCAGGAAATCTTCGGTAACGCCAGCAGCCCCTACGCCGTCTCGCGCGATGCGCGCATGGCGGTAGAGCGCTCGCGCAACCAGATTGCGCCGCTGATTGGCGCCCATGCCGATGAAATCGTCTTCACCTCCGGCGGCACCGAAAGCGATAACTGGGCCTTAATGGGCGTGGCGTTGGCGAATTTTGAAGCCAAAGGCCACGTCATCGTTTCGGGCATCGAGCATCACGCCGTGCTCGAAGCTGCCGATAACCTGCGGCTGCTGGGTTTTGAAGTCGATGTAGCGCAAGCCGATGCGCATGGCGTTATCACGCGGGATGAAATCGAGCGGCTTTTGCGTCCCGACACTCTGCTGGTGAGTGTGATGGCGGTCAACAACGAAATCGGCACTTTCCAGCCGGTCGAAGCCATTGGCGCGCTGTGCCGTGAGCGTGGCGTGGTCTTTCATACCGATGCGGTGCAAGCGGCAGGCAAGGTGCCGGTGGATGTCGAAGCCTGGCAGTGCGATTTGCTCTCACTCTCCGCCCACAAATTCGGCGGCCCTAAAGGCGTGGGTGCTCTTTATCTGCGGCGCGGCACCAAGATGAAAGGCTTGCTTCGCGGCGGCGGTCAAGAACGCGGGCGGCGCGCGGGAACCGAGAACGTGCCCTCTATCGTCGGCTTCGGCGCGGCGGCGGAAGAAGCATTGGAGAATTTGGAAGCCAACCGGCACCATTTGCAAACCATGCAGGAATTGTTGGAAAACGGGCTGGCCCGGTTGGAAGGCGCGCTGGTGAACGGCGCAGGCGTGCGGCG
Organism: Abditibacteriia bacterium; assembly: GCA_036833945.1. Classification (GTDB taxonomy): domain Bacteria; phylum Armatimonadota; class Abditibacteriia; order Abditibacteriales; family Abditibacteriaceae; genus DAITOV01. The sequence continues at coordinate 6,394 of DAITOV010000081.1, forward strand.
CGCTCCGCATATCACCAACGTGAGCCTGCAAAACCAGCGCGCCGAGATGCTGGCGCTCAACCTCGATTTGAAAGGTTTCGCTGTCGGCACCGGTTCGGCCTGCGCTTCGGGTGCCATTGAACCTTCCCACATCTTGCGCGCTATGGGCCTGGACGAGGAAACTTCAAAGGCGTCTCTCCGTATATCATTAGGAAACCAAAACACCCCGGAGCAGGTGCGGGAATTTTTGGAAGTTTTAAGGCAGTTGATTTACCGCGAAGGACGCTAAGAACGCGAAGAAAAAGAAGAGGGGAAGCAGACGTTTCCAAACGTTGATGGCAGGAGTGCGGCGTTTCAACTCACTCCAAGCCCACTCTTCCTTTCCTTCGCGACCTTCGCGTTCTTCGCGGTGAACAAAGTAAAAACATGCGAGTATTATGTGCGATGAGTGGCGGCGTCGATTCGAGCGTCGCGGCGGCTTTGTTGGTGGAAGCCGGATATGACGTGATCGGCGTCACGATGAAGCTATGGCGTGGCGAGGACGACCCGTTCGCGGCACATCGCTTCGGCGGGTGTTGCACTATCGGCGATTCGACCGATGCACGCAGCGTGGCCGCGCAACTGGGCATTCCCTACTACGTGCTCAACATGCAGGACGAGTTCGACCGCGCCGTGGTCGATGATTTCGTGGCCGAATATGCCCAGGGCCGCACCCCTAACCCTTGTGCGCGCTGCAACGAGTTCATCAAGTTTCGCGCCTTCCTCGACCGCGCCGACGAACTGGGCTGCGAACTGATTGCCACCGGGCACTATGCGCAGATTGAAAACCAGGGCGGCAGTTACCATTTGCGTCGTGGGCACGATCATAAGAAAGACCAGTCTTACGTGTTGGGCATGCTCACCCAGGCCGAATTGGCACGGGTGCTGCTGCCGATCGGCGGCATGGAGAAAAGCGCCACCCGCGCCAAAGCTGCCGAACTTGGTTTTTGTGTAGCAGCCAAGCCCGATAGCCAGGAGATTTGCTTCGTGGAAGATGGCGATTATGCCCGCTTCGTGGAAGATCGCCTGCCGGTGCTTAAAAATCCTGGTGCGATCGTCGATGAAACTGGCAAACAGTTAGGCGAGCACCGTGGCCTGGCACGATATACTGTAGGACAGCGCAAAGGTTTGGGAATCGCCGCGCCGGAGCCGCTTTTCGTGACGAAAATCGACGCCGCCAGCAACGCGATTGTCGTCGGGCCGCGCACCAGCCTGGTCCGCGAAAACCTAAGCGCGCGCGATGCAAAATGGGCGCAAGCGATTCCGCCTGTGGGAGATAAACTGCTGGCACAAACCCGCGCCCATTCGCGGGCGTATGAATGCGTTGTGGAAGAGGCCAATGAAGCAGGCTTTTCCCTCCGCTTCACCACGCCCCATCCCGGCATCTCGCCGGGCCAGATGTGCGTGTTATATCGGGATGATGAAGTAGTAGGAGCGGGAACGATAAGTTAGGTCATAGGTGATGGGTTATAGGTTATGGGAAACCACTACCTATAACCCATTACCTATCACCCATAACCTGGCGAAGCCATGATCACTGCGAGGCAGAGGGCACTTTTAGCGACGGTAATTGAACGATACGTCGAAACGGCAGAGCCGGTCGGCTCGTCGGTGCTCGCCTGTGATACACGGGTAACTGGTGCTTTCGGGGCGCTGTCTTCGGCGACCATTCGCAACGACCTGGCCGAACTCGAAGCGGCCGGGTTGTTGGCGCATCCGCATACCTCGGCGGGGCGCATTCCCACCGATTCGGGCTATCGCCTCTACATCAACGAAATGCTGCGTCCGCGCCCGGTGCGGGCCAATGAACGGGCGCAAATCCGCGCCAGTATCGCTACCCCGGCCAGTTCGGTGGAAGATGCGCTTGAAGATGCCACCGCATTGCTGGCGCGCATGACTGGTTATCCTGCAATGGCGAGTTTGCCCGGTGCGGCCAGCGATACCATGCGCCACGTGCAGCTCAACCCGCTGCCGCCCCAGCGCCTGATCTTGATGCTGGTCACCAGTGGTGGCCGTATGGAGCATCGCCTACTGGAAGTGGGGGCAGAAATTGGGGCCAGCCAGTTGAACACGGTTGCCAATTTCCTGAACGCGGAACTGAGCGGCCAGAGCCTGGCGCAGTTGCGCATGGCGCGTTGGGAAACGGTTTCCAGCGGCCTGCACGATGCCGCCGTGCTGGGGTTGGCAAGGCGCGCCTGGGACCAGATTCAGAGTGCCGTTGGCGAAATGGGCGATGAACAAGTGGTCGTGCAGGGATTGCTCACCCTGCTGGACGAGCCTGAATTTGCGCAAATCGAACGGGCGCGCTCCACCATGAAGCTGCTGCAAGATGCCACCGTGCTCAACGAACTGCTGCGGGTCACAGCACAAAGCGCGCCCACCAGCGGCGGGCGCGCCGTGGTCATCGGCAGCGAACTGCGCGATATGCAAAACCCGGCACTGGAGAGCTTTTCGTTCGTGGGAATTTCCTACAGTGTGGGCGGCGAAGTGTTGGGAACCGTTGGCGTGCTTGGTCCCACGCGCATGAAGTATGGCGAAGCGGTATCCTTAGTGCCGGTATTAGCCGGACGTTTGCAAGAAAGTTTAGAGTCGTTGTAAAAAGGGAGACGGAATACGGGAGACGGAATACGGAAGGCAGGGAGACGGTTTCCTGATTTAGTCTGTATCCTTTACCCTTACTCTGTCTTCTGTCGTAATTAAGGAGAATCTTTCGTGAGCACTGATATCAACGAAGATAAGAATAATCAAACCGAAGTGGAAGGGCCGGGCGGCGCTAACTTGACGGGCGGCGACGTCACCCCGCCGCAAGATGCCGAAGTGGCTGCGCAGGAAAGCGCCCAGGCACGCATCGAAGAACAAGAGATGCACGAGCGCCAGCACAATGGCGAAGTTGCCCAGCAAACCGAAGAATTACACCCCAAAGCCGAAGATTCGGCAGGAGATGAAGCTATCCTCAACAGTGATGAAGACGCAAAAAAAAACAGTGAAACCCCGCGCGACGTAGAGAGCGAGCTGTCCGAAGCTAAAACCCAGCTCTTGCACCTGGCGGCCGATTTCGAGAACTTCAAGCGCCAGGCGCTTCGCCGTGAGCAGGAAACCCGCGAACGCGCCGTGCGCAACGTGTTGGAAGATTTGCTGCCGGTGCTCGATAACTTCGAGCGCGCCGTAGAAGCTGCCGCCACCACCAGCGACGTGCAGTCGCTCAAAATTGGCGTCGAATATATCCTGAAGCAATTCCAGGAAGCTATCAGTAACAGTGGCGCTCAGCCCATCGACGCCGTAGGCAAGCCGTTCGACCCGGCCCAGCACGATGCCATCGAAGAAATCGAAAGCGACCAGAAGGCGGGAACCGTGGTGCAAGACGTGCAACGCGGCTATCTCTATAACGATAAGGTGCTGCGCCCCAGTCGGGTTAGGGTAGCGAAGTAGGAGATGGGAGATAGGAGGTGGGAGATGGGGTGGTGTATCGTTGCCTGGCTCTCTCGTCCTTAGTTGTAAGAAAAGATCGTTGTAACGAAGTAAGAGTTGGGAAAACGTAAAAATAGGGGAGAGGCATTAGGGTAACGAAAACCCCACCACCTCCTATCTCCCATCTCCTAATAAAAAAATGTCCAGAGATTATTACGAAGTATTAAGTATCGAACGCACCGCCAGTTTCGATGAGATCAAGCGGGCCTATCGCAAGTTGGCGCGCGAGCATCACCCCGATGTCAACGCGCATCGGCGTGAAGAGGCCGAAGCGGCTTTTAAAGAGATCGGCGAAGCCTACGCCGTCTTGAGCGACGAGCAAAAGCGCGCATTGTATGACCAATACGGTCATGCCGGACTCAACGGCGGGGCCGACTTCAGCGGTGGCGCGGGTGTCAACATCGGCGATATTTTCGATGTCTTCTTCAACGGTGGCATGGGCGGCGGCGGTTTTGGCGATGTCAATGGCCGCGCACGCGAAAGCGTGCGCCGTGGTGCCGACCTGCGCATGGACGTGACTTTGACGCTGGAAGAAGCCTTTGCCGGTGTCACCAAAAAATTGGAAGTGCCCTCGCTCTTAAGTTGTGAAACTTGCGAAGGCAAGGGCGCTGCGCCCGGCACGCAGCCTGAACTCTGCACCGGTTGTCGCGGTAGTGGCCGCGTGCAGCAAGTGCGCCAGACTTTCTTTGGTCAGTTCGTGCAGGAAGCGCCCTGCGCGCGTTGTGCAGGAACCGGTAAATATATCCCCACCCCCTGCCCCAAATGCCGTGGCGAAGGCCGTGTGCGCGGTCAGCGCGATGTCAGCGTGAAAATTCCGCCGGGTGTCGATGAAGGCGACCGCGTGCGCGTGGTCGGTGCCGGTGAAGACGGCCAGCAAGGCTCGCCCTCCGGTGATCTTTACTGCTTCATCTATCTCGAAAACCACGCTCACTTCCAGCGTCGTGAAGATGACGTGCTCTATGCGATGCCCATCTCCTTTGCCCAGGCTGCTCTGGGCGATACCGTCGATGTGCCCACGCTCGAACTCGATGCCGAGGGCAAACCGGTAATGGCCGAAGTCGTGGTTCCGGCTGGCACGCAAAACGCCACCTATTTCCGTGTCACCGGCAAAGGTTTTGAAAACCGCCGTGGCGGTCACGGCGATCAGATTTGCGTAACACGCGTCGTCGTCCCCAAAAAGATGAACGACCGCCAGCGCGAGCTGTTGCGTGAATTTGCCACCTTCGATAACGAGCACCTTGAAGAACAGCCCCGCGGCTTCTTCGGCAAAATCAAAGACGTGTTGGGTGTTGATTAAAATAGTTTTGAGTTGTGAATTTTGAGTTCTGAATTGAAGTAGCGCTAAGCCCATATCCCTATGGTCAGAGTCTGTAACTCAAAACTCAAAATTCATAACTCAAAACTAACAGACTATGTTCAAATACCCCTTCGGCCCCACCACCATCAATGCCGGGCCAATCTCTGCACCCGGGATGATTGGGGAAGGCGTGGAAGTGCGCTATTCGTCCATCGCGCGCACATTGGTGCCGGGGGCGATGCTGCTCAGCGGCATTATGGTGCCGGTGATTCTCTATTTCGTGTTGCCCTCGCCGTTCAACGTCACCATGTCGGTGGTGACGGCTGTGATGGAACTCCTCACCGCAGCCGCACTCTGGGCGGTGTTCAACCTCTCGTTTGTGCGTGCCGATGAAATTGGTGTGACCCGTTCCTTGATGGGTAGAAAAGTCTCTGTTTCCTGGGGGCAGGTCGCTAAAATGGAAGTGAAGGAAAGTGCGAAGTCGCCGCAGACGCATTTCAAGCTGAAAGATCGCGGTGGAAAAACTCTGTTGGAATTTAGTGATCTGGGTAACCGGGCCGATGGCGTGAAGCTGCACCAGTTTATTAAAGGTAAGCTTAAAAAATGAGTAGTAGTCTTACTCTCTGCCATAGCACGCAAAGCCTTCGGCTACGCCAACTCCGTCGCGAGTTTTCGCAATGGACTTATTAGTCTGTAAATTAAGTTTCCTTCTGATTTTTACGCAGAGCGGGTACATTTATTTGCGAACCCCGAGCGTGAGCGACGGGCACGTTTTCTTTGTTTCACCAGGCTCATTGCCTGTGCCCGTCGCTTACGCTCGGGGTTCGCAAATAAAGTTAAAAGCCTCGCCTACTAAGTACTCGAACATATAAAAACTTATTTTACAGACTACTCTTTTAAGCGAAGATCCCGTCATGAAGAACCGCGCGCGTGAGCGAGTCGGGTATGGGCAGGCATTGTAATAAGCCAAATACAGTCTCAGAATAAGCAAGAAGTCCGAGGATACCCGGCTTGCTTACGCGCGCGGTTCTTCAGGCGAACCACAGGCGTAAACAATTATTTTACAGACTCCTAAGCTTCAGCGGAGTCATGAACGGCACTTTCTTTTGAACTTCCAAAGCGCAGCAGAAGGTAGCCGATGCTTCCAGCGATGACCGAGGCCATCAAAATTCCTGTTTTAGCCGCGCCCAACAGCTCGCTTTCACCAAAACCAAGGGAAGCGATGAATAAAGACATCGTGAACCCGATACCTGCCAAAAAACCAACGCCTGTCATGTGACGCCATGTCACTCCGGCCGGGAGTTCGGCAATACCGGTGCGCACTGCCAGCCACGATGCTGTCAGGATGCCAATCGGCTTGCCCACCACCAGTCCCACGATAACGCCCAGAGGAACCATGGCTGAGGAGCCGGTGAGGCTGCTCAGTGAAAATGCGACCCCGGCGTTGGCAAAAGCAAAGACAGGCATAATCGCGAACTGAACCCAGGTGTGTAATGAATGCTCTAATTTTTGTAAGGGCGCTTGCACGTCCTCGCAAACCTCTTCAAGCTGAATCACCGCATGCTGTTGCACTTCATCGGCCAACATGGGTGAGGCCGACGCCGGGCTTTGTTCAAATTCATCGAGAATATGGCGTGCCTCTTGTAAGAAGAGAGTAGAGTTAATACGGTTACGTGCTGGAATTGTCCATGCCACCAACACTCCTGCGATGGTCGCATGTACTCCCGATTGCAGAAAAGCCAGCCAAACGCAAATTCCAAGAATCGCATACAGGAGAATCGTCCGAACACCGTAGCGGTTTGCGATGAGCAGAATTCCTAATAAGCCAAACCCAATGCCAAGGGCGGTGAAATTTATCCCGCTGGAGTAGAACAGGGCGATGACCATCACAGCCATCAGGTCATCGACAATGGCCACTGCGGTGAGAAAGACTTTTAGCCCGAAGGGGACACTACTTCCGAGAATAGCGAGTAGGCCAAGAGCAAAAGCAATGTCTGTGGCCATCGGCACGGCCCAGCCCGCCATACCGGGTTTCCCTGCATTAAATAGCACATAAAGCAAGGCAGGCACCGTGACCCCGCCTACAGCAGCGATGATCGGTAAAAGAGCCGCCCGCAGATTGGATAATTCACCAACAAGAATCTCGCGTTTGATTTCCAGCCCGACCAGGAAAAAGAAAATGGCCATCAGGCCATCATTAATCCAGTGCAACAAACTGTATTTGAGCGAAAACGTGCCAACAGTAATTCCAATGTATGTATGCAGAAGCGAATCATACGAAGCAGCCAGTGGGGAGTTGGCGACGGCCAAAGCCAAAACCGTCACAATCATCAAGACAATTCCGCTTGATGCAGAATTGTGAATGAACGCCTGCATGGGAAGCAGGACGCGACCGACCGGAGTCTCTTTCCAGTGTAAAACAGCGCGATTTTGTTTCATCTTTTCTTATACGAACTTACAATGCGGCTGCTGATTTACAAAAATGAGGTCAGTTGGCAAGCTGTAATAGCGAAGCCGCACCGCTATCTACCATCCACACCAACTCCCCATTTTCCGGCTGCACGCCGCTAATCGGCGTTTCCTCGATGCTGCTCTGGCCGGAAATCACCTGCGCCAGGCGCGGGGCTTTACCTTCGCCGGTCACCAGAATCCACACATGGCGCGCAGCATTAATCGCCGGGTAGGTGAGCGTCAGACGGCGGACATACGGTTGTAACGAAGCCACCGGCGTGGCCACGCACAATTTTTTCTCTTCGCCGAGCGCCGGAGAATAAGGGAACAGTGAAGCAGTATGCCCATCATCGCCCATCCCTAGCAACACCACGTCGAGCGCGCCGAACGGTGCAAGCTGTGCCTCATAGTCGTTGGCGGCGCTTTCGAGATCGTCACGCTCGGTTTCCATACGATGAATATTCTGTGGCGGTAGCGGCACCAAGGAGAGCAGGGTATCGGTGGCCATCTTGAAGTTGGAAAGCTCGTCGGTTGGCGGAACCGCGCGGTCGTCGCCGAAGAAAATGTGTATCTTTTCCCAGTCGAACCGGTCGCGATACGCCTCGCTCGCCAGCAGCCCATACAGCGCCCGTGGCGTGCTGCCACCGGCCAGTGCCAGAGTAAAAACGCCCCGTGCTGCGATGCTGTTCCGTGCCGCATCCACCAGCTTCTGCGCCGTGAGTTCGACAATCTGCGCGCTATCCTCACGCACGATAATGGAGGTATTCATAAAAAAGAACGGCAGAACTTAGATTTTAGAGCTTAGAATTTAAGTCTTTCGCTCGACGACGCCCTCCTCAGTGCTGCGTCTCTTTATTTGACGTTGAGTGTTGAATGTTCGATGTTCGACGTTCTTTCTGCCTTCTGCATTCACACTTCCGACTTTATTCCGTCGCCCGGTCCAACACCTGCACCGGATGCAGCACTTCCACCTTCGGGCCGAACTTTTTCGCGCCCAGCATAATCTGCATGGCGCAGCCGGGGTTGCCGGTCACGACCACTTGGGCGCCGGTGTTGGCGATATGCTTCATCTTGCGTTCGAGAAGCTGCATCGCCATTTCGGGCTGGGTAATATTGTAGCTGCCTGCGCTGCCGCAGCACATTTCGGCTTCGGTCAGGGCGATGAACTCAAACTCGCCGTTGTCCGAGAGCATCTGCAGCAGGTCGCGCGGCTCGGCGCGAATGCCCTGGCCGTGGGCCAGGTGGCAGGCGTCGTGGTAAGTAACCACTTTGGTCTTTGGTCTTTGATCTTTGGTCTTGAGGATCTGCGTATTCAGTGCAGCGATCTTATTCTTGGCGTCGCTTTCCACGGCGTCGTTGACGGCTTCGAGTGTACTGGCCCCGGTGGTGTGGGGGACAACGTCGCGGGCTGCAAGCTCCGCCTGCTGTTTCCCGTTTCCTGTTTCCTGTTTCCTGCCCTTCGTCAACGCTTCCAGTCGCGATTTAAACGCCGGTTGATCCAGGAACTCACTGACGTCTTTCACGTTTTCGGCGAAGGTTTTCGAGCGTTCTTCCCATTCGGTATCGCCTTTGAACCAGCCCGGATATTCCTTGAGGGCAGCGCCGCAACCGGCGGCGTTGATGACGATGGCATCAAGTGGCCCGTGGTCTTTCTGCCAGTCTTCGAAGGCCACGATATTGCGTCGTGCGAACTCTTTGGCCTGCTCGATATCGCCGATGTGGGCGTGCAGCGCGCCGCAGCAGTTCTGGGTTTTGGGCGCGGCCACGTCGCAGCCCGATTTACACAGCACGCGCGCCGTGGCTTCGTTGACGTGGCTCTGCATCACCTGCATGACGCAGCCCGTCATCATGCCCACGCTGGCCTGTTTTTCACCCTGTGCCTTCCACTCTACCGGGAACTTGAGGCGCTTGCTGATGGGTGGCAGCGGCGGCAACAGCGATTCCATATCGCCCAGGTTGCCCAATAGCTTCATGAACCCGATTTTATG
>DAITOV010000082.1:0-15535 GCA_036833945.1 Abditibacteriia bacterium
CCTCATCCGTAGCCTGATCTTCTTCCTGTTGCAAGAAATTAAAGAAGAACGCGCAGTCATGCCGGATATCAAGCGCCTCAACCAACCCGTAAAACATACCCACGACCCGATCGCCTATATCCTGCCCTATATCGAATCGCATCTCAGCGAACGTCTCACCATTGAAGACATGGCACGTGAGACAGCCCTTTCCACAACCACTTTCAAACAACTCTTTCGCCGCGAAACCGGGCATTCCTTCCATCAATACCTCATTCACCTCCGGCTTGAACTCGCCCGGCAATTGCTGCGCGATACCGGTCTCAAGGGACAAAAAGTTGCCGAACGGGTCGGGCTATCGCCCAGCCGCCTTAACCGGCTTTTCCATGCGCACTACGGTTGCTCGCCGGGGCAATATCGTCGCAACAAATAATTGTCCTTTTCGCAACATTGACGTCCGTTTCGCAAGTTAAAAAAATACCACCAGGTGGAATACCTTAAAAAGGACGGCCCAAGGAGATTCTCATGGCAAAGATAAGACAAAGCACAACAAACGATAGCCGACGCAATGCTTTCACCCTGATAGAATTATTGGTCGTCATAGCCATCATAGCAACAATTGCCGCAATTCTTTTCCCGGTCTTTGCGCGAGCGCGGGAAAATGCGCGGCGCACCAGTTGTCTGAGTAACTTGAAGCAAAGCGGTGTGGCGATGATGATGTATATTCAGGACTACGATCAATTCTATCCGCTGGGAGAATCTTGTAAAAACGCTGCGTGCTCAACCTATAGCTACTGGTACGATGTTTTGGGGCCTTATGTTAAAAACACCCAGATTTTCTATTGTCCTTCCTCATCGTGGCAGAGCATCAACGTCGGGGGTTACGGTGTCAACCAGAATTTGTTCATGAACCGCTACCAAGCCCCCGTCAATGTTTCTGCCGTGCCCGGAGTGGCCAACACCTTTGCCATCATGGATTACGGCACCTACAAATTCGCCGGTGACAACGAGTACTACATCCCCAACCCGACTAATGCCAACTATCTCCCGGGCATCGGCACGGTATTGAACCTCAGCGCCGCCGCTTGCCCGGCACATTCCAGTGCTTATTACGATGCCGCCATGAAAGATTGCATGACTGGTCGTCATTTTACCGGCGTCAATATGGCCTATGCGGACGGCCATGCCAAATGGCTGAGCACCTCCACGGTTTACGGAGAATATAAGAAAACCAATCACGGTGCCTTCCGTCCGGAAAACGGATAGCGACTCGCTGTTTGGTGCGGTTTTCTTTTTTTGATATTTCCCGCTTTATTCTTATAAATTTATGAAACACACTTTGAAATTACTGTTAGCTTTCACGCTGGCCGGTGTCGCATCTAAGAGCCAGGCTGCCCCCCTGGTTTTAGCGCAGGGTGGCAAACCGAACGCCACCATTATCTTGCAAGCCGATGCCCCGGAGCGGATGCAGCAATCCGCCTGGGATTTACAGCTTTATATCGAAAAAATCAGTGGTGTGAAACTGCCCCTCAACGCCGACGGCAAGGACGTCGCGGGCATCACCTTAAATATCGGCAAGACGGCCACCGCGACGGTGGCCGATTTCCCGGATGCCGACCTCAATCCCGAAACCTACGCCATCGCCCAACGTGGCGACGACGTGTATTTCACCGGCAACTACCCTGCCCCGACGGCGTTTGCGGTCTACTCGTTTCTGGAAAGCCAGTTAGGCGTACGCTGGTTCGCACCGGGCGATGACTGGGAATACGTGCCACAGAGTCCCCGGCCCGGAGCGCTGGAGGTGGATGTAAAAGGCGTGGTTTCCACACCCGACTTCTCGCCGCGCGTGTGGTCGGGGCACCGCTACGGGCCTGAATGGGAACAATGGAATTTGCGCAACAAAGCGGTGCAAAGCGAAAAAGTGCCGCGCCGCAATTTTCAAAACAACATGTATCGCGTGTTTCTCCAATCGAAATACGCCAAAACACATCCCGAATATTTTCCCCTCATCAATGGCAAGCGCTGGATTCCCAGTGAAGACAGTTACCGCTACTGGTATCCCTGCATCGGCAGCCCCGCCGTGCAGCAAGTCACCTTGCAATATATCGATAACTACTTTAAAGCGAATCCCGACCAGGATTCTTTCTCGCTGGGCATGGACGACGTGGTGCAAATGTGCGAATGCCCCTTGTGCCGCGCTATGGACGCTCACCCCGACGACTACGAGAAACGCCGTTTTTCCAACCGTTTTTATACCTTCGTCAACATCATCGCGCGGCAAGTCAAGCAAAAGCACCCCGACAAGTATATTGGCACGCTGGTCTACAACATTGCGCGCGAACTTCCCGAAAAAGTGCCGCACATCGAAGACAACGTGTTCGGCTACCTCACGCAGATCAGCGCCAACTGGTTCTTTCCCGGCGAGCGGGAGAAAGACATCGCCCTCACCAAAGCCTGGGCCGCTCGTATGAAGCACCTTTCGCGTTACGATTACTTCAGCCTCAACACCATGGCACCGCGTTTCTTTCCGCACTGGATGGACGAGGCGCTGAAGCTGGATAAATCGCTGGGCTTCGACGGCATGTATGGCGAGATATACACCTTCCTGCCGCAAACTGCGCCCATGATCTGGTCGCTGGCGAAACTGCAATGGGATACCGACCAGAACGTCGACGTTTTGCTGGACGAGTTCTACACCAAGATGTTCGGCCCGGCAGCACCTTCGGTCAAGGAGTATTTCACGCTCATGGAAAACTCCTGGATGGAAAACCGCTCGGGGCGCGACAGCCAGTATTTCCGCAACATCGTCACCCAGGCCACATCGGTCTCGCCCGATGCCGTGACCCGGGGATTAGAAGCACTCGACCGGGCCACAGCACAAGCAGCTACGCCACTGCAAAAGAAACGCGTTGAATTCATCAAAGCCGGTTTGCAATATGCGAGTTACGCTATCTATGAACACGACATCGCCCAACGCCTGGCCCGCCTTCAAATCAACGATAGCGCACAGGCCGCCAATGCTGTGGAAGAAGTCAAACAATTCGGCAAACTCATTGCAGAGCGGGAACAGTATTGGGCCGCGGCCCTTACCCGCCAGGACATGGTTGGAGTCAACCTGCGAGGTATGGCAACGCCATCGGGTTCGGGCAGAACCCCTTCCTTCCAGACCAATGCCGCGCCGCTGGAAACACCGGCTGTCAGTGGCATCCTGCGCCTCATCGATTGGCTCAAGCAGCATCAGCCCGACCGCTCGGCCGGGCTGAGCCGCGAAATATTGGCCGCTCTGCCCGAAGGCGAAGTGCGCACTGCGGTACAGGCCTGGAACACCATTCAAGTTCAACAGCCGCCTTCGCTCGTGAAAAACGGCGGTTTTGAAAGCACCGCCGCCAACACCGCGCAGGCCGAAGCCGATTGGGACAGCAAAAGCGCTCCCGCCGGTTGGAGCCTGTGGAGCCGCTACCAGACCGGAAGTGCCCAGCGTATGCAGGGCCGCAACGGCGGCCACAGTCTGCAACTGGTCGCTCCCCCAACCGATACCGGGCGGGAAACAACAAGTTTGTTGCAAAACATGCCCGCCAAACCGGGGGATAAATTCGTTGCAATCGCCTGGATCAAAGCCTCGGCCGACGATGCACCCCGCCAGGCCTCCATGAGCCTGCGCTCGCGGGGCGGCGGCAAGTTCCTCGGCACAGGAAATCGCATCACCGCTATCGCAGACGGCAATTGGCAGCCCTTGATCATCGCCATGACCGCCGTCCGGGGTGCCACTTCCGTCACGGTGAGCCTGGGAGTCGAAAACGGCAAAGCCACGATAGACGATGTCGCGGTGTACAAGATTCCCTGACATCTCATTTAAAACACTAAAAGCCAAAAGGCATGGAGAAATTCAAGATTCTCCATGTCTTTTGGTTTTTTACGGTTATCAGCAAGAACAAAAGATATCTTCCTGCACCTTCACATTCGTGCGGTAAAATAATTCGGCATGACACTTTCTTCCTCGCCGCTGCCTTTCCACAGCGCTCCGCTGGCTGCCGCTTTGGAGAGTCTCAATATCAGGATCAAGCGGGAAAATGCCTTGCCTGTGGTAGCCGCAACCGCGCGGAAGAGCGAGCTTGCCCAACGTGAACTTCCCTCCCACATTCGGGTTATCGACAGGCCACTCACCGAGAGACGTGTTGCCGTCAGGAGTGCGCGCTATTTCCAGCAAACGCGTTTGCGCATTGCCAAGTATCCTAAATCTCAGATGGACGAAATTGCCGTGCCCATACTGCTTTGTGTTGTGAACGGCCCGGCGCGCATTTATGCGGGGGATTATATTCTGGAATGCCGTCCGGGCGACATTGTATTGGTTCCAGCTTCGGTCCCCAAAGGCGCGCTTTCTCATGCCATCGATAACAGCCCCGATAGCAGTTGTGACGTCCTATATATATATCCCGGACGCCTTTTGGGAAACGGCTTGGAATGCTGGATTGCCCATGCACAAGGCATCTCCGGTACGAGCAGTGCCCAATTAGGTGCCGCTTTATTTAATAACCAGTTCCTGGCCGCCCTCTTTGCCCAGCTTTGTCACGAAATCCAGGAATCGGCACAAAGTGAAGTATCAATACAACTATTACAGAGCCTTTTTCTTTTTCTATTGCATGAAATACACCGTGGCAATGCGCTACTGCCGGATATCAAGCGCCTCAATCAGCCGGTAGAACATCATCACAACCCCATTAAATATGGCCTAAAATATATCGAAGCGCATCTGAGCGATCATCTCACTATTGAAAAGTTAGCCCGCGAAACGGCCCTTTCTGCTACCAACTTCACCCGTTTATTTCGGCAGGAAACCGGCCAGTCTTTTCATCAGTATGTGACGGCACTCCGCCTGGAACTGGCCAAAAAGTTATTAGAAAATTCCGATTTAAAGGTGCATGAAATTGCAGACCGCATTGGTTTATCATCCAGTCGCCTTAACCGGCTCTTTCATGCGCGCTATCACTGCACACCAGGCGAATATCGCAAGCGGAAATAAATACCGGATCTGCAATACTGACACTCGATATGCAAGTTATTTTATTCCTGGGCGGTGGGATATATGAAATTGAATACAAACAAAATACGGAGGCGATTTTTCATGACACACCCGGCAGACCGTCTGAAGAAACGTTGCGCATTCACCCTCATCGAACTTCTTGTCGTTATAGCCATTATAGCTATCCTCGCTGCAATTCTGTTCCCGGTCTTTGCGCGCGCCCGCGAGAACGCCCGTCGCACCAGTTGCCTGAGCAATATGAAACAGATGGGGCTTGGCGCCATGATGTATATGCAGGATTACGATGAGCGGTATCCTCCAGCCATCATCGACAATGCCACCACGCCGCCAGACGGCTTTTATTGGTCGGGCGGCAGCACGATTTGGTTTTGGCCGCAGATCATCTATTCGTATACCAAGAACATGCAAATGTTCTATTGTCCTTCGTCATCGAGCCACCCTGTCGATTCCCTGGGACGCCCCATCGTTCTCAACAACAATTACGGCGCCAACTACTACATCATGCGCGATGGCCGCAGCACTCCCGGCATTCCCATCGCCGCCATCCAGAACACCGCCGAGGTATATCTCTTCATGGATTCCAACAACTATAGAAACTCACCCGAAACCGCCATCACTCCCCTCTCAGGCTGGGGTTGGCTACCGGGTTCGGGTAATCTGGGAGTGGCCTACTTCAACTCTTCACCGCCCAAAGACTTCCAGAGAGGCCGGCATTTCGAGGGCGTGAACGTCACTTTTGCCGATGGTCATGCCAAATGGATCAAGACCAACGTGGCTCTCGCAGAAGCCCGCAAATGCCGGGCGGGTGCCAATTGCCGCATGGACTACGCCATGTCTGCTCCTCCCACCGCCAAAAGCGCCTGGAATCCTTTTAGCCCCTGAAGCCGAATTTTTGAAAGCTTATGAATTCAACTCGCCCTTCTCTCAGCCGTCTGCTACCTTGTGCGCTCTTCACACTCCTCCCCAGCATTGCCGTAGCCGATACGCTGACCCTGGTTAAAGACCATAACCCACAGGCTACCATCGTGGTGGAAGAAAAAGCCAACGACAAGCTTTTGCAGGCCGCACGCGATTTGCAGTTTTATATCCGTGAAATCAGCGGCGTAGAACTTCCCCTGAAAACCGACGGCATTCCTGCACCGGGCACCAACCTGCATATCGGACACACCCGTAACGCGCTGGCAAGTGATGTGCCGGGCAAAGATGCCGGTCTGGAAGCCTTCGCCGTGCGGCTGCGCAACGGCGACCTCTATTTCCGGGGCAAACAAAACATACCGACTGCGTTTGCCGTGTATTCCTTCATTGAAAAACAACTCGGTGTCCGCTGGTTTGCGCCCGGTGACGACTGGACTTATATCCCGCCCAGAAGCCCCCGCCCCACCCTGCGAGTGGAAATCAACGACTCGGTTACAGACCCCGATTTCTCACCGCGCGTCTGGTCGGGCCACGATTTCAATGCCGATTGGAAGCTCTGGAACCTGCGTAACAAGACCTTGCAAAGCGAAGTCGTTTCCAGGCGCAACTTCCAAAACAATATTTATCGGATTTTCCCGGCCTCCAAATACGCCAAGACGCATCCCGAGTATTACGCCCAGGTCAACGGCAAACGGCTTGTACCGGTCAACGACAACCCCACACGCATGTTTCCCTGTTCGGGAAACCCGGAAGTGCAGCGGCTGACTATCGAATACATCCGCAACTATTTCGACAAGAACCCCAATCAAGATTCGTTCTCACTGGGTATCGACGACGTCGGCAATTTTTGCGCGTGTCCGCTTTGCCGCGCTATGGACGCCAGGCCCGACGACTACGAAAAGCGGAATTTCTCCAACCGCTACTATAGCTTTGTGAATATCGTGGCACGCGAAGTGAAAAAGACGCATCCCGATAAGTTCATCGGCACCTTAATCTACAACGTGGTACGCAAGCTGCCCGAAAACGTGCCGCAGATGGAAGACAACGTTTTCGGCTTCATCACCCAGCGCAACGCGATGTGGTTCAAGCCCGAAGGAAAAGCCGCCGACCAACAAATGACGCGGGAATGGGCACAACGCATGAGGCACCTCTCGCGTTATGATTATTTTGGCATGTCCACCCTCGTTCCTCGTTTCTATCCGCACCTACTGGACGAAGCCATCAAGCTCGATAAATCGCTTGGATTTCACGGAATGTATGGCGAGATATCTGCCTTCCTGCCACAAACCGCGCCCATGATCTGGTCGCTGGCCAGGCTACAATGGGATGCCGATTTGAACATCGACGCACTTCTGGATGAGTTCTATGAAAAAATGTTCGGCAATGCCGCCCCCTTGGTGAAACAGTATTTTGCCCTCATGGAAAAATCGTGGATGCAAGACCGGCCCGGCCGCAACGCATGGGTGTGGCGTAATTTGAAGATACAGGCACTTTCCATTTCGCCTGAAGCTGCCACCCGGGGCAAGGAACTTCTCACCCGGGCACTCTCGCAAACCACAAACACGCAAGAGCGCAAGCGGGTCGAAATTCTTCTCGCGGGTTTGAAATATGGCGCGTTCGTTGTCGAAGAATACGACCTGGCGACCAAAATCGCCGGTGCCCCATTGGAAAACGATCAAGATGCCCTCGCCATGAAAACGTTAGTGATTCAATTCGGCCAACTCATCGCAGAGCGCGAAGCCTTCTGGAAAGAGGCCGAGCAGCGCGACGATCTCCTGAGCGAAAACATTCGCGGCTTGAAAGGCGGCTGGAACCCCTCGTTTTTTACCAATGCCACCTCGCTGGAGCTTCCCGCTATCCGCGACATTATTCGCCTCACCGATTGGCTAAATAGGCATCAGCCAAACAGCGGGCAACAGCAGGAAATCCTCGCTGCCTATCCCCAAAGCGAGGTTCGACTGGCTGTTGAATCGTGGTTACACGTGCAAAGCCAGAACACGCCCTCCCTACTCTCGAATGGAAACTTCGAGAACCTGACTCCCAACCATGCAGCCCCACAAGGCGGCGATTGGGTTACAGTGGGCACCCCACGAGGTTGGAATCTGTGGAGCCGTTTTGGAGCAGGCGGGTTGAAACGCGTGCCGGGACGCGAAAGCCCCCACGCCATCCAGATTTCTTCCGCTAAAAGCGAAGCGACCCTGCCCGGCAGCCTGGCCCAGTTGCTGCGCAACGCTCCCGGCAAAGCCGGGGAAAAATATCTGGCCGTGGCATGGGTGAAGCTCAATTCCGCCGAAGATGCCGAGAACGTCTTCTTGCGCATTCGCACCCGGCGCGGCACCAGTGGCCACGGCGATGTCGGACAAGGCAGCCAGGTAACGGCAGCCCAAACCACCCACTGGCAACCGCTCATCGCCAGTGTGACCATTCCCGAAGGAGCGACCTATATGACGGTTGTACTCAGTGTCGAAAAGGCATCCGCCACCTTCGATGACGTCGCGCTTTACAAAATTCAATAACGTTTCTATCGAAGAATAAATACGCAAAGGCTCAGGGAAATTTAATTCCCTGAGTCTTTGATTTTGCAGTTAACATTAAGGGCATGACTGTTGGAGATTTCATTGCTGTCCGTCCTTTTCCCGGTGTTATACAATGCGCCGACGTGTGCGAACTACGAAGCGGCCACAACACGCAAGCCGCCCACGACTTCATTTCCGCTTATCTTGGCTTCGACGAACGCTCGCGCTATGCACTGAGCACCTGTCTGGATTCACTGGCAAGCAAACAACACGGCGGCGCATTCTTTCTCAACGGCGTTTTCGGTGCGGGCAAAAGCCATCTGCTGGGGCTGCTGGCGTTGCTTTGCGACGGCATTGGCCATGATACTTTCGCCTCTACTCATCCTCGTCTCACACCGCCATGCGACACGAAGCGGTTGGTAGTTTACTTTTCCCTGGACGATTACAATGCGGCCCGTATTTCGTTGGAAGAGGCCGTACTCCGCGAGATCGACCGGGAATGGCAGCGCCGTTTCCAGAGCAAGCTCGACCTCCCGACCACAGGTTCGCGCCGCGAATACTTTGCAGCACTGGAGGAACGGTTACAGGCACAGAGACATAGCGGGATCGTTTTTCTCTTCGATGAACTCTCGCTTTTTCTCTCGGCCAGAGACCACACCGGCTTGCAGGCTGACGCCGCTTTCTTACAGTTCATCGCACAACGCGCCACACGCTCTTCGTCTTGCAACATCCATATTTTTGCGGCGATTCAAAAAACCATCGAAAGCATTGGCGAAATTGAAGCCTATTCCCTGGCCCAAATCCGCGACCGTTTCCAGGTATTGCCGCTTTCGCTGGCCCACATTCCATCACTGATTTCGCACCGGCTCATTATCCATAAAGCGCCCCTTGAGCTGAAGACACTTTGCCGCGATGGCTATGCCCAACTCAGTGAGGCTCTGCCCCGCCTCGACTTTCCCGGGCAAGAATGGGAAACACTTTTTCCTTTTCATCCCACTACCATTTCCCTGCTGGAAAACATGGTGACGCGCTTCTTTTCGCGCACACGCTCGGCGGCCCTGTTTTGCACCCAGGCCGTAAAAGCCCGGTTAAGCGCCCCGGCAAAGCAACGGGCATTGCCAGACAGCCTGTTCGATTACTTTCTGCCCGAACTCGAAACCCACCCCGAACTGCGCGCTCTGGCCGGGGTATGGCAACGCTGGGAAAGCGAAACTCAAGAACTCGCGCATAATGAAGTGGAAAAACAAACCTTGCAGAGACTGCTCAAAACCCTGCTGGTATTTAAGATTTCCGGCACCGCTCCCACCATCGTGCAGTTAGCCAATGCCATTGCCCTCGATGCAGGTTTGCCCGGCGACGGGAATTATGAATACGCGCGTGTGCTTCTGGAGCGCGTGCTTTCCCAAGGCTGCCACCTGGCAGTTGAGCGCCAGGAATCGGAGCAGGAGTTTGCCGACCGTTATACCGTTGATTGGTCTACCCGCATTTCCGAACTGGCCCGGCGCTACATTCGCAATACAGTGCAAGAACTGCATTCCGACGACTCACGAATCGCCTCCTACGCCCGAGACTGTTGCCACGATGAGCTTTTCCCACTGCGTTCATTGACAGAAGAACAATCACTTGCCCTCTTCTGGAATAACGCTCCCTTCCATATCGCGGTGCAAGCGTTACAAACAACACCGGCGCCGGACGGGCTGGCCAACCGCTTGTCCATGCTCACGCAGCCCGGCGCACCGGAAGATTTACTTCTTCTTATCGTCCCACCTTTTTGCAAGCGCGCAATTAATCCCCAATCCGCAATCCAAAATCCGCGCTTGATCCTCTGGTCGCCACGCCTACCTACCAGCGATGAGTGGCAGGTAGCGCGCGAAGCAACGGCCGGCCGATTGCTGGAACAAAACCCACAACTCCTCGACAACCGGCGCGGACGGGCGGTTTTGCAATATCTCAAGGAGGCCGCGCCCACACGCGAATTGCAATTAGCGCGGTTGGCACGACGCTTGTTATACGAAGGCGTGCTGCGCTGTGGCGATGGCCGTGTCATCGAAGCCGGTGAGTTGGCAGCAGGACAAAGTTGGCAAAGCACGCTCGAAGCCATTGCCGCCTTTGTGCTACCCGCAGTTTTCCCTCACTTCGAAGACGTTGCGCCACGCCAACGCGTGCTGACTCCCGGCAACAGCGACTTGCTTTGCCTCCAACTGCTGCGCGCTTGCCAGGATGAACCTTATTTTTCCTCTTCCTCGGAGCGGCTGGTGCGTGCAGTCGCCCAGCCGTTAGGCGTTGCTGTAGCCGATAAAGGCCGGTGGAAGATCGCTTCGCTTCGCGACGACCTGACGCAGGAAATTAAAACTACGATTGGCCAGGGCAACACGCCTCGTGCCCTGGGCCTGCATTTGGCCAAAAGCGAATGGGGATTGCGCCCCGAGCAGCTTACACTGTCGCTTTGCGCCCTGCTACGAAACGGTGAAATCAGTGCCGTAAACTTTCAGGGACAAATTCTCTCGCCCGCCCAAATAGGGTTGCCGCTGGAGCGCTCCGTTCATCTTCTGCGGCCAGGCCAACTGCTTGAAGACAACGACTGGGTGAAGCTGCGAAAAATCGTGGGGCTACTCACGGCGCAGAAATTGGGGCCGCTTTCTTTTGCGGGGCAAACCAAAGCTGTAGGACTAATATCACAATGGGCGGATGAAACACGGAGCGCCAGCGAATTGCTACAAGCCCGGTTGCGACAGTTGCAACGCACTCTGAATCATTCTCCAGCCCAGTGGCCACAAGCCGAAGCAACACTACAAAGCATGGCAACGCTGCTGGAAAAGTTCACCGATAAGAATGAAGCCAACCAACTTCTCCAAACCGCATTAACTCTCGACCCGGCAAGCCTCGCTTCACTCCTGGAACAGTGGCAAGCATTATCAGTCAAAATGGAAAGTAGCCTTAC
Source organism: Abditibacteriia bacterium (assembly GCA_036833945.1). GTDB lineage: Bacteria > Armatimonadota > Abditibacteriia > Abditibacteriales > Abditibacteriaceae > DAITOV01. The sequence goes on from DAITOV010000082.1 coordinate 11,393, forward strand.
CAGTGTGTTGGTGCAACACCGCTTGTTAGCCCATCCGCAACTCAATCCCCCTGCTGAATTACAAGAGTCGCGTTCACAACTCCTCCGGCAATTGGAAGCAGGGGAATCTCTTTTGGAAAGTGACACATTTCCAATTCAAGCCGAGCAGTGGCGCGCAGAATATGCACGGCATTACCGCGATTGGCATAGTGCCCAACACGAAACCGCGCGTTGGCATTCCCTGCGCCGTCTGCAAAGCTCCGACATGCTCCGCGCACTCGAATGCCTTGGCACGCTTCAATCGCGGCCTTCAACACACTCTGCTGAGCTTCGAGATATGCTTCAGGCCGAACTTGGCAAAGAATGCCCTCGCAACGGCGACCTCCTCTCCGGCGAGGCAACTTGCAATGCCTGTAGTTTGCAATACGGACAGCGGCTTCAATTACGCAACGTCAATGAAATTGAAGGAGTGGTTACCAACGCTATCATTGCATTTCAAGAGAGCATAAATGAACCACACACGCAGGTTTACCTGGCTCACACACCTCTGGGAGATTGGAACGGCAATGCTCATGAGTTACTCCCATTGCTCACGGACGAAACCCTATGCGCTTTGGAAGAGGCGTTCAAACCGCGACGCCGGGCCGTGCGGAATTTGGCAGAACTGAAAGAACAATTTACGAATTGCCGCACACGTGCCGAATTTGAAAAAGCCTTTCAAAACTGGCTGCGTGGCCCGGAGGACTTGATGGAAGATGATGAAATCGAGATGACTTAATTAGTCTGTAAAATAAATTTTTACTTTACTCTTTTGACAGCCGTTTCTGGGAGCGCAGGCGTCTCGCCTGCTCATGGTACACGGAACGATGCAGGCGAGACGCCTGCGCTCCCAACGCGCCAAAAGGAAATGATTTACTTTACAGATTCCTTATACCAATCCTGGAAATTAAGCTTTTCTTTCCCGCCGTTAATCGCGAAAACTTGCGACGAAGTTAGCGTCGCCGAAGGCTTTGCGTGCTATAAACTCGTGAAAAATTAAATTGGCAGTTTTGTATTAACTCGTCGCGCCGCTTTTACGATGAGTTGAATTTTTTCCATGTTGTTCCACACGTTCAGTTCGGGCACCACGCAAATATCGACGGTTTGTCCGGTCGTAAAACCATCGGCCCTGTCACCGGGACTCCACCATAGCGTGTCAAAATTGCGACCACCGCTGCGCACTTGCCATTTCAGGTGCTGCCCCTCTTTACCGATAGCCCGGCCATCCACGATTTGCACATTGCGCAGCAACAACGTGGCTTCGGGGTTATCCATGCCGCAAGGCTCGAGCAGAGCCAGGTCGTCGATGAGTTGGCGGTTAATTTCTTCGCCAGTGATTTCACAATCGGCTTCCACCACCGGGGCCAATTGCGAAGGCTTGAGTATCCCGGCAGCAAACTCCACCGCCGCCGCCTGAAACGCTTCGATATTTTCTACTTTCAGGCTCATGCCACATGCCGCCTGATGGCCGCCACCACTTTCCAGCAAATGCTGTGTCGCAGCGATAAGCTGCGTGAGATCAAAACCGGCATAAGAGCGGCCACTGCCTTTGGCGATGCCGTTTTCTTCGATACTCAAGACGATTGTAGGGCGGCAAAACCGCTCCGCTAGACGGCCTGCGGCCAAACCGACCACGCCATGCGGCCAGTTTTGTCCGGCGACGACCAATATCATTTCCTGGGTGAAATCGACCGTATCGTAAACGCGCGTCGTGGCTTCGAGCATCACGCGCGCCGTCAGGTCTTGCCGCTCGCGATTGAGCGCTTCCAATTCTTCGGCCAATGCCTGGCATTCCTCGATATCGCTCGAAAGTAGCAATTCCAGAGCGCGTTGGGCCGAAGCAACACGCCCGGCGGCATTCAAACGCGGTGCCAGCATAAAACCGACATTGCGTCCGGTGAGCGTGCCGTTTTGAATTTTCACACCCGATGTTTCAATCAGCGCCTGCACACCCAGCTTTTTAGTGGTCGTCAGTGCCCTGAGCGCTTCGCGGGTGAGATAGCGGTTTTCATCCAACAAGGGCACGCAGTCGGCAATGGCAGCCAGCCCCACGAGATCGACATAACGGCTGCGAAACGATTCGACGTGCTTGGGTTGATATTTCTGTAACAACGCCTCGATCACTTTGAATGCTACCCCGCAGCCCGAAAGCTCACGAAAACCATAGTTCGAATCGGCACGTTTGGGGTTCACTACCGCCACGGCATCGGGCAATTTGTCCTGCCCGTCTTCATGGGTTGGCTCGTGGTGATCGGTCACGATAAGGTCGATGCCCAATTCCCGCGCTCGTTTAGCCGGTTCAAAGGCACCGATGCCGCAGTCGGCGGAAAAGATCAGCTTCACACCCCGCGTCGCCGCTTCTTCCACTGCCGGAATGCTCAGGCCGTAGCCATCGTGACGTTCTGGAACAATCCATTGAACCTTGGCTTTGAGCGATTTCAGGGCGCGAACCAACAGCGCCGTGGAAGTGACACCATCCACGTCGTAATCGCCAAAGACCAGAATCTGCTCCCCGCGTTCGATGGCCGCATATAGCCGGTCGATAGCTGGCTCGATATCGGGCAACCCCGAAGGACAGCGCAAACTGGCCTGAGTCGGTTGGATGAACGCCACGACTGCCTGGGAAGTGGCATATCCCCTCGCACGTAAAATGGCCGCAATAACCGGTGAGATGCCGCACTGCGCGGCGATTTCACGATCGCGAGCTTCTATTTGCGGCGGTTGCTTCCAAACTGCGGGAGCGGTAGGCGACGGGTCTTTTTCAGATTTGAAATAACGTACGGGGGTGGAATTCATGGCAAAATAGAGATTGGAGTTTGCCTTTTCCACTGAATTTGCGAAAGGGCATGTATTGAATATCTCACTATGGCTCTCCTTAAACTCACTGCACTCGCCAGCTTCTGCCTTTTGGCGTATAGCCTCACTTCACCGGTTAATGCTGCGCCCACGGCAACACAAGCCGTCGAAGGTCTACAACACGCCGGTGCCGTTCACTTCTACGCCCAACCCGGCCCTCTCAACGTGACTCTCTGGAAGCAGGATGCTCCTAAAAACGAAACCGACCGCACCATGACGGCCATCCTTGCCGGGCCGGACGGCACTATCCACGACCAACTCAAACTCTATTCCAAACTTGATCAGCCCACTCAAAAAATCGAGGGGAAATTAAAAGCGGAAGTGGTGCGCGCCGGAATTTACACCTTACTGGTGAGTGCCAACCAGGACCAATATATCCAGGCACAGACCTGGGGGTTTTCCACCAACGCCACGCAATACATGATCAACGCCGGAACCGGCCACGTCGATCGCGCCCGCGAAGAAACGATCATGCTCAACGGCAAAAACGAGCCATTTGGTATTTTCTTCAAGCCGGTGCAGCGCGCTTTCGAAGTGCGTCTTACACGCTTGCCAACCACGGTGAAAAGCGTGGAGTTGCGCGATGCCGGTGGAGAAATGGTGCAAACGCTGGCAGTAGCCGATGGTAAGGCACAGGCCACCATCGCTGCCGATACAGGCAAGAGGGATGGCATGTGGGAACTGCGGCTTCCCGTGCAACGTGGCAGTGTATTGATTGAGGGCGTGAACTACGGTTGGGCTAAAGACGAGCGCCCTTTGCCAGTATGGACGACGGGCCGCGAAGTTGCTTTTGAAGTGGGCGATTATCACTGGCTGCTCCAACCGCGACGCTTCGCCCGCACAGTGCAAGCAGGAAAAACCGGCATCGTGGAAATGACAGTTCACAACAACACTACCACCGCCATGCCATTGGCTTTGAGCATCAAGGCTGCTCCTGAGTTAGGCCGTATCCAACTTGAAACTTCTCAGTTAGAAGTTGCTCCGGGAGCAAATCGCAGAATCCCGGTCCGCTATCAACTGCCCAAAGCACTGCCCAATGGCCGCTATCGCGCCACGCTCATCGCCAGAGATACGCGCACCAATCGTCAGGCGTTTTCACTGATTGAGCTTCGCGTGGGGGAAACCGCGACCGATACCGTCAAGCTACCCATTGAACTCAAGCTCTACGAACACGACCAGTTTCAGTTCGCTTACGAACCGGATTACCCTCGCGCCAATCAGTTTTATTTCGATGCTGACAATCGTCCCTGGCAAGTCACCCGGGCCGGC
>DAITOV010000083.1:0-15426 GCA_036833945.1 Abditibacteriia bacterium
CATGCTGGCTGGCAATAGCGACCAACTGCTGGGCCAACACGTCGAGCGGGTTGCGACCGTAGAAGGTCTCTTCCACCACGCCCGACTCCATGCGCGCGGTGGCGGCTGCACACGAGAGCAAGTCGCCGCGAAACTTGGGAAAAATAACACCGCGCGAAACCGCCCCCACCTGGTGCCCGGCGCGCCCGATACGCTGCATGCCCGAAGCGATGGAGGGCGGCGCTTCGACTTGCACCACCAAATCGACCGCGCCCATATCGATGCCGAGTTCCAACGAAGAAGTGGCGATGATGGCCGGAAGCTGGCCGCGCTTGAGCCGGTCTTCGATTTCGCTCCGTTTTTCGCGGGCGATGGAGCCGTGGTGGGCCAATGCGATTTCTTCTTCGGCGCATTCGTTGAGCGCCCCGGCGAGGCGCTCGGCCAGGCGGCGCGAGTTGACGAAAATCATCGTCGAGCGGTGCTCGCGCACTAATTCCACCAAGCGCTCATGCAACGCAGGCCAGATGGACTGCCGCCTCCCTACCCCGGCCGCCGAGCCGGAGGGGATTTCTTCGACCTCGCCCAGCCGCGCCATGTCCTCCACCGGCACTTCCACCCGCAGCTCCAACTGCTTCTTAGTGGAAGCGTTCACAATCTCCACCGGGCGCGGTTGCCACGGCGCTTCGGGGCCGATCACCGTGCCGCCGCCCAACAACCGCGCTATCTCTTCCAGTGGCCGCTGCGTGGCCGAAAGGCCGATGCGCTGGATGGGCTTTTCGCGCTTGGGATTGAGTTCTTCGAGCCGTTCGAGCGAAAGGAAGAGGTGCGAGCCGCGCTTGGTGGGCACCATCGAATGGATTTCATCGATGATGACGGTATCGACTGCGGTGAGGATTTCGCTGGCCGCCGAAGTGAGCAGTAAAAACAGCGATTCGGGCGTGGTGATGAGAATATCGGGCGGCGTGCGGCGAATTTGCGCGCGTTCGTTTTGCGGCGTATCGCCGGTGCGGATGGCAATGGTCGGCTCGCGCCACACCGCGCCTTCACGCTGCGCCACCGCCGCGATGCCCGCCAGTGGCGCGCGCAGGTTACGCTCCACATCGACCGCCAGCGCCTTGAGCGGCGAGATATAGAGCACCCGGCAGCGCTCTTTCTTGGCCGGTTCGGGCGAGAACATCAACCGGTCGATGGCGGTGAGAAACGCCGCCAAGGTTTTACCCGACCCGGTGGGTGCCAGCAGCAAGGTCGAGCGCCCGCCGATGATCGGCTCCCAGCCCTTGGCCTGCGCCTTGGTGGGGGCGTTGAACGAGGCTTTAAACCAGTCGCGAACGGGAGGTTGGAAGGAGTTGAGAATTTTTTCCATAATCATCGCCGGGAAACGGCGATGGATAGTATTGCAAGCGGGGTGCCGGGTGTGCGAGGGGATACGTACTGTTACACAAAAGGAATATATATGGCCTGGTTATGGAACTTTAATAAGTTGGTAGGTATCTTCCGCACTCACCACAGCTAAGATTTTTCCGTCAGGCGAGAATTCCACGTTCGGATATCCTGCTTTGAGTTGCCAAGACTTTATCACTTTTTGTGAATTCAAATCCCAGAGAGAATAGGTTATCGGCTTGTCTTGAGCAGCGGCATGAAAATAATCTGAGCTCACGGCCCTCTTTGGATTAAAATTCGCGTATGCAAAAACAGTATCCGAACGATTTTTAATAACATCGGAGGTTTCAATTACCTTCAATGTTTCTCCAGCATACTTCACTTTAAACCGCGTATTACCGCAATAAATATAGCCCTTTGCTTGCTTATCACCGGGAACCGTCATTGCTAATGGAGGCGAAATGGCATGTGAGGATTCGGGGTGGCTGAATGTTTCATAGCTATCGACCACATGTAAAAGAGTCTTGCCGCTTCGCGTGTCCCAAATCCATACCTCACCTATCGAACTTTCTCGGGCGAAGAATAAAGCGCCAAACCAACGCCCATCCGAGGAAAATGCAATGTCTTCCAAGATTCCAACTTTAACCTCCGGCTTAAATTGATGAATTGTGCGCCAGCTTGTGGTGTCAAGGATAGCAAGACTCAAATGATTCTCGTATCCACCTCCCATACCTAATACCAGCCGGTGTCCTGTTGGTGCGACTGTCATCAAATTCACGTCTTTCTCGACATTTCGCAGTAACTTACCACGCTCAACATCCCAGACTTGCAAATAGCCTGCTTCATCTTGACCTAAGTCTTCTAAGCGATGAGCATCACATCCGACAAATAGCATTCCGCTATCAGCAGAAAAAGCCAGCGACCTCACTACAGCCTCGGTTATGAACTGTAATTTCGAGACGCCTGTCGCCATGTCAAAAATAATGACAAGACGACGCGCCAGTATGTTCAACGGCATATCGTCATCCGCATGTTCGGTGTAAACAATACCTGGGTGTGAATCTGCTCCTTCCGTCATCACTTCAATCCGACTCGCGCAAGCGACATACCGGGAATCGGGCGAAAATGCCACCGCTACGATATTCCTTGGCATATTTATTATTCCGGTTTTGGTGTCATAACCGATATTTCCAAAGACAAGAGGAGTGCTGAGCAATGCCTTTTGTGTTTTGGCCGTTGGGCCGGGATATTCGTTATGAGTTTCTTTCTGTCCAGTGCAGCCCGCAAGCAGGCAAAGACAGCAAGACAGCGCAAGGGTTAACGATGCAATCTGCCCTAACTTCTGGCAGATTAGGCGAACTTTGAGAGGGCGCATGATTCCAATCTCCGGCTCATTTTTGATGAGGTTTAAGGCGCTCCGACAATCCTATGGATTAGGCAGAGGTGGTTTTTCGTCTGGCGTGTATTCTTGATTTTGCTCTTGCTTGCCCTCGCCAACGCCCGACCCTAAAGGCAAATCGCAGCGCGCACAGGTTCGCCAAAATAGCGCTTGAGAATTGCCGGCATAGGCTTTCTGAAATACCTCGCCCAAGTAGAACCACCGGAAAAATGGAAACAATCGTTTTTTGCAACGCGGGCATTTGAAGGTGTAGATTGCGGTTAGTGCAGAGAGAAATATGAATGCCCATAGGAGAGGCGATATCACTTCTATTTCGATGATTCCTAACGCAGGCAATATCGTTCCGGCGAACCACGTGAACGGTTTGTAACCAAGCAGCACAGCGGCCAGGAAGATATAACGTTTTTTCAGGTTATTCCAAGCTGCCGTGTAGGTTTCTTTCTCTGCTGTCATGGTATCCACCAGCCAAAATTCCAGGATGATATTTAGAACTCCATCGGCACTTCATCACCTATGGTTAGTCGCACTTCTTTTCCTGCCATAAAAGCCTTGAGGTCGTCTTCGCTCTCGAATTGGAATGATAAATAAGTCAGCTCGGTGCCGTCGCCCGGCCTTTGTTCAGAATCGACACAACTCACTATCTTGCGTATACCCGCAAACTCCCACTTGGCTGGTATCCCGCCCCAGGTAAAGCCGTCTCCGCCCTCATCTGCACGCGCGCGATTCTCGGCTTTTTCATAGGCTTCATCGCCACTAGTTGCTGAAATCAGGATGATGTTTTCCCAAACTTTAAATTCTGTTTGTACGCCTTCCAGAAGTTTGACAGCCATTACGATGTGAGCGGCGTACCATTGGATGGGAAGACTTACGGGTTCTGTCGATTCAACCTTGATCGTTTTCATTTCAAGTCACTCAATTTATCGAGAGAAATAGCTTGCTGCCGGTTTACCTATGATGAAAAACGATTTAGCTCAAACAAAGTTTATTGACTACCGACACCTAATCAAACTCAATCTTCTCAATCTGCGCACCTGCTTCTACTTCAAAAATCACATCACCAGTTGTAGTGCCGCCAGGTAACAGTGTTGCCTGAATATCCTGATGACTTTGTAGCGGAACCATCAAGAGCTGGCTATTGTAAACCTGCTTGTTGCTGGCATGGATGCGCAGAGAACTGGCATTGACATTTAATGTGCCGGTAGTGCCTTTAAAAGTAACGGTAACGTTGCATTTAATAAAGGTTTTGCCAGGATCAGCCGTTGGCGGAGAGTAGAAATCGCCGGACACCGGCAGCGTGGTCATGGGGAGCGTGCTATTAATCTTCACTTCCACATCTTGCCGGGGCTGGGGCAGCGCGTTGGCCGTTCCATCGGCACCCAACCCACTACCGCTAAATATCGAGGAGAAATCGGTTGCCTGCCGGGCCTGATAACCCCGATATCCCGAGATCGAGAGTGTCACGGCCAGGGCAACGACGGCGGGCAAAACCAGCGTCATCTTGCCGGTATCGGGAAGTTTCTGGAAAGAGAGATAGGTCATGCCCAGTCCGGTGAGAAGCATGAGCGGCAAGCCGATGCCGATTTGGATGATGTGCGAGAGAAACAAAAAATTCAGGAGCTGTCCGGCTGCAAAAATGAGGCAAATCGCGGCCAGGGCGAAACGAATTTGTGCCAGGGGCAGGTCGGAGGGCGTGCGTTCGTACAGGCAGATGCCACCTACAGCCAGTGCCAGGAGAAAGACAGCAAACTCCAGGCCCATCGGGCCGCCGCCGCCCACATTCATGCCGAAGAGAGAAACGGATGCCCAGGGCAGGAAATAGCCCAGGCAGTAGAGGCCGACACTCACGAGAAATACAATCAGCGATTGTTCGCCCGAAATGACCCGTAGCGGCGGGGCGGGAGTTACCGGAGTGCCGGGAGTCAGTGGCACTCCACTGGGCGGCAATACCGTCGTCCCTGTTGGAGTGGGCACAGGCGTCACTGCCACCGGTGGGGAAGCAGGTTGAGAGGGCAGACTTTGCGTCTGGTTGGGGCTAGCCAGGCCTTTATCCTGACAACGTGGGCAAGTTCTGTCGAAAGGCTGTTTAGAATAACCGCAAAAAGTACAATCCATGAGTTTCTCGTAATATTTTTGTGCCTACATCATAACACACGGATAGTGCGCTTTTAGTCACAAATGCGAAAAAAACAAAGTCTCAAAGCGTCCAATACACTTTCACCTACAACGCATGCCCACCCGCCACCTGCACCACTTGCCCGGTGATCCACCGCGCCTGATGCGAACACAGAAACGTCACCGCATCGGCCACGTCTTCGGGGGTGCCGACGCGGCGGAGGGGGATGGTTTCTTGCAGGGTTTCTTCCAAATCCTCTGAAATCCAGCCGGTTTGCACCGGGCCGGGGGAGATGGTGTTGACGCGGATGCCTTGCGGGCCGAGTTCTTGGGCCAGGCTGCGGGTGAGCGATTCGAGGGCGTATTTACTGGCTCCGTAGGCTATTTGGCCGGGGAAGGCGCGGGCGGCATCGGTGCTGATATTGACGATGCAGCCATCGATGGCATCGCGTTCGCGGCAGCGCCAGGCTAATTGCTGGGAGAGCAAGGTGGCGGCGCGCACGTTGACGGCGAAGTGACGGTCGATGACACCGGCGTCGATGGCGCTCAGCGTATCGGCGTCTTCGCAGTGGGCAGCGTTGTTGATGAGGATATTGACCGGCCCCAGCAGCACCTGGGTTTCATCGAAGAGGTGGGCGTGGAGGTTAGCATCGGCGAGGTCGCCGCCCAGCGCCACGGCGCGGCCGCCTGCGGCTTCGATGCTATCGACCACCTCTTGCGCTGCCACCGGGCCCAGCGCGGTATGCATGACACCGGCTTGCGAGGGCACATCGGCCAGATAGTGAATGGCGACAGCCGTGCCCTGCGCGGCCAGGGCACGCGCGATGGCTGCGCCGATTCCGGCGTTGGCGCCCGTTACCAGTGCGACTTTGTGTTGCAGTTGTGTATCGATCATAAAGTGGTGTCAACAACTCCCCTACTCAACTTTTTAAGCGGCACTCTCACGAGCGCGCTGGATAACAGCGACGATGAAACCGGTTTTAGCATCGGTGTAGCCTTCGCGGTCATCGCCATACTGCGCGGCCAGTTGCCTCTTCAATTTTTCATAGCCTTGCGCCAGGGCGGTATCGGCGCGCAGGGCGTCGCGGAAAGCGATTTTATCGTTCCAGAAGCTCTCGCCCTGCACCACACCGTGCAAATGAAAGCGCCGGGGCCGGGTGAGCGGCCAGGCCAGGAAACGGCGCTGGGGCATGATGGCTTCGTGCCGCGCGATGTATTCATAGCCCAGCGCTTCGAGTGCCGGGATGCGCTCTTCAATCGCCGCCAGCGAAGGCGCGCCCAATATTAAATCGATAATCGGCTTGGCCGCCAGGCCGGGGACGGCTGTGCTGCCGATATGTTCAATCTGAAAATGCGGTTCGGGCAATGCGATTTTGAGCCGCTGGTATTCTTCTTCAAAAAACCGGCTCCACTGCGGGGTGTGGTTTTCGATGATGAGTGGTGCGCGGTGGGCCATGATTGATACTAAAACTACTCGCCATTATAGGCACGTTGCAGCGTAGCAATATCGAGCTTTATCATTTTCATCATCGCTTGCATCACGCGGTTTACTTTTTCCGGGTCCGGGTCGGTGATATATCCGGGCATGATGGACGGAGTAATCTGCCACGACAGGCCAAATTTATCCTTGAGCCAACCGCACTGCACTTCCTGCCCGCCATCGGCGGTGAGTTGGGTCCAGTAGCGATCGACTTCTTCTTGCGAATCGCAATATACGGTGAAGGAAACCGCGTCGTTGAATTTGACGTAGGGGCCGCCATTGAGGATGATGAACTCCTGACCTTCGAGTTCGAGTTCAACAGTTAGTAAGGTCCCCGCAGGAAGCGGCGCGCCTTCGCCGTAGTAAGAAACGCGGCCTTTTTTGGCGTTGGGGAAGACCGACAGATAGAAATCGGCCGCTTCCTGGCCGTTGCCTTCAAACCAGAGACAGGGGGTTATTTTTTGCATTTTTGTTTTTCCTTGAAATTAACCACAGAGGACACAGAGGTCGCAGAGACAAGATGAGTGTTGGTGAGGATAAGTTAAGACGGACGCTATGATTGAACGTTGAACATCCAACATTGAACGTTCAACGTTGAAAGTTCGATGTTCAACGTTCGCCGTTAGCTTCCCCCGCCTGCAATCGCTCCCAACACGATAAACGGTTCTTCGCCCGCCGCCACGGCTTCGGGTAGCGGGGTGTCGAGAGTTTCGTGCGAGAGGTCTTGCTCGCAGGCGAAGTAGCGCAGGAAGTCGCGGCGTTTGAGGGTATCGTGATCGCGGATGGTGCCGTTAAGCATGGGGTATTTCGCTTCGATGGCATCGAGCACGCTGCCCAGTGTGGCTTCGCCCTGCACTTCCACTTCGGTTTCGCCTTCGAGGTGGGCCAGGTTACGTAAATGGTAAGGGAGAACTACTCGTATCATCGCAGTGTTTGCACCTCCACCGACAGCACTCCCGGCAAATCGCGTACGATAGCCTGCCAGTTGTCGCCGCCATCGGGAGAGACGTAGACCTGGCCGCCGGTGGTGCCGAAGTAGATGCCACAGGAATCGAGCGAATCGACCGCCATCGCGTCGCGCAGCACATTCACATAGCAGTTGCTTTGCGGCAGACCGTTAGTGAGCGCTTCCCAGTCGTTGCCGCCGTTGCGGCTGCGGTAGACGCGCAGTTTGCCTTCGGGTGGGTAATGCTCCGAATCGCTCTTAATAGGCACCACGTAAATCGTCTCCGGTTCGTGGGCGTGCACGTCGATGGGAAAGCCGAAGTCAGTAGGCAGGTTGCCGCTCACTTCGCGCCACGATTCACCAGCGTCGTCGCTCCGCATGATGTCCCAGTGTTTTTGCATGAACAGCGTTTCAGGCCGCGAAGGGTGCATGGCGATGCGGTGTACGCAATGGCCCACTTCGGCGTCGCCATCGGGAATGTAGTCCGAGTGCAAGCCTTTATTGATCGGCTTCCAGGTGAGGCCACCGTCATCGCTGCGGAATGAACCAGCCGCCGAAATCGCTACGAAGATGCGGTCGGGGTTTTTGGGATCGAGCAGGATGGTGTGCAAGCACATGCCGCCCGCGCCCGGCTGCCACTGCGGGCCGGTGACATGGCCTCGCAAACCGGCCAGTTCCTGCCAACTCACGCCGCCATCGGTGCTGCGAAACAGTGAGGCGTCTTCGGCCCCGGCGTAGACGGTGTTGGGGTCGGTCAGCGAAGGCTCCAGGTGCCACACCCGCTTGAACTCCCACGGGTGCTGGGTGCCATCGTACCACTGGTGGGTGGTCAATGGTTTGCCGGTTGCCTCGGAAGTATCGTAAGCGAATTTGTTACTTTGCCCGATGGGGAAGCCTTCGGGCGTGGTCGTCGGTTCGTCCGGTGCCACCCCCGGCTGCTCCCAGGTTTTCCCGCCATCGTTGGAGCGCTGGATAATCTGTCCGAACCAGCCGCTGGTTTGTGAAGCGTAGATGCGGTTGGGATCGACCGGCGAACCCTTCACGTGATAGATTTCCCAGCCCGCAAAGTGCATGGGGCTGATGTCCCAGTCCTGACGCTTTTCGTCGGAAGTGAGGACGAAGGCACCTTTCTTGGTGCCGACAAGTACGCGAACTCCACTCATTGAAGTCTCCTTTGAATAGATCTTAGATCTTGGACCTTAGATCTTAGGAATGGGCAGGGTTGGTGTTTTGCCGCATTCCTAATATGAGGCTGTATACTGGATCCCCGCGTTCGCGAGGATGACGGGCTGGGAGGGTGGCGGTCATCATCTTTGCCCGGTTACCTCCTGTCTACCATCTACTATCTACTACCTACCGCCGTTTACTTCTTGTAGTAATGCGCCTGCATAAACTGCACCCATTCGCCGTCTTTTTCGAAGAACGAAGTTAGGGTGCGGTGGTCGTCGCTGAGGAATTCGTAGACGTCGTTATATTTGCCGTATTCGCCTTCTTTTTCCATGCTGGGGCCTTCGGATTGGAGGGAGAGTTTGTTGCCGGTTTCATCGAGTTCGCCTTCGTAGACCCATTGCATCGTCATCATGGAGCCGATCCAGTTGCCGACGAATTTGTTCTTTACGGTATCGAAGCCTACCACCATGAGGTTATGGGCTTCACTACCACAACCGGGCATTTCGCCGCCGCCTTCGCAGACAATCCAGAGATCGCCCAGCATGCGACCGCTATCGGTGCCGTGGGTGGTGACTTCGCCCAGTTCGGGACCCATGTCCGCCGTGGATTCTATCGTCCACTCGCCGACGAAACGGCGCAAAAACTCGTGTTCTTTGGTTGGTTTGGGGATTTCCATAGTTTCCTTTTAGTTCTTAGATTTTAGAACTTAGATCTTAGGGGGTCTCAGGGAGCGTTTTAGCTGTCTTTCTGCTGGCACTCGCAGTTGATTAGCCAGGGGGTGCCAAACTGATCGGTCACCATGCCAAAGCGGGCAGCCCAGAAGGTTTCGGTAAGTTCCATTTTCACCTGTCCGTTTTGCGACAGCGCTTTGAAGATGCGCTCGGCTTCTTCGATGCTATCGACGCCCAACATCACCGAGATGCCCTGCTGCTTTTCGAAATATTCGGGCGGACAGTCCGAACCCATCAGCAAATGGCCGTCGATGTTCATGCAGGCATGCATGATATGATCGCGGTTTTCAGGAGCGGTTTCCTCGGCCATGGGCGATTCGCCAAAGGTAAACATGCCTTCCATCTTGCCGCCCAGATGTTCGGCGTAATATTCAAATGCGGCTTTGCACTGTCCTTCAAAGTTCAAGTAGCTTGCTAATTTCATTGTTTTTTCTCCTGAATGTTTCCGACCCAACTTGCTCATTCCGTGCTGAGATTGTGCCATAGAACATTAATTTTTCGTAATGCGATATAACGGCGTGTCTTTCTCTCCTCCCTCAGGGAGGAGCCGGGGAGGAAGGTCGAGAGTAACACTGAACGTTGAATCGGCGAAGGCCTTCTCCATTACTGTTCATTGAGCATTAAGCTTCAAATCCCCCACCCAACCTCCCCCTAAGGGGGAGGAATTTTTGCCGGGTTCATCTTGTGGAGAGGCTTGCTTCCAACTCATCCAGCAAATCGCCCAACCGGACAAACGCCTGGCTCCAGCCACCTTCGTGGCCATCGCGCGAAGAAACCGAACGGAAGAACTGCTGACGGAAATTCATGCGGGTTTTGCGCGGCCCCAGTTCATCGAGAGTGATGGTGACCAGGGTTTCGTGCGGCGGCATGTCCTCTTCCTCCCAGAGATGAGTAAATACCAGCCGCTCCACCGGCACGACTTCACGGTATTCACCGAACGCAACATGGGCCTGGCCTTCGGGCGAAACCATGCACGAACGCCACGCACCACCGGGGCGCAAGTCGCCTTCGCTCTGTGGAATGGTAAATCCAGTGGGTGCGCACCATTTCGAAAGATGCTCCGGCTCGGTCCATACCTTAAACACCAGCTCGCGCGGCGCATTGAAGACGCGCATGATGTTGAGTTCGGGTTGGCTTTCCTGCTGTTGAGTTTGCGGCATTTTTGCCTCCGTTTGTTGACTTACTATTCAATTACAGATAATTTAACCGATTGGTTAAATAGAGTCAAGGAAAAAATTATTTAATTTTTTGTGAAAAATAAAATGAAGAACCACGCGCGTAAGCGAGTGGACTGGGGAAGAGTGATAAGTTTCCCAGTGCCGTAAATAGAGGCGCTGAAAAGCCTGGTCAGGCACGCAAAAAGATACGTCAATCCGGCTTGCTTACGCGCGCGGTTCTTCGGGTTTCACTAACCGTTTAATTGCCAGGCAGTTGATGAGGGCTTTGGGCACGAATGATGACAAGTCAGTGAACTCGGCTTCCTTATTTATAGCGGGGTCGTGCTGCGAACAGTGGGCGTTGCCGCCGCGCGGCCCCAGGCCATCGAGGGTGGGAAAAAGGCGGCAGAGCGCGTTGCCATCGCTCAGGCCACCACGAGCATGAGAATCGAGTTGGTTGCCGGTTTCCTGCGCGGCTTGCTGCCACAATGCCACCAGAGCGTCGGTCTGTTCGTTTTGCGGCCAGAGCACGTTTTCGGTGGCGAGGGTGATTTCGATCTGACAGGTTTTAGTGCCGTCGGGCGATTGCACGTCGCCCGGCCCGTTCATTGCCAGAATCGCATCGCGCACTTCGCGGTAAGGCTGCTCGTTAAACGAACGCACTTCCATCTCGGCGCGGGCGCTGCTGGGCACACTGTTGCGCACCGTGCCGCCGCTCATGACGCCGACGTTCACGGTGGTATCGGTGGAGAGATCGGTAAGGGCTGTCATGCGCTCGATCAGGCGGCTCATCTGCAAAAGGGCACTCGCTCCCTCGACGTATTTGGAACCGGCGTGGGCGCTGCAACCGGCCACCTGAATATCGAAATGCCCGCTGCCTTTGCGGGAATGGACGATGCGGAAGTTTTCCTCGCGCTCGGTATCGGGCTCGAACACCAGGCAGGCGCGGGTGTTGGCAGGCAGCACTTCTTTGCAGAGCGCGCCGAAATCTGGCAACAGCTTTTCTTCAGCGGCGTTGAAGAGCAAAATCCAGCGGGTTTGTTTGAACAACTCCGGTTCCAGTTTGGAGAGCGCATCGAGCACCAGCCAGATCATCACGCTGCCGCCTTTGATATCCATGGTGCCGGGGCCATAGGCGCGGTTGCCGTCAATATTCCAGTGGAAATTGTTGGCGGCTTCTTCTTCGGGCGAGAAAACGGTATCAAGGTGCGAAATCAGCGCGATAACCGGGGCATCGCCGCCGGAATCGAGCACCAGATGCTCTCCGGCACCTTCGAGCGGGCACTGTTTGCGGCTCACCGCAAAACCGAGGGGTTCGAACTGCTTGATGACGCGCTGGGCGTTGGCTTCGATGCCCGGCGCATTGAGCGTGTAACTGTTCATGCGAACCAGTTCTTCCAAAAACGCCTGCGCCTGGGGAAACTGCTGGTTGAGATGCTGTTCAAAAGTAGTTGCGCTTGCCATAATCGTTATCCTTTTTTCTTCGCGGGTCTTGCGGTGGCCACGCCATTCTTCGGGCAAATATCTTCCAGCACACACGCACCACAGTTGGGCTTGCGGGCATAACACACCCGCCGCCCGTGCCAGATGATGGCGTGTCCGGCGTAAATCCATTCACTTTGCGGCAAGAGTTTCATCAGGTCGCGCTCGATTTTCTTGGGGTCGGTTTCTTTGGTGAGGCCTAAACGATAGCTAAGGCGGCCGATATGGGTATCGACCACCACGCCGTTGGCCTGTCCGAACGCCACGCCCAGCACCACGTTGGCGGTTTTGCGCGCGACGCCGGGTAGAGTGAGGATTTCGTTCATATCCTGCGGCACCTCGCCATCATACTCTTCGATGATGCGAGCGCACGCGCCGCGAATAGAGCGGGCTTTATTGCGGAAAAAGCCGGTGGAGTGAATATCGGTTTCCAGCTCTTCTACCGGCACGTTGAGGTAGTCTTGCGGGGTGTGGTATTTCTTAAACAGGGTTTGGGTGACGATGTTCACCCGTACGTCGGTGCATTGGGCGGAGAGAATGACGGCCACCAAAAGTTGCAGCGGGTTTTCCCAGGTCAGCTCACATTCGGCGGTGGGATATTCCCCACGCAAACGCCGCAAAATTTCGGCGGCATGGCGCGAGGCTTTGCTATCACGGGGGATATAGGAATTTACGGTCATTAATTCGGATACGTATTTTACACGGCGGAATTAACCACAGAGGACGCAGAGATCGCAGAGAAACGGCAAAAGAATGGTATTTTTCCACCATTCATTATTTATCGTTTCCCAAATTGGTCATGCGGGAACGGAGATAATCGACTATTTCAGTATGACCGCCATATGCAGCCCAGTCCAAGGGAGTGCCGTTAAAGGTAGGATCGATGGCGAAAAGATCGGCACCGCGTTCGACCAATAGCCGCGCGGTTTCGAGGTCGGGCGCGATATGCAGCGCCGTGCCGGGGTTGCCGTAGACAGGTGGAATGGCGTTGATATTAGCGCCATGCTCCAACAATAAGAGAATGATTTCGTGGTGGCGGTGGGTGACGGCGTAGGTCAGTGCTTCGTCAAGTTCGCTCTGCGCGGGCTGCGCCTGCAATAGTTCACGCGCCAGATTTATTTGTCCCAGCCCTGCCGCCGCGCGCACACCAACCGGGTAGCCGTGCTGCCAGAGTTGCAAGGCGGTTTCGGGTGCGCAGTTGCGTAGCGGCATGAGGAGAACGTCTTCGTTATCGAGATCGTCGGTGGCTCCGGCTGCTACTAATAATTCGATCAAAGCCAGCCCTACTCCGGCCTGGGAAGCATTTTTACTGCTGAGGATGAGGCCGATGGTGGTACTGCCGGTGAGGGTTTGGGCGTTGGGATCGGCACCGGCTTCGAGGAGGAGTTGCGCGCTTTTGACGATGCTTGTGGGCAGGTTGCCGCGATTGGGGTTGCCTGCGACATAATGCAATAAAAACGCGCCGCTGAAATAATCCAGAGGCGCGTTTTCTTCTTGCGGCATGGTTAATGTCACCAGTGCCGGATGCTCTTGCAGTAAGGCAGACAGGGCTGTGTTGTCGCCGCTGTCCATTGAGGCGACGGCGGTTTTAAATAAGTCGATAATGGTAGAAGCAGAATATGAGGAATTCATAATATTTCGTGCACGACAACAAAACTCCCCTCCCTCAGGGAGGGGTTGGGGGAGGGAGGTCTGGCATTGAACTCTCCCAGGATATCGGTTCAGGGAAGATAACAATAGCTCTACGCTCCGACTCCCCCACCCAACCTCCCCCTGAGGGGGAGGAGTTACGCTACGCAAACGTCAGAGTACCCCACAGAGTGAAACGAAGACGCTCGTGCTCCCCTCTCCTGTTCTGGGAGAGGGGCCGGGGGTGAGGGGTGGGCGTCTTACTTTTGCCCGAAAGCTGACGAAAGCTCAACGCTTCGACTCCCCCACCCAACCTCTCCCTGAGGGGGAGGAGTTACGCTTCCCTCACCACCTATAACCTTTCCTACACCTTTCCCATCTTCTTCAAATTCTCGATGCTGATGCGCACGCTATCGAGCGGGTTGCCGGGGCAGGTGTCCTGCTCGACGATGTAGGCTTGCACACCACCAGCTTCTGCGGCCGCGAAGATGGCGGGCCAGTTCAGGCTGCCGGTGCCGATTTCGGCGAAGTCGCCATCAGCGCCCATGTCCTTGATGTGAAGAATCGGGGTGCGTCCGGCATATTTTTGCAGATATTCCACCGGATTTTCGCCGCCTTTTTGCACCCAGTAGGTATCGAGTTCGGCCTGCAGGTTTTGCGAGTCGGAATTGGCATAGAGCAAGTCCAAACCGTAGTCGTTGTCGTACTGTTCCTCAAACTCGAAAGCGTGGTTATGATAGAAGAAAGTCAGTCCGGCTTCTTCGCGCAGCTTTTTGCCGACTTCGCTCAGGCGCTGTGCGGTGGCGACCCAGTTCTCACGCGAGCCGCGCATTTCGACCGGCACCGAACCCAGGCCGACATAGGAATAGCCGAACAGACGGGCCTGTGCGACTACAGCATCGAAGTCGTCTTCGACTTGCTGCAGTGAGGCATGGCTGGAAACGGCTTTCAAACCGGCTTCATCGAGCGCGGCTTTGAATTCTTCGGCAGTAAGTCCGGCAAAACCGGCCAGCTCGACTGCTTCGTAGCCCATCTCGGCGACCTGGCGAAGAACTCCAACCGGGTCGTCACTTAAAACGGTGCGCAAGGTGTATAACTGTAAACCAACAACAGGTCTGCTCATTGAATGATTCCTTTATTAAGTGTGATATTCGGCGTTGATTTTAACGTAGTCGTATGAAAAATCGCAGGTCCAGGCCGTCCAACTGGCAGCGCCAGCACCCAAACCGATTTCAATGACGACTTCCTCGGTTTTGAGAGCCGCTTCAGCCTGCGGCAGGTCGAACGCGGTGGGTTCGCCGTCCTTGAATACTTCGACGCCGCCCAGCACGATCTGCAAATTCTGCGCATCGAATTGCGCGCCGCTGCGGCCGGTTGCCATCGCGATGCGGCCCCAGTTGGGGTCGTTGCCAAAGAGCGCGGTTTTCACCAGCGGCGAGTTGGCGACCGTCATAGCGGCCAGCTTGGCATCGGCTTCGTGTTGTGCGCCACTCACCTTGATGGTGACGATCTTGGTAGCGCCTTCGCCATCGCGTGCTACTTTGCGGGCTAGAGCCTGGCAGACGCTGTCGAGCACGGCCTCGAACTGCGCCTGGTTTTCGCTGGTAATTTCCACACCAGCCGCACCGCTCGATAGCAAAATGGCGGTATCGTTGGTGGAAGTGTCGCCATCGACGGTCACTGAATTGAACGACTTATCAGCGGCGCGCTGCAAAATGGATTGCAATAACGGCTTTTCAATCGCCGCATCGGTGGTGAGGAACGAAAGCAAGGTAGCGTGCAGCCCGGCAGGAGTGCCCATATCGGGGCCAATCATACCGACGCCTTTCACTAAGCCGCCCACGGTAACGGTTTTGCCGTCGATTTGCGTGCGGGCAGCATAGAATTTGGGCACGGTATCGGTGGTCATCACGCCGCGCGCTGCGTTTTCGTTCTGGGCGTGTTCGGCGCTCACTTCCAGT
>DAITOV010000084.1:0-15372 GCA_036833945.1 Abditibacteriia bacterium
TTTACTCATACAAATTCAGACTACAATAAGGAGAGGAGTTTTGACACAGCCTCGTAAGCGACGGGCTAACCTTTCAGTTTCGTAAGCGTTGACGCCAGCCCGTCGCTTACGCTCTGGGTTCGCAAATAAATACACCCGCCTTGCGTAGATTAAACCTCATAAATTTTGCCCAAAAGTATTCCCCCGCCTCACTCAATGGGTTATTCTTTTCAAACCTCGGTGCAGCCATACCCGCACCAAAATTAAATATTGGAATTCACAACCAAGTAAAAAACCTTCCTCATGAACGCTCACCTACAACGCGTTACGAAGATTTGGGATCAAGCCCCCCACAGCGCCTTCACCGGCCTCGCCCGTTTTAACGACAACTGGTATTGCACCTTCCGTGAAGCAACCGGCCATGTCACGATGGATGGCACCATCCGCGTCATTACCTCCAAAGACGGCCAGGAATGGAGCAGCGCCGCGCTGTTTACCTCGCCCTTAGACGACCTCACCGACCTGCGCGACCCGAAAATCGTCACCGCACCCGACGGCCGCCTGATGGTAATGGGCGCAGCCACCTCGCGCGATGCCGCACTGGGTCGCCGCAACTACGTCTGGTATTTGCAAGACGGACAAAACTGGAGCCAGCCGCAACTGGTGAGCGCCGATGCGGTGTGGATTTGGAGCTTAAACCGTGATGGCAATACGCTCTACGGTGCCGGTTACGGCAAACAAAACGAACGGCAAGAAGTGACGCTCTATCACGATACTACCGGCAACGGATTTGAGAAAGTGGGCCTTCTCCACACCGATGAGCGCTTCCCCAACGAAACCGCCCTGCTGATGGAAGGCGATAGCGGCCTGGCCCTCATCCGCCGCGAATGGCAGCCCGGCCAAACCGCCTGCCCGCCCTACAATAAGGGCACCGCACTACTAGGTAAATCGCAAGCGCCGTTCACGGAGTGGACAACCCAAGAACTGGGTATTTACATCGGCGGCCCGGCGTTGCTTCGTCTGCCCAACGGCAAAATTGTCGTCTGCGGCCGCAAAATCACCTCGCAGCACTATACAGCGCTGTGGGAGTTGGATGAAGAAAACGCCACCCTACAGGAGCTTGTCACCCTACCCTCCGCCAACGACTGCAGCTACGCCGGTTTGGTGTGGGACGCCGATAAGCTGTGGGTGAGCTACTACTCCGGCCATGAAGGCAAAGCCAATATCTACCTGGCAGAAGTGGAACTGAGAGATGAATAGCACGTAAAGCCTTCGGCTGCGCTAACTTCGTCGCGAGGTTGCGCGATAACAGCAAGTTTAAGGGCACCAACGATGTGGGTGCCCTTAAACTTGTAGTATTGCGACGTTCTTGGTGGAAGGTGCCTCTCTTTACTGACTCCATTTATTACGGGGCAATGGTTTACCGTCAAGCGTGATATGGCTGGATACTTCTTTTCCCTGCGTTCTCAACCATATATCGCCTTGTTTTACCCAAACATCATCGCGCCGCTCAGTTCCAGCCAGAATATGCGTACTTTTACCTTGGCCCTGTAGATGCATTCGTGCATAGGTCTTTACACGCACACGAGCGCGATTTCCATATACTGCCAGATTCTCTATAGCGGTATTGCTTTGGATATCTTCAGCCACTTTGAACATCTGGGCTAAATATTCCTGAAGCTGCGCCCGGCTAATCTTCTTGCCCTCTTTGGTCGTATACACATAATTAGTTGCATGAGATTGCAGACTACCTTCAAGATCATAATTAATGAAAGCCGCATCCTCAGCTTTATAGGCCGCGTCAATTGCTTTGCGAACTGTTGCAACCTGTTCCTTGCTTTGCGCCTGCACCGGTTGGGGCAATAGCACCAGCGCACTTCCCAATAGCGCTCCGGCTAAACCTAAACACCACATTGCCCGGCGAATTGTTTTTAATCCCATCCTATTCCTCTCTTACCTTTGCAATTATTGTAACCATCAGTATGTTAAGGATAGTCATGCATATCCTCAGAATCAATCTTGAGCTTCTTTTTATTCAGTTCTTGCTCAATCTCTTCAGCCTTCTTGCGCACTCGGCCACGCACATAATCATTCGCACCAGAATGTTCCCAAAAATCTTGATAAGCATCTATGGCTTTTCGGGCATATTCAGGCTTCTCTTCCATTTTCCAAAGTGTCCCATAGACCACGCCTTCTGCGAATAGAAAGGAGCCATTCTTTGGCCAATCTCGACGGAGCTCTTTAAGATAGTGCAGAATATTTTCCTTTTCCTCGGCATCCTTTAAGTTCGCTACGGATAAGATGTAAATATATTGCACTTCAGCATCTTTGGGGTTTACCTGCAGTAAACGGCGAGCAAGACGCTCATAGCTCTTATTAGGGCGACGCGGATAAGTAAGAAGAAAACGCACGCGTGCCCACTCATAATTCCGGGGAAGTTTTGCGAAATTCTTCATAACAGCAGCTTGGCTGATGGCAAGATACGGATCTTTACCGCGACTCCGTCGCGATTGGGTTCTCATCGCAGCATAGGTTAAGCCATAAAGAGCAAGCAAATCATTGGGATTTTCCTTATATTTTTCCCATTGCCTCTCAGCAAATTTCGCAACTTGCGGCTCCTCTAACTTTTGCACCTTTACCCATAATGCGTCATAGGCAGGGTCGCTTTTTACCCAGTTCCATGCCATCCACCGGCCGTCGCTTGGGCCGAGCTTAAGTTCATCAATATAAAGAGCGGTAAAATCCACTGTTCCATGTTCCAGAGTAGGATATACCCAAAACCCCAGGATGACGAAAGACAAAAGACCAGCGACCGCCAAGACAGCGGCATTCCGTTTGAGCATCGCGATGAAGTGTTTCATGGTCAACAAGAGAAGCCGTAAATAATCGACACCAATGCCATTATAAACCAAAATAGCGCTGCTACTTTAAAAGTAGCAGCGCTATTTTCACTTTAGAGCAAGTTATAGATTATACGCCTTTCGTTAAAAAACCCCTTATGCCGGTTGGCAAATTGGTTCTATCCTAAACAAAAGGCTGCGTACTGGATCCCGCCTTCGCGAGGATGACGGACTTACTGGGGCAATGCTTTGCAATTACACCCCGATTACCTCCCAGCGCCCAGCCGCCTCGTGCCCAGTGCCCTCTAAACGTTACAACTGCTCAATCTCCACCCAACTCTTACTATCGTTAGATTTCTCCACCGCATCCAACGCCGCGTTCACCTGCGCGCCGGAGCGGAAGTCGGGCTGCGGGCTGACGCCGGTGGCATGGCCCTGCAGCAGGTCGTGTACAGTGTTGATGAAGGTATGTTCGTAGCCGATGATGTGTCCGGGAGGCCAGTAGATACCGGCATAAGGTTGGCTGCCTTCGTTGACGTTGATGGTGCGGAAGCCCTGGCGGTCGTCGGGGTCGCCGGCGTTGAAGTATTCCAACTCGTTCATGCGCTCGAAGTTGAAGGCGATCGACCCCTTTTCGCCGTTGATTTCGAAAGTGTTGTAGTTGCGGCGGCCCGGTGCGAAGCGGGTGGCTTCAAACACGCCCAATGCGCCGTTACCGAAGCGGCCGATGAAAGCGGCGGCGTCATCGACGGTGACTTCGCCCATTTCCTGCGTGCCAGCGGCGTTGAGGCCTTCAGTACCGGTGGTAGCAGCCTGCAGCGGGCGCTGTTTGATGAAGGTTTCGGTGGTGCCGGTGAGCGACTGGATGTTACCCAACAGAAACTGAGAGATGTCGATGATGTGCGCGCCAATATCGCCCAGAGTGCCCGAACCAGCGATTTCTTTTTGCAAACGCCACACCAGCGGGAAGTTGGGGTCGGCGATCCAGTCTTGCAGGTAGCGGGCGCGGAAATGGTAGATGCGGCCCAGTGTGCCGTCTTCAACCATGCGCTTGGCCAGGGCAATTGCGGGCACACGGCGGTAGTTGAAGCACACCATGTTCACCACTTTGGCAGCCTCGGCAGCGGCCAGCATCTGCTTGGCTTCATCGAGGGTGTTGCCCAGGGGCTTTTCGCAGAAGACGGTTTTACCAGCCTGGGCGGCGGCGATGGCCATGGGCAGATGTTCGTTGCCGGGGCTGGAAACGTCGATGATATCGATGTCGTCGCGCTCGATCAGCTTGCGATAATCGGTTTCATAGCTTTCCCAGCCAAAATCGTTGGCGGCGCGACGCACGTTGTCTTCATTACGGCCACAAATGGCGCGCATCACCGGCTTTACTTCGAGATCGTCGAAGAATTTATCGACCTGACGAAACGCATTCGAGTGCGTCTTTCCCATAAAGGCATAGCCGATCAAGCCGATGCCGACTTCTTTCTTTGCCATCTAAATTCTCCTAATCTAATGATTAATGGTGGAATTGTAACGGAAATCAATCGCCAAGGTCACCCAGCAAGCGCCTGAATCTCTCGATTTCATCTTTATCGCTGGCGGGTAGGTTTTCGTCGTTTTCGCTTTGGTCGTCGGAGTCGAGTGAGTTATCGTCTTCGAACGAATCTTCTTCGTGTTTATTAGTGACGACATCGCTCATCTCGATGAGCGCGTCTTGCGCAGCAGCATCGACAAAAAGCGGGCATTTGGCGCGCACCGCAATAGCGATGGCATCGGAAGGGCGGGCATCGATGTGCTTGGTGCCGTTGGAGGTTTCGATCTCGATGGTGGCATAGAAGGTGGCATCTTGCAAATCGTTGATAATGACTCGCGAGACGGTGCCTTGCGCCAATTGAATAATCGATAAGAGCAAGTCGTGCGAAAGCGGGCGGCTGGGCACCGCGCCTTCGAGTTCCAGTGCAATCGCCTTGGCCTCACTGGGGCCAATCCATATCGGCAACAGCTTCTGGCTTTCCCAGTCTTTAAGCACGACGACGGTTTGCTTCAAATGATCGAAACCCACGCCTTCAACAACCATACGGAGCATGACGCACCTTCCTTTTTCGACCAGCGGCTATTATGAATGCTGTGACAATTGCTCACTGCAATACTGCCGATGCCGTGCCAGCGATTCTTGAATCTCTTCCAGCGTATCGCCACCGAACTTCTCCAGCAAAGCATCGGCCAAAACCAATGCCACCATCGCTTCGCCCACCACACCGGCGGCGGGAACGGCGCAATAGTCGCTGCGTTCCACATGCGCGCCGGTTGCCTGGCCACTTGTCACGTTCACGCTGGGCAACGCTTTCATCAAAGTTGAAATCGGCTTCATCGCCACCCGGCATACCAGCGGCTCGCCATTAGTGACGCCGCCTTCCAGGCCACCGGCATTATTGGAAGAACGCTCCAACGGATTACCGGGATGGAACGGATCGTGAACCTGCGAACCACGGCGACGCGCGGTTTCAAAGCCCAGGCCAATTTCCACGCCTTTCATGGCATGGATGCTCATGAGAGCACCGGCCAGACGGCCATCGAGCTTGCGATCCCAATGCACATGGCTGCCCAGGCCAACCGGCAGGCCATCGACGACCACTTCAAACACGCCGCCCACGGTATCACCCGCTTCGCGCGCTTCATCGATGACTTCTTCCATTGCCTTGGTCGATTCATCGTTCAGGCAACGGGTAGAAGAAGCATCGGAAATAGTGTTGAGTTCTTTGGCGTTGGGCACCGGAGATGGAGTACTATGCACACCGCCAATTTCCACGACATGGCTGCCAATGTAAATGCCGCACTCTTCCAGCAAGCGACGTGCAATGGCACCGGTCGCCACACGCATGGTAGTTTCACGTGCCGAAGCCCGCTCCAGGATGTTACGCATATCGCTCAAGGTGCGATATTTCAGGCCACCATTGTAATCGACGTGGCCGGGGCGCGGGATTTCAATCGGCTGACGCTTTTTGGTATTGAGTTCGTAGGGCGGCACTGGAGCCGGGTTCATGACTTCGGTCCAGGTATCGTAATCGCGGTTAATGACGGTCAACGCAATAGGCGCACCACCCATGGTGAGGCCGTGACGAATACCGGCGGAAATT
Source organism: Abditibacteriia bacterium (assembly GCA_036833945.1). Classification (GTDB taxonomy): domain Bacteria; phylum Armatimonadota; class Abditibacteriia; order Abditibacteriales; family Abditibacteriaceae; genus DAITOV01. Next base: position 5,948 of record DAITOV010000084.1, read on the forward strand.
TCCGCTTTATCGGTCTCAATCTTCATGCGCCCGCCGCGCCCATAGCCCTGCTGACGGCGTGCCAGTTGTGTGTTGATCTGCTCGGCCAAAATGGGAACGCCTGCAGGCATTCCTTCTATGATAGAGGTAAGAGCCGGACCGTGCGACTCTCCTGCGGTCAGGAAACGAAGTTGCGCCATAATATTTTAAATCTGTGAGCGAGTTTATCAGAGCAAGCAGAAGTTTGGCGGAGGTAACCAGTGTTAGAGAGACGACTATTATGCACAGCTTATATTTCAGAAATTATCTTCTTGTCCGGCGGGTAGGATCGTAGACAGAATACAGGAAACAGGGAGGTAAACAGACTTTAATGCTGGCGTTTGATCTAACGCCGGTCATCTTCGGGAAAGCGGCGAGCCGGGATACAACTTTTTATTCAAAACCAAACCGCCCATCTCCAAAGTAGGTTTTCTGTCTCCCGGATTCTGTTTTCTCTTTCACAACGATTCTCAGGCTTGCTATTATCACTCTGTAAACTGAGTTTTTGCACATGCGGGCACTGAATAGTCGAGGTCTTCGACTCAATTTGCGAACCCCGAGCGTGAGCGACGGGCACGGGCAATGAGCTTGCTCAAGCAAAGAAAACGTACCCGTCGCTCACGCTCAGGGTTCGCAAATTAATGCACCCGTTTTGCGCAAAAGTCAGGAAAGAAGTTTTACTTACGCCTTCCCCATTTGTGTCCTTTGTACCTTTTCGCGGCTATCCGTTAAATTTTTCACCACTTAAAACAAAAAAAGCGCTCCGTAAAAATCACGGAGCGCCTTTTTTAGTTTGTAAGCTTTATGGGCCTTGGATTGGTGTGACATCATCGCTACGGCGCAAGATACGCGCTGTCAGGAAGATCACCAGTTCGCGGTCGATGTCGGTCGTGTTGGTCGAACGGAACAGACGGCCGATGAGCGGGATTTTGCTCAAGATCGGAATACGCGAATGGGCGATGTTCTGAGTGCGGGTGCGCAAACCGCCGAGCACAATCACATCGTTGTCCTTAACGTTGGCGACCGTAGTGACGAACTGCGAAGATACGCTCGGAATAGACGAAGCAGCGTTGTTATTATCATCATCGTCGTCGTCACCATTATTGCCAGAAGCAAAGGTCGGAGTCTGCGACTGCACACTGACCTGCGGAGTCAGGAACACGGTAATGGTATCATCGTTCTGAATGGTGGGTGTGACCTGAATACCAATCATAGTAGTCAGGAAGAATGCATTCTGCGATTCGCCGACCTGACCGCCGATACCGGTATCCGAAGAGGTGAGCACCACCGGCGTCTGCTGCTGTGAAACCAGCGAGGCCGTGAGGTTGTTCATCGTGGTGACGCGGGGCGAGTTGATGATGCGAGCGCGACCGCTTTGAGCCAAGGCTTGCAAACGCGCCTGGAACATGCCACGGGTGAAGACCAGGGTGGAAGCACCGGCCGCACCGGGCAAAGCGCCTAAAGCATTGTTGGGCACGCTGAATTCATCTTCATCATCTTCGTCATCGTTGGTAAGCAAAGAATTGCGGTTATAGAACTGCAAACCAAACGCTTTGGCGTCGCTGACGGAAATATCGATGAACTGCGATTCGATTTCGACCTGGCGAATCGGACGATCTAAAAAGTCGATAATTTCGTTGAGCTGGCGGATACCTTCGTCGGTACCGTAAACCAATAGCACATTCTGGGCATCGATCGATACGATCTGGTCGACTTCCTGGTTGCCCTGAGCATCGGTACCCAATTCGAGCATACCGGCATTAAAGCCATTGTTGCCGCCACCGCCACCAAAACCGCCGCCGCCACCGCCGCCACCGCCAAAGAGGAAGCTGCTGCGATAACTGGGTTCGAGCCAGGGACGAGTAGCTCCGGCATTTACGTAAGGATTATTAAACAGGCCGTTATTGACGGCATAAGGATTGCCAAACGGCATGCCAACCGGGCCATTGCCGTTGAGCGAAGACATGACGTTAGGATCGACACCGGGCTTCAAGGGGTAGGGACTAATTGCCAGCTTTTTAGCCTGGGCGGAAGCCTCCATTTCAATAGGCATTTCCTGGTTCTTGGGATCAAGCCACCATGCCATCAAACCGGAACGAACGTTGCGAATTTTAATGGGGCGAATCTTGCGTTCGGCTCGTTCGCGGCGATTGCTGAGCGGAACCAATCCATTGGAAGCGCTTCCCGGATTCGTATAGGAAGGCAACGTGCCGGGAGAGCCTTGTAGCGGTGCGACCAGCCAGTTTTCGTCGATCGGCTTGATGCCGCCGCTAGTGCCACCGTCACTGCTGGCAGAGTTGGAACCGGCGTTATCAACAACCTTGCCGACCAGATAGCTCTTCTCGCCGAGCTTCTTCCATTGCAAATTAGCGGTTTGCGCCGCTTTGCGAATCGCTTCTACCGGTGTGACGTCGGTGAGACGGATGCCGGGGATTTTCAATGACGCTTCTACATCGGAGCCAATGCTGATATCAACGCCGCCCTGGGCAGCAATGAGCATCAACAAATCGATCACCGGCGCATCACGCATTTCAATGCTAATGCGGCTTTCCTGCTGCGCGGCAGCGGCAACTGCGCGGCTTGTGGGCGCAGGAGGTGCCGGCACGGCAGAGGCTTGAGTCGCTGCCGACATCTCCGGCAACGGAGCGACAAACGGCACCTGATTTCCCCCTGGCTCCGGTGTAATGCCGGCCATCTGGGCTACACCGGGTAACCATAGGACGCTCACACCGCCAACCGCAGCACAACCTAACGCCCAAACGCGTTTGCTGCTAAATACACGATGCTGTGATGATGTTTTCGTAGAAAGACTGGAACGCATGAAATCCCCTTAACGACAATGCCCGGAAAGTGCGGCTATTGAACAAACCGCAACTTCCCGATTGGCAAACGACTGAATTTTATTTTTCGTGCTGCTCCATCAAGAGAGGAATTGACTCTCGATAGGATTACTGCTTGTCCGGCGTGGCTACAGTAGTTGCCTGAGCCTTCTGCAGGGTTTCAATCTGCTTCTGAAGAGCCGTGATTTGTTCTGCTTGTTTTTGCGTCAAAGCATACAATGCCTGGATAGAAGCTAATGTCACACCATTGGCATCGACAGGATTGATCCGCCGATCATCTTCGCCCACGCCAAAGGTAGCTGCAAAGTCTTGTGCCATGGGGCCGATGTGGCGAATGGAAGCATCCTGCTGTTTGTAATTCCACTCGCGAATCGGAAGTTGAGCAACTTTATCGAGAATCGAATGGTTATCGACAGCCGCAACATTTTCTTTCAGGTTACGGTCACTGAACATTCCGCCACCGCCGCCCATGCTGTTGCCAATACCGCCGCCGCCGAAGCCGCCGCCACCAAAGCCACCGCCGCCACCCATCATGCCGCCCATACCGCCCATGCCACCACCGCGACCACCGCCAAAGCCACTTACCGAGCCGCCACCGCTCATACCACTACCGCTTTGCATGGCCGATTCCGGCATGATCAGAGCTTCGGTCGGGAGCACGTCGCCATTGGCGAATAAGCGTGCGACGCCACCTGCATAAGTGTGGCGCACAACCAATAAACGATAGCGTCCGTTCTTGTTCCATTCGGAACGATTGCGGCGGTTACGGTTATTGCCACCACGATTGCGGTTATTGCCACCACGTCCGAACTGGGCGTTGGCTATCGTAACAGGCTCGGGAGCATCGTCCAGAGAAACGCCAAACGGATTGGCAGGCACGATACCCGGACGACCACCCGGCATGCCGGGCACAGGCGCACCAGGCATGCCCATTCCATCGGCGGGAATAACCGGTGCGCGAGGTTCAACAACGGTGGCACCGGCAGAATTCTTCTTCACTAAAAAGTTATTCTGATTCGCTAATTGGCGAATCACGGCATCGGCCGTGGCATTGGGCAGCGTCACCGAAGCGATGCGCACCGATTTAGCGGCTTCATCAATGATGTGCGCCGGATTGCCGGATGCCTTAAACATCATTTCCAAAGCATCCGCCAATGTCGCGTCCTTCAATTCAACGTAAAAACGGCCATTACCGCCAGGCGTAATCGTATTCTGAGCCAGAACCGGGGCAGACTGCGCCAGTATCAAAGCACCACCCAGAACACAAACCGGCCAAAAAGCTTTATCGCGGATCTTCATGATGTCACCAAGTCCTATCCAACTAATTTTACTTATCTATGACTACCGTATCTGCGATTTGTTCCTTACAAACAACAATTTCGCCCGATACTGCCTGAAACTTCATTTTAACAACACCGCACTCCAGGCTTTTTTCCAAGAGTGCCTAAATGTTAGCATATTTTGAAAAGCACTCACAACTTCTTTTCTCTTTTTGCCACATAACGCCATTTATTTCACATCAGGGCCACCGCTTAAAATGGCGGAGCACCCGGCATCAGACCTTCGATACCACCGGCGGCTTGTTGCTGGGGAGCAGGACGTAATTCAACAAACTGCTCCTGGTTATTTTCCCGCACAACCAAACGGGTAATCGTCTGTCCGGCTTCAACCACACGTTCCAGGCGCAGAATCCGAATACCATCCACGTCATCGCCCGGCTGCACCACACGCGTCGTAATTTTATCGCCTACGGTCACTTCCAAGAGAGCGCGTACGGAATCCCCGATCACAACACCCGACAAACGTTTATTCTGGGCGCGCAGCACGCCGCCGCCTGTTCCCATATCTCCACCCGGCATCACAGCAACTCGGGGTGCCGTCGGTGCCGTGGCAACGCGGCGTGGGACAATCGGAGGCAAAAGAGCCAACGGCCTTGCACCGGAACCGCCAACGCCCATCGGCGGGATGCCGATTCCATCGTAACCACCGGAATTTGGAGGCAAGATATCAACTGGCTGCGGAATCTCAACCGGCGGCGGTGGTGGCGGCGGCGGTGGCGGCGTGGGCAATACAAATGGCTGGAACGGATCGGCGCGATAGCCATCCAACGACACCAAAGAGGCCGCTGTGATGCCGCCCGGAGCGGGCGCACCTGCTCCGGCGGTAGCTGCGGGGGTGGCACCGGGATCTCCGGCGGGAACCTCTGCCGGGGCAGCCGCATTAGTCGTCGGTGTTTGAGCACCTTCGTCGTCGCCCGAACCGCCGCCAAAAGGATTGTAGAGAACCATGACCACCACGATAATGGCGACCAGCAGGCCTCCCAACACCATTAGTTTTTTCTTTTCGTCATCGCCTATCGCCATACGGGGCATAATGCAGCCTCTCTTGAATCGCCTGTCACTTGCATCGACTTATGCACTGTCAACACTCCAACAAGCTCCTGAACGAAATTATTGAGATAATGCCACGAATTACCGGCAGTAGCGGAAAGCTATTTCGCCAAGCGATTCATGGACATAAAATTAAAACAGATTCTTCCGAATTTAACGACTTTGCTCTTCTACAGACAGTATTTAACGCGCACGGCTCTGCTGGCTGAGACGAGGATTTCTGATTCTAACCGCCGTTCCAGCCTCGGCCGGCTCTCCGGCCGGTGCTGCTCCGTCGGCCGGCGCTGCGCCGGGATCTCCGGCCGGAGCCGGGGCAGCGGCTGCGCCGGCTGTCAGTTTGGCACCTTTACCACTGGCCAGCAGATAGGGCTTTAACTTAAAAGTCGCTTTCAAGCCCGGCGAGTGTCCTTCCAGCTTGATATTGCCCACCACCATCAGGAAAGAGGAACGATTCAAGCGCTCCAGAAAACGCACGATATTGGGAAATTCCCCGGTTATCGTAATGTCTAATTCCCCATTATTCGTTGCACTCAGCGGTGCCAGTAAGCCATTGGCAGGAATTTTACCCTTAACGTCTTCGGGCATCTGCGGCGGGTCATCTACTTTGATATCCGATATATTGATGAGAACCGGGGCACTTGTGTCCGCTGCAATGCGTATGAGTTCGTTTCTGAGTTCGGGGCCATAGGTGTAGTGATACTCGTTCATCCAGGCACGCCATGCTTCCTGGCGCGCGCGTTCATGGATGGGAGTAGTACCGTCGAGATCACCAAAATAAAGGCGGCGGTACAAACCGTTTACGGAACGATTTTCATCACTGCCACGAAAAAAGAATGCCTGGCCTTTAAGATATTCCAACTTGTCTTTGGCCTGTCGTTCTTGTTCGAGAGCTGTTTTCAATTTATCGGCAATGCCCTTACGCTTTTCGTACTCGCTCTGCACAGACGCGTATTTTTCATTCTGCGGCGATACCAGCAGGAAAAACCAGCCCGCGCTCATGCCAACCATGACAAGAAACGTGACTACAACCAAAATGATAATATTACGCCGGATGCGAGTTTCCACGGGTGTTTAGTCCTATCGTTATTTCGATGATACAAAGAGTGTATTGAGAAAGTGTTAAGCCGGAGGCGCTCCCGGATCGGGCGGCATGCCCGGATCGCCCGGCGCACCAGCCGCGCCAGCTGCAGGAGCAGCAGCCGCACCAGGGGGAACCGGAACCACGATTGGCTCATTCAAGGCCGCATTAACACTAATACTGTTGGGCAAAATACGATAGCGAATAGCGCCCGTCAAAGTGCCTTCTGCACCGGGTTCGCCGCCAGCCGTCAGAATTGGTCCCGCTGCACCGGGCTGTCCACCCTGGGTCGCGGTTGCGCCTGAGCGATCGGGCCACCCCTTGATACCGGCACCGGATGGCAAATTCTTGAACAGCACACCGCTGGGCACCGTGCCGCGACGCAGATTATTGAGGAAGTTGGCATAGGCGTCCGGGGTACTCACATTCGCCGTCATTTTTGCGTTTTGGCCATCCGAAAGATCGATCGAGCCGACCACTGCCCCCGCATAAACATACTTATGAATGGTGTACAAGAGGGCTGCACGCTCGGGACCGGTTCGGCCAGCATCTACGAAAAAGTTCACGCTGGCCAACAGGGGGCTGGCTTCACCATCGGCAGCAGCTTTGGCCGCCTCGGCCGCTTCGGTTTGCTTGGCAATCGGCTCGATATTGGCGAGGTTGGTTTGTAGTGTCTGCAACGCCAATTGGTCGCGATAATACAGCAGGAAAAGAATTCCCGCAAAAGCGCCTACCAGAATCAGGCAAGCCGCCAGAATCCGCTTAAACCAACGGCGCAGACCGACGTAACCCGGTAAAAGATCAATACGAATTGCCATAACGAAAAATAAAGCGGTTCTAACGCTATCCGCTAATGCTGATTAATTCTACCACTATTACCGACCACTGTTAAAAGTGTTTGCAAATTTACACAAACACTTTCACACAGAAACACCCCTGGACGAAGAAATTCGCCCACACTTACTTCGTCAGTTCACGCATCGCCAAACCTAAGGCCACCGCGAACAACGCGCCATTTTCCTCAATATAACCCGGCGGGAGCTGTGGCGCTTTGACGTCGAGCGGAGCAAGCGGATTGCCCACCGTCGCGGGCAAGCCCAACTCCTGGGTCAGATAGGCATCCAAATTCTTGAGTTTGGCACCGCCACCGACAATCGTCACTCTCTGCACAGCAGCATCGGGATAACGCGAGGTGTGGTATTCCAGCGAACGCCGCACTTCGTTTACCAAAGTATCCAGAACCGGCTTAAGCGCACCGTGCAGTGTCCTCTCGTCGATTTCACCGGCCGAAGCACCACCCAACCCGGCACCAAAATCGGAAATATCAGCACCAAAATCCGTCGTGCCGCCTAAACCGCCCAGGCCAAAATCGCCCAGATCCAACGGATCGTCAACCGGCACGGTTGCAGCGGCGGCTGTGGCAGCAGCGGCACCAGTAGCGCCACCGCCAAACAAACTGTCCAAATCGAGTTCGTCATCGGCAGTTGTGGTGGCGTTTCCTGCCGGAGCGCCCACCGCGATCGTTTCGGCTCCCGCCCCAGGCGTTGCCGGGGGTTCTTCCCCACCGGCGCTGGCCATAAATTCCGCAAACGGATCGGCCGCTTCAACGGGCGCTGCCGGTTCTGGTGCCGCTTCCGGTTCGCCCAGTCCGAAACTAAACCCGGCGGCAGGAGCATCGGCCTCTGCTGCAGGCACGGCAGGTGCTGCCGGTGCTGCGGGAGCTTCGTCGAAGGTAAAGGCAAACGGCGCAGCCGACTGTTCGGAAGGCAGCAAGGCTGCATCATCGGGATCGATGCGAGTGCCGCCCGCACCTTCGGTGGCCGACGGAGCGCCTTGAAGCGTGGGCAATTGAGACACGGCTTCTTCGATTTTCGCATCCACTTCACCGGCATGGGCGCTTTCTTCGGGAAAGTCGAACGCCGACGCCATCGGCATCGATGCGGCAGCTTCCTCGGTCAACGAAGGCAAATCTGCCAGATCCTCTTCTTCTTCGCCCAGCAAATCTTCGAAGCTGACAGGCCGTCCATCGCCCAGAGTCGGCATTTCCTTCTCTGGCTCGGCCTCATCGCCAAAATCGAAAAACACTTCGGGAGAGGCAGGCTTTTCGGCATCATCCGCTTCTTTTTGCTGATGCTGTTCACCCGGTTCGGAGTTTACCGGCCCTTGTTCAAAATAATCGTCGGCAAAAGGATCGCTCGCCTGTGGCGCAATTCCAGTATCCGCATCTTCACCGAAGGCACTCCAGTCGTCATCAGATGCCACACTGACCGGTGCGACATCACCGGTGGGAGCCAGGGCGTCGCCTTTTTCACGCTTGAGCTGCTCGGCATCGCTCCAAGACAGGCCCAGGGTATCGACTAGAGTTTGCGTCATGGCATTGCCGCCGGTGGGCACCGTGCGGGTAAACACCAGAATATCGCCGCGCAAAATCGAAATCTCGGTACCACTGGCACCGATGTTCAAAATCGCCGAAACATCGTTATAGTCCACATCGGAACCCAGCACCGGAGCACCGGCTGCTCGTGCCGTGAGGGGATGGGTCAGGGCGCGGGTAGCCGCTAACGGCTCCACATCGATAGCGCGCGGATCGAGCTTGGCTTCTTGCACGACCTGAACGTGCTGATCGACAATTTCGCGTTGCGCCGCTGCCAGCAGCACTTCCATATTGGGCGAATCGGGGTCGGAAGGCAGTTCCCGCAAAGCCCTGAAATCCATTTCGACTTCAGAAGGCGGGAAGGGAATGTAGCGGTCGGCGTCCATCTTCATATTATCGAGCAGTTCGCCGTCGCTCATCTTGGGCACTTCGATAATACGCACCACCAGGGCACCGGTGCCGGAGATGGAGGTCACGACTTTTTTCGACTTGATACCCGCTTGCGCCAGGGCATCGCGAATACCCAGCACCAGCGCGTTGGAGCTCATGACAACGCCGTTGGCAATACTGTCTTGCGGTGTGGGCACCATGCCCATGGCCGTCACGGCAATCGAGTTGCCGGTAGCCGAAGCCTCGACCACTTTAATCGAGTCGCTTCCGATATTGAGGCCCAGCGCGACACCCGGTTTCACACCCCGGCCATTACCGCCTCGTTTATCTTCAGC
>DAITOV010000085.1:0-15168 GCA_036833945.1 Abditibacteriia bacterium
GCCAGCCGAGCGCAAAAATGACGCACATCGGCAATAACGCCGGATGCATGTAGCGCGCTTGAGCCTGGAAATAGGTGAGGTTGAAGCGAAACAATACCAGTGCCACCGCCCAGAACGCCAGCCCCCACCAGATGAGGCCGATTTTAGGCAGAATCGGTAATACCGGCTGTTTCCACTCCTGCCATTTCCATTTCGTATAGCCCCACAAAGCCACTGCAGTAGCGAGGAAGGGAACCAACATCAGCGGCAAAGCGGTGAATGCCTCAAAGCGCGGCCCACGTGTACCAAAGGGGTTGAGCATGGTAATCGCCGTATTCGGCCCTCCGAAAAAGCCCCAGCAGGTGGTAAACAGAATCACGAAAAAAGCTCGGATATATTCCACTACGGAAACCCCTGTCATCGCCATCATCGCCTGTGGGCTGGGTGAGCTTTTGGTGAATGCCTCGTCGAAAATCCGCGCGGCCAGCGGATCGCCATAGAGCATGGTGTTGCGCACCAGCCACCAACCGCCCAAAAGCGCGGTAACGGCTATAGCGGCTGCCATAGGTGCGTAGGAAACCTTTTCGCTGCGACGCACCAGATGCAGCGTTCCACCCAGCGCGATAATGCCAACCACCAGTGCGGATGATTTGGTAAGCAGCCCCAGGCCAAAAAACAACCCCAGGAACGCACCGTCACGCCAGGTAACCGTCCCCTGCTCGGCCCGAGGCACCATGCGCGCCACTGCCCATAGCATGGCGGCACAAAACAAGCCGGAAAGGGCATCATTGCCGCCGGATGTTCCCACCGCAATATGCATCGGCCACACCGCGGCAAAACCGGTCGCCAGGGAACGGATTATATTTTCGTTAGGAAAAAACCAGCCTAATGCCTGCCAGAGAAGGACGATGGTCAGCGCACCGCAAACGAGGGAAATGATACGAGCCGCATAAGGAGCAGCACTCTCCGACACCAAATAGAAGGGTGCAACCAGCGCATAATACAGCGGTGGTTGATGGAATTCGTAACCGGGGGCGTTGGCACCTTTAGGTTCAAAGACAGGCAGCGATTTCTTCTCGGCTAAATACTGGGCATATTCCATGTGCGCCATTTCATCCGGCGCATGTCCCATCGGAACAGTCGCTACCAGCAACCCCGTCAGCACCACATACACCAACAAACAAACAATGAGAAATTTATTATTAGACATTAGTTAATCTTCAACACACGATAGCCACGCGATTCATAGATTTCCGTCAGCAGACCCTGCGCGACGGCTTCTTCGATTTGCGGCGGTGGCCCGCCGAAACCGCCGTTCTGTGCAGCGCGGGTATTCCACAGCACGTGGGTTGCTCCCTGCTCTTTAAGCTGTGCGATGAACTCGCGGCCCGTTTGCATCTTTGAAAAATCGAGCAGGTTGTTGTGCGCGTCATCGCCCCAGAAATAGCGACGCTTGAGGTAGTAGTTACGCGGTTCGCCGAAGATGGCAAACAGCGCATTTTCATCGGTATTCTTTGAGGCCCAGTCCATCGCGTTATAGCCCCCAAACATGCGTTCGACATACTCCTGCGGATTAGCCTGCCCTGCAGCAACCGGCACCACATCGCCAAGCCGCCACAACGTGAGGCGTGGCACAAACAAGAGCCATGCCACCAGAGTAACGCCCACCACCCACTTGAGTAAAACGCCGCGTTCCTGCATGCGCGTCATACCCCAGCCACAGGCTACGCCCAGCAAAGCCAGGGTGGGAATGAGGTAACGCAACTGCTGGCTACTCACGGCCCAGAACACCCAGAAAAACAAAAAACTCCACAGCAAAAACCGTACGGCGATGGGTTTATTCTTGAGGAACAGTATCGGCACGCCGAACGCCAACAGCGCCGGGCCGACCACGGTTTGCAGCACGTGCCCAGCGGTTTCGAAGCGCCCCGTCATGCCGCTGTTTTCAAGCGGCAAGTCGATAAACGGCCAGTAAGGGCGCGGAAAAATCGCTATGCCCTGCCCCGTATTAAACAGGAAATTGAGCGGCGACCAAGCGGCGCGAAACGGCAGCAGAAGCAAATCGAGTGGGCTGCGCCCGAAGCCGAAGGCTTCCTGGTCGCGGGCGTAGGCCTGGGCCATTTCCAACGTCCAGCCCTTACCTCCGAAGATTTCATAGGCGAAGGGATATACCGGGTTGCCCACCCATATCCAGTTGCGAATGTAATAAAAGCCGCCCAATACAGCCGTCAGTGCGCAAAAGCCCAGCAGTGGTTTGAGTTGGAACTCTTTGCGCTTTGCCATATCGCCAATCGCCCACAGCAAAAGCCAGCCGAAAAAGAGCACACCGAAATACTTCATGTTACAGGCGAAACCACACATTACGCCGCTCCACAACAGCCAGAACGCCTGGCGGGTTTGAAGCCAGTTGATGAAGCAAAGGAAGGCCGCCAGCACGAAGAAGGTAAGCCCCAGGTCAATGTAAGCCGTGGTGGCTTCCACCAGTACAATGGGAATGGAAGCAAACAGCGTCGCGGCCAGTAAACCTCCGCGCAGTGAAGCATGGCGCAGGCCGATGGCGATGATGGTGAGGAAGCAAAACGGCAACATCAACCAGTGAAACAACTTGGCCAGCACGGGGCCGCTCAGTTTCAATCCCACCGCGAAGAACATCTCCATCGCGAAGGGGAAGTAGGTGTGATGGTCGTAGGGCAGTTCGGTGATGCGACCGTCGAGCAGATAACGTTGCGGAGCCGCAAGGTGATAGACCAGCGAATCATAATCGTTGGCGTGGGGCGGGGCTAAGGTCAGAAATAACGTCAATCCACTTAATAACAGTAGATAAATCAGTATTAATCTGTCAATCGCTTGCAACCGCCCTAACCCGTGCCATGCGATTCGTGCGTTTTTCAGAACTACTTTAAAACGCACTATCGGTAACAGCAAAGGTATGAACAGTAGCCACGGTGCCAGCGTAATCGAGAAGAAGTGTCCGGCGAGAGCGAGCAGCAGTGCCAGCCCACCTACCCAGGCTGCTGCTCCCAGAGCCGTGTTTTCCAGTAAGCTGCGGCGCTCATCGGCTATTGCCCAGCTTGCACCAATCAATGCGACTGCAACCAAGAGAATTATTGCAACGTCGGCAAGATAAAACATAATCTGCGGAAGAACCTCAATAAAAACGGAGAATGATATTTGTCAAAAGTATAGTTGAGTTGGCCGGTTACATCGCACTTATAGCCCAGCCACACAAAAAAACGACCGCACAAAGATGCGCGGTCGTTTTTGGCAATTCCCAGTTTTAAAGATCAACCTTTACATTTTCACCCGGTTCATACCTCTCGCCAGTTGCCATCGCTTTGGCAAAACCCAATACATTCATCACCAGGCTGGAAGGCGCATCCCAATATTCAGCATGATCGACTTCCACTGCGAGCAGCGTCAGCGTGGGATCGTCTTTGCCTTCGGGAAACCAGGCCTTGTGCGCCGGACTCCACAGTTCTTCAATTTTGGCACGGTCTTCAACCACTCTGGCACGGCCCGATACCGAAACATAGACCTGGTTAGGACGGTCGCTATATCCCAGATTCACATGGCTATCGTGTGCCACTTCATGCACTTTAGCCGATCCTTTCTCAATAAAAAACCAGAGCGTCCCATCGAAATCGGTAGTTTGCGTGGACATGGGACGGCTACGCAAACTGCCGTCGGCTTCCACCGTGGTTAACATCGCAATATCGATATCTTTAATCAGTTCGCCTAATTTCTGAACGGATTCTTCGTGAGTTAAATTTTCGCTCATTGGTTGCTCCTCTTCTGCGATAGTAACAAAAGGGGATAATGCAATTTGAAGGCCGAAGGAAATAAATCTCCCCTCCCTCAGGGAGGGGTTGGGGGAGGGAGTCGGAGAGTAATAGCAACCACGAACTCTTCAATATACCTATCCTATCCATCTTTGTGCACTCAGTGTTAAGCACCAAATCCCCCACCCAGCCTCCCCCTGAGGGGGAGGAGTAACGCTACGAAAAACGAAAAAACCCCGGGTGAATATCACCTGGGGCATCCTGAAGAACCGCGCGTTAGCGAGTCGGGTATTCCGAATCTTTTTGCTTATTCAGATATTTCACTATTCCTGGCAAAATGGTAGCACCTACCCGGCTTGCTTACGCGCGCGGTTCTTCACATCGTAAACAGAATCGGTGCTCCATAAAAGAACACGCCAAAGCAGAACAGAATGAACAAAGCGGCTAAGGCATCTTTCAAATCGCTGCTCATAGTCAACACCTCTTAGCGCTGCAACTGGTCGCTGGCTGCGTGGTCGATGGTACCCTGGGTGGCGTTTTCATACATGTGCAGATTCTTTTCCCAGTAGCCCTGCGCCTGCAAAATGGCGTCGATCACTTCCCGCACCGCACCACGCCCGCCCCAGTTTTCGGTGACGAAATCGGCGCGCTCGGCCAGAATATCCGAAGCATCGGCGACGGCCACATTCAAGCCGCACACCGAAAAGGCCGCCAGGTCGGGAATGTCGTCACCGATAAAGCAGGTTTCTTCGGCGGTTACGCCGTAGCGCTTTTGCAAGTCGAGAATTGCGGCAGCTTTGTCATCGCAATCGAGAATACACAAGTCGGGGTCGAGGCCTAAAGAAAGAAAACGCTTCTCGGCTACCTTCGAAGCACGTCCCGATACCCAGGCTACCAGCAAGCCGGCCTGACGCGCAGCTACCAGGCCGAAGCCATCACGCACGAAAAAGGTTTGCAGCAAACGGCCGTCTTCATCGAAGCAAAGGCCGCCTTCGGTGAGAACACCATCGACATCGCAACACAGCATTTTAATGTTTTGCCAGCGTGCTTCGTCAATTTCCGCCTGTTCTTCACATCCACAACCATGATGGTGATGATGGTCGTGCTCGGTTTCATGTTCAGTTCCACTCATAACGATTCAATCTTACTCTGAAAAAATTCAAGGGTTGGGCGCAATCCGTCGCGCAGGGCAATTTTGGGTTCCCAGCCCAGCACGCGCTTGGCCTTGGAGATATCGGGTTTACGCTGCTTGGGATCGTCCTTGGGCAGCGGTTCATAGACAATTTCCGACTTGGTGCCGGTCAACTCGATCACCACTTCGGCAAACTCCAACATGGTGAATTCGCCGGGGTTGCCGATATTCACCGGCAGATGCTCATCGCTCATGCCCAGCTTGTAGATGCCATCCAGCAGGTCGGAGCAGTAGCAGAACGAACGGGTCTGCAAGCCATCGCCATAAATCGTAATCGGCTCACCGGTGAGCGCCTGTTTGATGAAGTTGGGCACGACGCGGCCATCATTGAGGCGCATGCGCGGGCCGTAGGTGTTAAAGATGCGAACGATTTTGGTATCGAGGCCATACTGATGATGATAGGCCATGACACTGGCTTCGGAAAAGCGCTTGGCTTCGTCGTAGCAGCTTCGCGGGCCGATGGAGTTCACATTGCCCCAGTAATCTTCGGTCTGCGGATGCACCAGCGGATCGCCGTATACTTCCGAGGTGGAGGCCATGAGCAACCCGGCCCCTTTTTCGCGCGCCAGTTCCAGGCAGTTATGAGTGCCGTGCGCGCCGACTCTCAAAGTCTCGATGGGAAGTTGGGCGTAATCGATGGGCGAAGCCGGAGAAGCCATCTGGAAAATGAAATCGACGGCACCATCAACACTGATGCCGTCGCTGATATCTTGTTCGAGAAGGGTGAAATTCGGCGACGAGATATGCGCCACATTATCACGACTTCCGGTGATAAAGTTATCGACGGCAACGACTTCGTGTCCCTTACTCAAACAAATATCTGCCAGATGCGACCCTAAAAAGCCTGCTCCGCCGGTAATAACAATTCTCATGGGAAATTTAAAAGGAAGGTTTCAATGCACTTCAAAACGCGATACTATTTTACGGCATGGGTGCTCTTTTGACCAAAATTACAATTCCCTTCTGGAAAATGCACGGTGCGGGCAACGATTTCGTAGTGCTCGATGCCATTTCCAACCCGCTGCCCCACGACTTTGATTTCGCCAAAGCCGCCGAGTTTCTTTGTACGCGCCATTTTGGCGTCGGCAGCGACGGGCTGCTGTTGCTTGACCGCGCCACTACTCCTGAGGCTGCGGTGCGGATGCGGATGTGGAACCCCGATGGCAGCGAAGACATGTGCGGCAACGGCCTGCGCTGTGTAGCCCAACTCGCCCACGATAACGGCCATATTACTAGCGAAGAGTTCACCACCCAAACCCTGGCCGGTTTGCGTTCGTGTATTACCCAGGGAAAAGGCCAGGTGCGCATCGAAATGGGCCAGCCAAATTTCGCTTTCGAAGCTATTCCCATGCTTGCCATACAGCGCGACGGCAATCAGCAATATACGCTCACCGTGGGTGACCGGGAGTTCCCCAATTGCGTCTCACTTACAACCGGAAGCACCCACACCGCGATTTTCATCGATGAAGAGCTGAGCGAAAGCGATTTTCAAAAGTATTCACCACTGATTGAAAACCATACCCAGTTCCCCGAACGCACCACCGTTTTATGGACGCAAAGACTCGACGATAACAAGCTACGGGTGCGTATTTGGGAACGTGGCGTCGGTGAAACCCTGGCCTGCGGCACCGGAGCCTGCGCCGTGGCTGTCGCCGCTCAAACCACCGGCCGCGCTCATGGCCCTATCACGGTGCAAAGCAAAGGCGGCGCGCTCAAAATCGAATGGGATGCAGAAAAAAGCCAGCCGATTTTTATGACGGGGCCAACAAAAACGGTGTTCAGTGGAGTGCTGACTTTGGAAGTCACTTGATTATGGACCGCTGGCAGTGACGTAACACGTCATCTGGGAATGGTGATGGCGCGGTTATGTCTTTGCCGGCAGTCCATAAACGGCGAGTTACCCATAACTACTACCAACAATACAGTTTTAAATGAAGAAAGGGCCGGTCATCAAAAGATGACCGGCCCTTCTTTTCTACTCAGAGTTGATGGTATGAGCGCAACACGCATACCAGACACTCCTAAGATCTAAGTTCTAAAATCTAAGATCTGTTTTTAACGAACCTTCTTACCACCGCGCTTCAATTCGATGTTGCGCTTGAGGTCGGCCAAACGTTCGCCGCTGGAGCGCATGTATTCGCTCATCTTCGACTCGAACGATTCGCGAGCTTCGCGACGAGCCGCTGCAGCTTCGGAGGGTGACATGGCCGGACGGGAATCGCCGCCTTCGGACACTTCACCAGCATCCACTGCACCTTCCAGGGTGATGGGGGTTTCGCCGACAGCCTGCTTGACCGAAAGTTCGATCTTGCCACGGTCGCCGAAGGCCAACACTTTGACGACAACGGGATCATTCACTTGAAAATAATCCGCGACGTCGCGCACGAAATTGTTGTCAATTTCGGAAATGTGTACCAGTCCGGTGCTGCCATCTTCAATACGAACCAATACACCGTAATTCATCAATCGCACGACTGTGCCGCGCACTACTTGTCCCGCTTCAACTGCCATTCAGTTAATCGTCTCCTTTGAACCTACAAACGACTCAAAAAAATTTATGCTTCTAAAAAAGCCTTTCTATTATACCCCGATATGCGAGGTCTTAATCACAAATTTTAATTTTCTGCAAAAATAGGGCCTAAAATCCTTACGCACGTGGGTGGGCTTTTTGATAGCTGGCGCGCAAATGTTGCGTTTCCACGTGTGTATAAATCTGTGTTGTCGCAATATCGACATGACCCAACATCTCTTGAATCGCACGCAAGTCGGCCCCGTTTTGCAATAAATGCGTTGCAAACGAATGCCGCAAAGTGTGCGGTGTCACCCACTCCGGCAAGGCTGCGCGCTCGGCGTGAGCACGAATCATCTGGTACAGCGATACCCGCGAGAACGGTCTTCCCGTATCGCCCAGAAACAACGCAACAGGCAAACGCTTTTGAGCATTCTTCTTGACCGACCGCTTTTCCAGCAGCTTGGGGCGCGAAAAATCGGTGTAGTTTTTCAAGGCATCGCGTGCAGCTTCGCCCAAAGGAACCATACGCTCTTTATCGCCTTTGCCGGTGCAACGCACGAACTCGGTGCGCTCATCGATAGCGCCGACATGCAGCCCACACAGCTCAGAAGCCCGCAGACCACAGCTATAAAGCAGCTCGATAATCGCACGATCACGCACGCCTTCCGGACTATCGAGTCGGGGTGAATCGAGCAACGCTCTCACCTGCTCTTGTGATAAAACCCGTGGCAGGCGCCGCACCAGTTTGGCGGCTTCCATCTTGGCTGCGGGATCGCTGTAATCTTTTTCGCGTGCCAGGAATTTATGCCACGAACGAATCGCCGCCAGCTTGCGCGCCACACTCGAAGGCGCATAGGTTGGCCCGGCGCTTTTGGTCTCCGGCATCGCTGCACGCAATACGTGTGCATAGCGCGTGATATGCGCCGGGGTAATATCTCGCGCCGACTCCACGCCATCCTTGACCAGCCACGCTGCATACTGGGCTAAGTCACGCTGATAAGCCTGCCAGGTATTATCAGAAAACCCACGCTCAACGCGCAGATGATCCATAAACTCCTGCACGTCGAATTCTAAAGACTTCATTTTTTAGTAATTAACCACAGATAAACACAGATGGAATTTCGAGAAACTTAGATTTGAGAGGTGAGAACTCAGGTGTGATCCTTACGCTGATACCCATCCTAAAATCAAGTTCTAAATTCTAAGCTCTGATTAAAAAATCTGTGTTCATCTGTGTTTATCTGTGGTTAATTCAAAGCCAGTTTGATTCGAGCCCAACGGCGTTTGCCCATTTTGATTTCCAGGCCATCCGCGAGCGTCACTGCAGTTGTGCCTTCGGCTAACTTTTCGCCGTTGATTTCCACGGCGTTTTGCGTAATGAGGCGTTTGGCTTCAGCGCCGGAGACATCGAAACAGGCGCGCAGCAGTTCCACCACGCTCAGTTCACCGGCAGCGAGCACAACTTCGGGCATTTCATCCGGCGCGGCTTTTTGCGAGAACTGCTTTTCAAAGTTAGCTTGCGCAGCCTGTCCGGCGGCTTCATCGTGGTAAATCGCCACGATTTCACGGCCCAGGCGCTTCTTGGCATCCATCGGGTGCCCGGCCAGAAGAACTTCAATTTCGCTTTCTTCCACCTGCGTACACAGCACAAAATATTCGCGCATCACCGCATCGGGCAGGCTCATGATTTTGCCGAACATCTCGTCGGGCGCATCGGTGATGGCGACGTAGTTGCCCAGGCTCTTGCTCATCTTCATCGCGCCGTCGAGGCCCACCAGCAGCGGCATGAGAATGACGACCTGCGACTCCTGTCCGCTCTGGCGTTGCAGTTCGCGGCCCACCAGGTTGTTGAAGCGTTGGTCAGTCCCACCCAGTTCGACATCCGACTTAATTTGCACCGAATCCCAGCCCTGGCACAGCGGATAAAGGATTTCATGCAAGCCCAGCGGCTTATGCTCTGCCAGACGGGTAGAAAAGTCTTCGCGTTCGAGAGTTTGGGCAACGGTATATTTAGCAGCTAACTGAATCACTTCGGCAAAATTCATTTTGCCCAGCCAGTCGCTGTTAAAGTAGATGGTGGTTTTCTCTTTGTCCAAAATGCGGAAAAGCTGCTGCTTGTAGGTGTTGGCGTTGGCTTCCACCTGCTCGCGGGTAAGCTGCGGACGGGTTTTCGATTTACCGGTAGGGTCGCCGATTTGGGCCGTGAAATCGCCAATGATGAGGTGTGCCTCATGTCCCAAATCCTGAAAGGCGCGCAATTTGCGAAGCACGACCGCAAACCCCAGGTGAATGTCGGGAGCGGTCGGGTCGAGGCCCAGCTTGATGCGAAGCGGTTTGTTCTCGCTTTTGGCTTTCGTGAGCTTGGTTTTGAGTTCGTCGCGAGAAATAATATCAGCCGCGCCACGCGCCAGGATATCGAGCGCGCTTTCGATGTCGGGAGTGTTTTGTTGTTCGTTCATGCCGTCTACATTTTAGCAAAGGCCCCGTCATCGCATCAGCGTGTTAAAATGGCGCCCAAGGAAGATATCCTATGCTCACCAGCCTGTTCCCTATTGGCGATGATAACGAAGGACGCACCATCATTCCGTATGTGTCGTATGCCCTCATCGCGATCAACGTCCTGGTCTTTATTTTTTTGCAGATTCCCAGCGACGCCTTCACCTATTCCTTTTCCGTGGTGCCGCGCGAAATCACCCAGAACAGGGACATCGTCCAAACCTTGCGCATTGGTAACGGGGCCATTCAATTAGGGCCGGGGCCGCAGCCGATACAACTCACCATCCTGAGCGCCATGTTCATGCACGGCAGTTGGATGCACCTGCTGGGCAACATGCTTTATCTATGGATTTTCGGCGATAACGTGGAAGATGCCATGGGCCATTTTAAATTCCTGGTTTTCTATCTGCTGTGCGGCGTGCTGGCTACCTTCGCCCACATTTGGTCGGGGCCGAACTCACTTATTCCCTCTTTAGGCGCTTCGGGTGCCATTGCCGGCGTGCTGGGAGCTTACCTCGCACTCTTTCCTACCCGTCGCATTCGTGTCCTCATTGGTTATATCGTTTTTTTCCGGATTATTTATTTACCGGCGGTCGTCGTTATTGGGTTGTGGATCGCCCTGCAGCTCTTCAGTGGTTTTGGTTCCATCGCGGTCACTGATGAATCGAGCGGCGGTGTCGCCTACTGGGCGCATATCGGTGGCGCGGTTGCCGGTTTAGTGCTGGTGTGGCTCTTCCGCAACAAAAATTACACGCGATATACCCCTTCCGATGAAAACTCAATGCCAAATCGGTTTTTTAATCAGCGATAATGGTTTAAAATAGAAGTAAGAAACAAAGGAGGGGGCACTCCTATGTCCATCGCCATTACCAACGGCATTCGCATTACCGTTGCAACACGCTATCTGGAACACGAATCCGAACCGCAACAGAACAAATACCTCTTCGCCTACGAAATCACTATCTCCAACGAGGGCGATACCCAGGCACAGCTCCTCTCGCGCCACTGGATTATCCAGGACGCGCTTAATACAGTAGAAGAGGTTGAAGGCGAAGGCGTCGTTGGCAAAACACCAACGCTCGACCCCGGCCATTCATTCACCTACACCAGCTACTGCCCTTTGCGCACCGAATGGGGCATCATGAAAGGCACTTATAATATGATTCGCCCCAATGGCGAAGAATTCGATGCCGTCATCGCTCCGTTTGCACTCATGTCGCCACACCTCCTGAACTAATGAATACTCCTTCCCAGCGTCCGCAAAGCCAAGGCCCCTGGAGTCCTTCGACCCCGCCCTCTACCACCCCAACCCAGGTGCCGGGGCCGAGATTCGAATTGTCTCCCAATGCCACGTTTCCTGCCGGAAGCCAACACCCGACTCAACTCACTCCGCAAAGCCCACTCGACCCGCGCTTCGCCCACCGCCAGTATCTGCTGCAAAAGCAATTCTGGAAAATGCTGGGCGCAGCTTTTCGCATTTATGACCCCAACGGCAATTTGGCCTTTTATTCGAAACAGAAAGCGTTCAAGCTGAAAGAAGATATTCGTGTTTTCACCAACGAATCGATGACCCACGAAATTCTCAATATTAAAGCACGCAAAATCCTCGATTTTTCCGCTGCGTATGACGTCACCGATTCCCTCACCGGCCAAAAAGTCGGCACCTTGCGCCGTAAAGGGTTTCGCTCCATGATTCAGGATGAGTGGCAGATTCTCGATGCCTACGACCGCGAAATGGGTGTCATTAAGGAAGACAGCACCATCTTGGCTGTCATTCGGCGCTTCATCGAATATGCAGCCCTTCTCATCCCACAAAAATTTCACGGCACCATCGGCAATGCCCCGGTGCTGACTTTCCAACAGAACTTCAATCCGTTTCTGGCTAAAATCGACCTCGATTTTTCGCCCGATGTGCATAACCTGCTCGACCGCCGCCTGGGTATTGCCGCTGCTATTTTGCTGTGTGCTATCGAAGGAAAACAAAGATAAGGTTCATCCCACGACAATATGCCGCTCCTAAATATTTAGGAGCGGCATATTCATTTTATTGGAACTCTCACCGAAATCTGTCGCTGAGGCCTAAACTCTAACTCACTTAATTTCACTGGAATTCTTCCAGCAACGCACGGATCTTTTCCAACTGTTTGTCGGCCAGTTCAGGAGCATAATTCGCCGCTTCCCAAGTGTTGCGGCCAGCGTTTTGCCGCGCTTTTTTCATGATCTGCGTCACAGACGCCACGGCGTCTTTGAGAACCTTTTGTGCCCTTATCCGCAAGACAGAATTGGTACTGGCTTTAATAGCATCGTCAAGCATAGCCAGCTCTTCATAATCCTGTATTCCTTCGCGAACCGAATCCCAGTGAACACTATTGTAAACGGTGTCGTGATCGATGAATGCCGGAGTAAAGCTAAAGTAGGTGCTGAGATAATCATTGAACGAAGTTGGCGAGAAGCTTGTATCACCAAAAGACCAAAAGCCCTGTCCCGTTCCACCAACAGCCCAGGTATGCCAGGCCTGGAAACGGTAATACCCCTGAGGGTCGAATAGACGCACCGGACCGCCACACTGATAGAACCACAGTTCCTTACCCTGCCGACGAAGCGTTTGATAATACTTGGTCACTTCCGGATTACCATAATAACGTCCGGGAACAGGGCAAAGAATGTCAGCCTGAGTGATAGAATCTTGCTCTTCGATAAGATCAGGCCGCTCCCAATGCGGGTTCTGAAAAATGGTTAACCCTGAAGCCGACGCTTTAATAGCCCTGGCCCAAGCGGCAACGGTTTTGTTGTGCTCGGGGGTGCGAGGTTCATCGACCAGCAATAACCCGAGTTGTTTGGGTTGAAGGCCTTTCGATTGCAAGTGCTTACTCACAGCTTGCGCCCAGCTTCCAACACGCAAATTAAAACTTTCACTCCCTAATTTTGCACCTGCAAATTCATCGGGAGCATACAAAAAGATAAAGTAACGCCTGGCATCGGGCCAATCCTTTATCCATTGATCGAGCAGAGAAAAGTCCAACTCTTTATTCAGGCGTTCCTGGGAATCAAAATCCTTTTCCGTGGGCCAGGGCAATGTAGGCCGCTTGCCCCAGGGCGTATCCACGTAATGAGAACGCATCAGTTCAAGTGCAGCCGCTTTATTTTTCGGCGTGAGTCCCAATGCATCTCCTCTCTGCACACCATCCGTATAATCCCACATTCCCAGAGAAATGCGCGGGCGTTTCATGCTGATCTTGGAAATATCCAACTGCAACGACACATGTAACTTTTCCTGTGCGCTTTCAACTACCAGAGTATTTTTATGACGTCCAGATGGAATTTTAGAGGAATCGACCGTCAGCCAGAGTTTGCAGGTCATGCCCGCTGGTATTTCCAATGAATACTCTTCTCCATTTTTCTCCAGTGGAAAGAGCACATCGGGAACCACAACCCCTTGATAAGTATCGGTCCACCCCACTGCATCCAACTTGATCCAATTGCGTTGTGTCTGCACTGGAGAAGCACCGAGCCTCAGCTTCAGGCTTTTGGGAGCTTTACTTGCATTGGTCAGCAATAGCGCTTCCGAACGGAACTGATTCTTCAACATTGAAAACCGCAGCGTTTCCAATGGGGCTTTGGATGGCTTTGAAATGAAAGGAAGCCAAGCATACCGATGCCGGTTCCAGAGCGTCAGTGACTTGTAGCCACTTTTGGCCAGCAGCTCTCCTTGCACGGCCAGCACCTTGCGATGATTCTCGTGCATCGGCGCTATCGCCCTGTAATTCTCCACAGGCAGAGCTTTGTAGGAATACTTTTCCGCAAGTTTTAGTTTTTCGAGCAACTGGCTTTTTTGCGCTGTATTGAGTGAGCTTTGATTAACGAAATTCGCCACCTGTTTTGCATCATCTTCCACTCGTTTAGCGATTTTTTTAAGCGTAAAAAGGCTTCGCATGTAGCCGTGAATCGTTGCGGGTTGATTCTCGAAAACAATCTCGTCACCTTCTTGTTGCAACCAATTGTCATCACCCCGAAAAACTTCGATTTCATTGGTAAAAATATAGTTGAAACTCGAAATTCCAAAAGCGATGTAACGTCCTTTGGTTTTCAGATCTCGCGTGACAAAAGTAAATTCCCGGTAACCGGGTTCGGTAGGTGCCTGGCACTGCTCTGCCAGATTACCTACATATCTCCAGCTCTTGTTGTCATCGCTCACTGCCACATAAATATCGTTGGGCCATGTTACATCGGCTCGTCCCGCAGCCGTGTGATAGGAATAACCGGCAATGGGCTGCACTGTTTCCAGGTCGATCACGATGGTAACAGGAGAGATGCCCGCCCATCCCAAAGTCCCGCGCTGCACCCAGAAGGCATCCGTATTATCGGCACGAATCACAGCATGCTCCGGATTTCCGTCCGTAAGTTGGGCCGGAGAACGATCGACCGTCAGACCGTAGTTGGCAATCGGAAAAACTGCGACTTTCTTTCCCCGAGCAATATTAGTTTCAGGTTGTGCCCTAACGAAGCTAATATTTGCAAAGACAACCAGCAACAAAACGAGATTAATTTTAGATAATCTTCTCAACTGAACGTTAACCATTAATTTAAATCCCATAAATCATTATTGACCGTGAGTGCCCCGGGAAGCTTGAAATATTTCACGTGCCCATCTACAAAAGCAACGTTAGCTCCTTCAAAATGCCGCTGTGTGAGACGGCCACCCCCCGCAGCTCCAACAATTACTTTCATTTCCCACCATTTAACGCCGGGATACGCCCAATTCCAGTAAGACGGCAAATACATAAAATATCTTCCGTAGGTTAATCCACTAACAGCACCATTATAACTTTCACCGAACATCAGGGTTTCTACGGAGTTTTGAACACTCGCAAGACTCACGCCCCCCACCCCATCGGCCACCGCCCCGGTGGTGTTGAGTTGTGGATTCCAACCGTAGGAGCGGTAAAGATACATATCGGCAGCGCCCAGCGAAGGTTTTCCCGCACTGGGACAATCCTGTAACTGGTCGCTCTTGTGATAGGGTTCGACGAGCCGTGACCAGGGATTCATACCCCATGGTCCTGTAGGATCGTTGACCGACTGACCTGGAAGACGTTCATCATAATCTTGAGCATACATATGAACTGCAATCGCCCATTGCTTCAGGTTGGAAGCACAACTAGCCCGCCTTGCATTCTCACGAGCGCGGGCAAAGACTGGCAATAGGATCG
>DAITOV010000086.1:0-15154 GCA_036833945.1 Abditibacteriia bacterium
TACACCAAAGTACACTTGCCTGAAACCGAAGCGATTCTCGAAACCTGTATTCAGATTCCTGTTAACCAGAACACGACACCGGAATGGATTGAGCAGGCTGCCGGGGCGATTCGCAAAGTAGCCCGGCATTTTGCTAAACCTTAAAGCCGGAATAAATAAATGTAATTATGCCTATCATTAGCCAATACCTGGGTGGTTGGTACGATGTTGCCGACCAGATGTATGCCGAACTGCGACAGAGTTCGCGCGAGTGTTTCCAGCAGCGCCAGGCCGAAAAAGACGCCCTTAAAACCGTGGCCGATTTTGAAGCCTATCGCGAGAAAGTGCGTGCCAACTTTCTGAACGCTATCGGCGGACTACCCACCGAGAAAACGCCGCTCAACGTAAAAGTCACTGGCGTTTTGCAGCAGGACGGTTTCCGCATCGAAAAGACGCTGTTCGAATCGCTGCCGGGATATATCGTCAGCACGGCGTGCTACGTGCCGGATAACATCGAAAGTCAGGCTCCGGGCGTTTTGTTTTTCTGTGGCCACAGTGGCAATGGTAAGGCGCACGATACCTATCAGAAAGTCTGTCGCGACCTGGCACGTAATGGGTTCGTGGTGTTGGCGGTCGACCCCATCGGCCAGGGCGAGCGGCTGCAATACTGGAACGAAGATTCCCAGACGCTCTTCCATAGTTGCACCACCGAACATACCCACGCTGGTTATCCCTTTCTCTTGATGGGAGCCAGCGTGGCGCGGCATTTCGTGTGGGATGGTATTCGGGCTTTTGATTATCTGGCTTCGCGCGACGATGTCGATGAAACCCGCATCGGCGTCACCGGCAACAGTGGCGGCGGCACGCAAAGCTGCTACCTGTTGCTGGCCGAGCCTCGCCTGGCGGCCGGCATGCCTGCGACGTTTCCCATGACGCTGGAAACCATGCAGAAAACGGGTAGTGTGCAGGACATGGAACAGATCGTGTTCGGTGCCATTGCCCAGGGGCCTGATCACGACGACTTCCTGACTGCCATTGCCCCTCGCCCCGTGATGGCGGGCTGCGTGGCCTACGACATGTTCCCAATCGAAGGCACCATCGAGGCTGTGGAGCGGGCGCGCAAAGTTTATGAGCTATACGGCCAGGTTGATAATGCGCAGATCAATATCGATAACTCGCTCCATTGCTACTCCGACGGCACGCGTCAGGGTTGCGTGAACTGGTTCAAGAAGCATCTCAAGAACGAAGAACCCGATTTCGAGATTGGTGAAATGGAAATTTTACCGGGCGAAGAGCTGAATGCGACCTGGAGCGGACAAGTGCTGCTCGATTTTCCTGAATCACGCACCATTACCGATCTGACGCGCGACTATCTGGAAGCTCTTCCGGCACCGTCAACCTCGCCTGAAGAGTTGCGCCGCAACCTCGATGAAGTGCTGGGTGTCTCGGTGACCGGCGAACGCCAGGCTACCATTTATCCACGTCTGAACAATGTGGAAACCAGAGATAGTGGCGAAAGTTTGCAGAAAATATGGTTCTTCAGTGAACCGGATGTCGCTGTGAGTGGAGTTCTCTATTCACCTGCCGGGGCCGGAGAAGCGCCGTTGCCGACCACGCTTTTATTGCTGGAAAACGGCACCGCCACCGAGCACGATGAGCGCGTGGCGAAATTGCTGGACGAAGGCCGCCGGGTTTTCGTTTATGATGTGCGCGGTGTGGGTGGGGTCGTAGCTCGCTCGATTAGTTCGCAGGATTTGAGTGCTGGATCATCGCCTTTCAGCAGTGAATATAAAATGGCCAGCGATGCTGTAATGCTGAAACAGAGCACGATGGGCCGTCGCGCTTTCGACGTGCTGCGGGCTTATGATTATCTCAAGACACGCGAAGACATTGGCGAAATTTCGTTGCATGGCGTGGGCTTTGCCGCGACCTGGGCCTACTTCGCGGCTGTGTTGGAAACCGGCTTCCAGAAAATTTCTTGCGAGGAGATGCTACTTTCCTACCGCGAGTTGTGTCAAACGCGCGATTACGATTCCCTGCGCTTCAATCTGAAGATTATGGCCTGGGGGTTGTTGCGGTGTGGAGATATCGAAGATTTTCTGCCTTGCATCACGCCGCGTGAGTTACAATTTATTGCGCCTCTTAATGCCAAAGGCGGGAGACTTCCCGACCGGATTGTGGCATAACGTTATTGCACGACCGCTGCATTTATGGCCGGTTGGGGATGGGAATCATCTTCAACCGGCAGATGTTACTTGATTTAATGGAGTCGCACGTGTTGCCGGTTGGTTTGGCAGCACGCTTATTTCTTGACAGAATGGCTTTTTATCCTGTACAATAGCCTCACCTCAAAATAGCCTGTCAACTCGTAAAACGGGTTGTGAAAGGGCAAACCGCAAGGGGTTTATACCGATGCCTCACCGCACTTCGATACATCCGATTTCATCACATTTTCGACCGCAGCGTTGGCTTCCCGTGCTGCTGGCTGGCGCAGCTTTGTTTAGCTTTGGTGCGTCACGCCCGGCACAGGCTCAGTTAGATACACAAACGGTGGCTGTTCTGGACTTCCAGGTTCTGCCCGGCCTCGATCCGAACCTGGGCCGCAAGGCTGCCGATGCTCTCGCCGTAGAGTTGCAAACCTCCACGGCCAACGATCCGGTATCGCGCCAGCGTATCGAGGTTGTGCCCCGCCAGCGTATGCTGGAAGTGATGCGCGACACCACTGCGCTCACTCCGCCTTATACCGATGTTGTTCAGTCGCGTCTGGCCACTGCGCTCAATGCGACCAGTGTTTTCAGCGGACGCGTGCTCAGCGCCACGGTGAGTTCGGGCAAGAAAGCTCGCGTAACGGTGGAAGTCATCCAGTTTGAAAGCAATATGGGCGACTATGCCAATGGTTCAGTTTCTTCGCAGTCGGCTGTCAGCGAATTCGGTTTACTTGATAACGACTTATTGATTGATGAAGCGCTTAATAAAGCCGTTTACGCTGCTTTGCTGGAAATCAAGCGCAAACCGTTCCCCATCGGAACCGTGCAGATTGTCACCATGCCGGGCAGTGCGCTGATTAACCTCGGCGTGCGCAACGGCGTTTCGCGTGGACAAAAATACGCCATCTTGCGGGATGTCTACCGCGGACGCGATTCCACCGACCGCGATATCGTCGAGCGCATCAAGATCGGTGAGATGATCATCACTAAGATCGATATTGATCAGGCCACCGGTATTCTTACCAAAGGTGGTGGCGCAGGCGTCAAGATCAACGACAAAGTGCGGAAGATGTATATTCCGGTCACCATTCCCCAGGAATTACAGGATGCGGATGCCGATCGTGTGGAGCATCTCGATCCTGACCAGGTGGAAGCGCGCGAGGCCGGTAAGGCCGCTTTGCGGGTAACCGAGACTCAGCGCCGTCGTGAAGAAGCAGCCCAGATGGCCGAACGTGCTGCTGCCCAGCGTGCCAGCAAGAAAAAAGGAAAGAACTAATGACCGCAACAATTAAAACGCAAATTCGAGCCGTTTTGGGCATGGCTTGCGTGGCGAGCGTTCTTTGGGGCGGTTTTGCCCAGGCTGCACCACGCAAAGTTCCGGCCAAGGTTGTTATTGAAGAAGAACCCAATGGCACAGAGCCCTGGATCGGGCAGCGCGTATTGCTGCTCTTACCATTGCAGTTGGGTGCTGGTTGGAACCTCGATAAGAAAAAGTCTGAAGCTTTGTTGCCGGCGGCTGAAACTAAGCTTCAATTAGCCTTGCAGCGCACCGGAAAATTCTCCACCACACAATTGCACCGCTACAATCCACTGATTCTTCGTGGCGTGCAGGAAAAGCTTTACACCAAAGAGCAAGCCGATGCGCTGGTGGCAACCCCGTCGCTCGACGGCTTGCAAAAAGCGCTGGCTCCCATGCGCTTTGAGCAATCGCCGCTGATCGCCGTTGTCACTATCGATGAAGTGGCAACCCAGCCCGGCCAGGTCAACACCGACGTGGTGCTCACAGCAACCGGCAAACTCTATGAAGTGAATAACCCGGCTCCGATTCGTGAAGTGATCGTAACCTCGCGTGGCTATTCGCTCTTCAGGCGTGAAAAGCGCAAAGGCAAGCAGGTTCTGGTTCGCCTCAGCCCGCGCGAGCGTTTGATGGCGGCAGCCGATAGCGCTTTTGGCCGCATTGCAGAAGATTTCGTCCGTCCGATTGACGATGTTTCCTGGCCCGAATCGTTGGTGACGCTCCCCACCGGTGCCGTAGTTGTTCCCAACGGAACTCCCGGAACACAAGTTTACGGAACCTTTGATGTTCCCCAGAAATAAGCCGAAGCGCCATCGTTAAGCTGAGCTTAATAAAAAACCACGCAAAGTTATTTTGCGTGGTTTTTTATTGTTTTTTTTTTGCGGTCTATAATAAATTCTGAGAAACCTTTACGGATTTTGAACCTCTGTATTATACAGCGTTTGCAGTTAGCCGATGACGACTGCATCGCACATGTCGGATAATCTGGAGAGGCACCTTTACAGCATCCTTGAATTGCGCTCTGCGCCGATTCACTTCACGATAGTTATGCAGAAATTAGCCGAATTATGCGTCCGCCGCCCGGTGTTTGCTTCCGTTCTCATCCTCCTTCTCATCGTTATTGGTGGAACCGGGTTTTTCCAGTTAGGCGTTGACCGCTTTCCTCAGGTCGATCTTCCTACCGTTTCCGTCAGCGCCAGCCTACCGGGCGCTGCCCCTGAAACCGTTGAAACCGAGCTTACCGATAAGCTGGAAGAAGCCGTCAATACAATTTCGGGTATCGACGAGTTGCGTTCCACCTCCCGTGAAGGGAGCGCTTCGGTTCGCATCACTTTCAACTTGCAAACGGATATCGATGTGGCAACTCAGGAAGTGCGCGATCGCATCGCTACCGCGCAACGCAATCTGCCCGACGAAGTAGATCCGCCGACCGTGCGCCGTTTCGATCCCAACCAAATTCCGATCATGGCGATTGCCGTCTCCGGCAATCGTCCCATCAGCGAACTGACGGAATACGTCGATAAAACCCTGCGGCGGCAAGTTGAAAATGCCGGTGGCGTGGGCGAAGTGCAGATGCGCGGCGACCGCTTGCGCCAGATCAACATCTACCCGGACGCGAACCTGATGCGATCGTACGACGTGACGGTTCCCGATCTGATTTCGGCTCTCCAGGAACAAAACACCGAGGTGCCGGGCGGACGCGTCGAGCAGGATGAGCAAACCCTGACTTTGCGCACTCTGGGCCGCCTGGAATCGGTCCAGGAGTTTAATCGCATTCTGATTCGTGCCGGGAATGGCTATCAGGTGCGCCTGTCGGATGTGGCGCGCGTGGAAGACGGCCTGGCAGTGGAATCGACCACCTCGGAATATAACGGCAAGTTGGCGGTGCAGTTGGCAGTTTATAAGCAGAGTGGCACCAATACCTTGGAAGTGATTGAAAATGTCAAAGAACGTGTTGCGACGGCTCAGGAGACCGCTCCGGGTGATTTACAACTGAATGTCGTTCGCTCGCAGGACGACTTCATTAAAGCGGCTGTGCATGCCGTGGAAGAGCACTTAATCCTCGGTTCGTTCCTCGCTTCGCTGGTGGTGCTTTGTTTCCTTTGGAACTGGCGCAGCACCTTGATCTCGTCTATTGCCATTCCTACTTCCATTATCGCGACCTTTGGCCTGATGTGGGCGATGGGATTCACGCTCAACGTCATCACTCTGCTGGCCCTGACCCTGGCAGTGGGTATCGTGATCGACGATGCCATCGTGGTGCTGGAAAACATTTATCGCCTGATGGAAGAAAAAGGCTTGCCACCCATTCAAGCCGCCATCGAAGGTACCCAGGAAATCGGCTTTGCGGTGTTGGCGACCACGCTTTCACTGGTGGCGGTGTTCCTGCCGGTGGCTTTCATGGAAGGAATCGTCGGGCGCTTTCTGGCTTCGTTCGGCCTCACCATGTCGTTTGCCATCATGGTTTCGCTCCTGGTTTCATTTACGCTTACCCCCATGCTCACGGCGCGTTGGCTTGGCAAGGGGATGAAGCACGAGCCAAAAGAGGAAGCCGATTCCGATCTTGCTGCCGAAAAAGTCGTGGCATCGGTTTCTCATCACGATTCTTCACGCGAGCGCGGTTTCTATGGGGTTATCGACCGTATCTACACAGTTCTCCTTAAATGGAGCATGGGGCATCGCTGGTTTGTCGTTCTGGTGTGTATCGGTGTGCTCGCTTCTATTCCGGTTTTGTGGAATATGTTGCCGTATAACTTCCTGCCCGATGAAGACGAGTCGCAGTTCCAGATTTCGCTGGAAGCGCCGTTGGGTACCAGCTTGAAGGTGATGCGTGAAAAGGCGCAGAAGATTGATGCGCAAGTGCGTAAGATACCCGAAGTGAACTACACCATCCTGGTTTCAGGCGGTAGTGTCTACGGTGGCGGTGGTTCCGAGAACGAAGCCAATATTTATGTGAGCTTGAAAGATGTGAGGGAGCGCGAAGCCACGCAGGATGAAATTATTGGAGATGTGCGCAAGAAAATCGGCCGCCAGGGACGTTCGATGGGGTTGGAGGTGCGCGCTTCACCCATCACGTCGTTAGGCGTCATTAGTGGCGGTGGCCGGGGAGGGCGCATTCAATACGTCTTGAGCGGACCTGACCTGACCGTTTTGCAAGAAGCCTCCGAAAAGGCGGTTGAAAAAATTGAAAAAATTCCCGGTGTGGCCGATGCCGATACCAGCCTGGAACTCGGTCAGCCTGAAGTGAGCGTGAAAATCGACCGCGATATGGCCGGTGAACTCGGCGTGCGCCCTTCGCTTTTGGCCAGCACCCTGCGTTACCTGGTGGGTGGCGAACAGGTCACCGACTACGTGGAAGGCGGCGAGCAATATGAAGTGCATATCCGTTCGAGCGAGGAGTTCCGTATCGATGAAAGCGGCATCGCGCAGATGGCGGTTCCGGCTTCGCCGATCGCAGAACCCGGTGCAACGACAGCTAACAGCACGGCAATGCGGAGCGTCCCCCTCGATCAGTTGGTGAAATTCGAGCGATCGACCGGTCCCTCGACGATTGAACGTTACAACCGGCGTCGCCAGATCACACTCTCGGCCAACGCCGAACCTGGGGCTTCGGAAGCTGCCATTAGTTCCAGCGTCGAACAAATTGTGAACAATCTGGGACTTGACCCCAGCTACTCGGTATCGGCTTCGGGTTCGTCGCGTGAACAGCAGCGCACCAATGCGGCCTTCATGCTGGCACTCAGCATGTCGATCATCTTCATGTATCTCATCCTGGCCGCGCAGTTTGAAAGCTGGCTTCACCCGGTGACGATTCTGATTTCCCTGCCGCTCACCATGCCGTTTGCCTTGCTCTCGTTGTGGCTATTCGGGCTATCGCTTAACATCTTCTCGCTGCTGGGCGTGCTAGTGCTCTTTGGCGTGGTGAAGAAGAACGCCATCTTGCAAATCGACCGCACCAACCAGTTGCGTGAAGCGGGCATGAGCCGCTACGATGCCATCATCGAAGCCAACCGCGACCGCTTGCGCCCAATTCTCATGACCACGCTGGCCTTCGTAGCCGGTATGATTCCGCTGGTATTTTCCAAGGGTGCCGGTGCAGGCACCAACAAGGCGATCGGTACCGTCATTTTCGGCGGACAGAGCCTGTCGCTGCTGCTCACGCTGCTGGCCGTTCCCGTGGTGTATTCGCTGTTTGACGATGTAGCGGCGTTCTTCTCCCGGAATAAGGAAAGCGTAATCGACGAACCCGCAGCCGAGCGTGATGCGGTGTAATAGAGCTTAGGTCTTGGATCTTAGATCTTAGGAGGGGCTTGGTAGAGCGAAGAACCTAAATTCTAAGCTCTACCGTTCCTATCTGTGTTTATCTGTGTTCATCTGTGGTTAATTCAATAAAAAATTGCGGTGCCGAAGGCTTTGCGTGCTATGAACACGGGAAAGTGTTAATTTATAAGATTGGTATCAGTCGCTATCTCGTTTTGCCTGAAACTATCTTTTATGAGTAGCAATAATCCCCTCAATCACCAGTCGCAGCTCGTCATGACGAGAGTGCATCTGGAAAACCTTCCCCAGCCGGAGTTAAAGTCTGGATACCGTTTACGCTCTTATGCGTCCGGCGACGAAGCAGGCTGGAACGCCTTAGTGAGTGAATGTTTCGGCACATCATACGATTTTGCAACTACGCTGGGTAGTGATGCGCTTTTCTTGCCCGAGCGCGTACTGTTTATCGAACACGAAAACGAAATCGTCGCGACAGCCTCGGCCTGGCGAACCCCACCGTTATGGGGAGAACATACCGGGGTGGTACACATGGTGGCTGCTTCGCCGCGACACGCCGGGCATAGCCTGGGCTACCTGGTGAGCCTGGCCGTGCTGCATCGTTTCGTCACTGAAGGTGTGCAGCATGCAGTGTTACGGACCGACGACTTCCGCCTACCCGCCATTACCACCTATCTCAAACTGGGCTTCAAACCTTATCTCGATAGTCCCGACCATGCCGGGCGCTGGGACGCCATCTACCAAAACCTGAAATAACCCTTTTCCGCTCATGCTGCGTGATAATCCCGTCACACGAGAGAACTCTTTGCAGGGGAGTGCCGATTGGCAGTTGACGCGGGTGATGTTGGGGCCAGAAGGCATTCGCTCGCATTTCATCGAGGGATATTGTTCCCATCAATCGGTGACAGCGGGTGATGAGCTGCAAATCATGGTCAGCACTAATCCGGCTTCGCAGTTTGAAGTCGAGATTTTCCGCATGGGCTACTACGGCGGAGCGGGTTCCCGGCTCATGAAGAAATTGGGGCCTTTTCAGGGTACTGTTCAGCCCGATGCGCCCATTGAAGATCAACGTCTGCGCGAATGCCGCTGGGAAGCATCCGTTCACTTCACCATTCCCGACGATTGGCAGAGCGGCGTGTATCTGGGCCGTCTGACCACGCTGCCGGAAAGCGCCGATGAGCCATACTGGCAAAGCTACGTCATTTTCATCGTGCGTGATGACCGTCCGGCTGAGATTGTCTTTCAATGCAGCGATAACACCTGGCAAGCTTATAATAGCTGGCCCGGCGGTTGGTCGCTCTATACCGACCCGCGCGGCTCGCATGCCGCCGATGTGAGCGTAAGTTTCAACCGGCCCTATGGTAAATATCCCCAGATCTTCGAGGTGCCTCAATCGATTGGCTCGGGCGAATTCCTGCTATGGGAGTTTCCGCTGGCGTTCTGGCTGGAAGAGCAGGGGTATGATGTCACCTACTGCTCGAATGCCGATGTGCTGGAGAGCAGCCAACTCACACGCTGCCCGGTTTTCCTGAGCGTCGGGCACGATGAATACTGGGATTTGCGCCAATACGATGCCGTGCAGCAAGCCATCGAGCAGGGTGTAAGCGTCTTATGGCTGGGCGGCAATGCGGTGCATGTAGTGAGTCCGCTCACCGATTCCGGCATGGGACAACCCTTACGTACGCTCACCCGCAAAGGCATCTATGGTGGCATGACGGAGGCCGAACTTGAAAGCTGCGCTCATTGCTATACCGGCGATTTGCAACGCGGTCCCGATGAAACATTGTTGATCGGCGCCCGCACGTTTTTACCTATTAATGGCGGCGGTGATTGGGTTTGCACGAATCCCGCGCATTGGATTTATGAAGGTACCGGGGTGCAACAGGGCGACGTCATTCCCGGCCTCATTGGCTGGGAGTATCACGGTGATCCTGGCAAATGGCCGGGATTGGAAGTTGTGGAGCAGGGCTACGCCTGGCAATCGGGGCGCAAGCTCGGCCATTGGGCGGCCACCATCTTTGACGGCCCCCGGGGCAACCTGGTGTTTAATGCCTCCACCATTTTTTGGTCGCAGGCGCTTTCGTCTCCGCCGGGACACATTCTGCCCTGGTCGCACGGCAGCAGGCCGCATGGTGTGGACGTTCGTGTGCAGCGCATGATGCAAAACGTTTTGCAACGTGTATTGGCAACAAGGCGAGGGGGATAACCGTTCGTCATTACGTTCGAGGCTGTGTCGAAACTCGCCCCTACTCCAGTTTGGGAAACATACTCTTGAGATAAAGTTTGGTTTTACTCTGAACAAAAAGCTGTGTTCTGGCTCCCCGCGTTCACGAGGATGACGGGCGTGGGATGTTTGCGGTAGTCATCAAAGTCTGGTTGTCTCCCTGTTTCCTGTATTCTGTCTATCCGCTGTATTATCTGGGATTGGTATTACATCGAATCATCGTATTAACCCCATCTAAACAAGAAAATATAGAAAGCACAAATATGCCCGATTTTATTCCTTATCTGAAAATATAATTCACAAAAAACTGTAAAAATTATTACATTTATTTCGATAAAAGTACTATTCCCCTTTTTTGTAGGTTATAATGTGGTCGCAGATTTATTAAAAGTGGGATTAAAATTCCATTTTCTGCAGAATAATCTCGTTTGTCCTTTGTTTAGCCGTTAGTTCTATGCTTCTTCATAAAGAAGCATTCCTAATCGTAATTGCTCACCATCGATTTCGGAAATTTATGTCTTTAAATTCCTGGCGTTCCCAACCTGTGTCGCACGCTGTTCAACTTTACCTGTCATTGTTGTGGCAGGGGCAAACTCGCTTTTCAATAGTAGGGAAGAATTGTGTCTCCCTAATGGGCAGGGCATGGTGTTGGTTGCTTTTGTTGTTGGTGGCCACGCCGGCTTTGGCGGCTCCACCCGTGCCGGGTGGGCTCTCCGCGTCGGCGGGTAATGGACAGATTTCTCTTTCCTGGAACGCCTCCTCAGGCGCAACCAATTATAAGCTCAAGCGCGCCACCTCGTCTGGGGGGCCTTATACGACTGTTGTCACTCAAAGCGGTCGGACTTATACAAACACAGGGCTAACAAACGGCGTCACTTATTATTATGTCGTTAGCGCTGTGGATGGCAGCGGCGAAAGTGGTAATTCAAGCCAGGCGAGCGCCATGCCTCGGCTGTCGACTCCGACTGGGCTTAATGTGAACATAGGCAATGGACAAGTATCGTTATCGTGGAGTCAGGTTTCAAATCGGAGTAGTTATCTCATCAAGCGCGGGACGAGTAGTGGGGTTTATACAGCAACCCAAACCACCGGCAACACTTATTACACATGGACTGGTTTGACCCCATATACGACATACTATTTCGTAGTCCAAGCCATTGCTTCAAATTCTAACGGCAACAGTGGTAACTCTTCTCAAGTGAGTGCAACTCCTCTTGCACCCCCACCGACTCCGAATAATTTTAATGTGGAATCGCGCCCCTCTGGCATCTACCTGACCTGGGATAACGTTCCTACCGCCACAAGCTATCAGTTACAAAGGAAAGAAGGTAGTGGTGAATTTGCTACAGTTGGTTTCACTCAGCCGTGGGGCCTAGGACTAGGTCGAGGTGAGCATTTTATTTCGGGTGGAAACGGTAAAGAATACACATTCCGTTTTCGTGCTCAAAATGCTGTTGGAAACAGTGCTTATACGCCTGAACGAACAGCAATCCCTAAACTGGATGAGATCGTAGTTTTTGGAGCCTCCGCCGGTAATGGGCAAATAACGCTAAGTTGGAGCCAGAAGGCTCATACTTATGGTTACCGGATTAAAAGAGGGACAACGAGCGGCGTTTATGATGCAGAAGTCAATATTGTTGGCGGAACGACTACCAGTTATATATGGACAGGTCTCACGCCCGGCGTTACCTATTATTTCATCATGCAGGCTGCTGCCGAATTCGCTCCGGGGGATGGCCCTTTCACGGGGGTGCGTTCTGCCACTCCTTTTGGCACTCCTGGCTATGCTCCAGCCAACCTTTCAGCTACCCCCGGCGATGGTGAAGTCGCCTTAACCTGGAACAGCGTCCCATCCGCGACCAGCTACCGCGTAAAGCGTAGCACCAACTCCGGTGGACCCTACACCCAGATTGCCACTCCCAGTTCCACTTCTTATACCGATAGCACCGTTACCAACGGTGTCACCTATTATTACATCGTTTCCGCTGCCAACTCCTATGGCGAAAGCAGCAATTCTAGCCAGATCAGCGCCACGCCGGCAGCCCCGACTCCGGGTGCACCCGGCACGCCTTCGATCAGCAATATCGCGGCGACCTCTTTAACCTCGACCGCGCCCATTTTGCCGGCCAATGCCACCAGCCTCACCCTGCAAAAGAAGCTGGCCAGCCAGAACGATACCTTTTATACCGATGTCGCCACCGGCCTGGCCGCGTTGGCGGTGACCAACGTCACCAACCTGACAGCGGAAACCGAATACACCTTCCGCTATGTCGCAGTGGGCAGCGGCGGTTCTGTGGCGGGTAATGGCGTGAGCGCCACCACTCTGGCCGCTACGCCGGATGCTCCCACCGTGCTTTCGGCGTTGGCGGGCAACGGCGTGGTCGATCTTTCGTGGCAAGCCGCCAATGGCGCGATCACCTATCGCGTCGAGCGTAGCACTGTTACCGAAGGACCTTATTCCTTAGTGGCCGATGACATCGACGAGCTGACCTACAGCGATACTACCGTCACCAACGGCACCACCTATTATTATGTGGTGCGTGGCGTGAACGGTGCCGGCAACGGCCCGGCTTCTAACGAGGCCAGCGCCACGCCGCAGGTGCCTGCACCCGCAGTTCCCGGCGCGCCCAGCTTTAGCGAGGTTGCGCAGAACAGTGTGAAGGTAACGGCTCCGGTTCTGCCCAGCGGCGCAGATTCACTCACCCTGCAAAAGAAACTGGCTTCCGATCCGGATAGCTCGTATGCCAATGTCGATACCGGCCTGGAAGGCGAAGACGAAAGCGTCGCTGACCTCCTGACCGCCAACACCACCTACAGCTTCCGCTATGTGGCGGTGAACGCCGGTGGCAGCAATGTTGGCACATCGGCGAATGTCACGACATTGCCCAACGCTCCGGCAGCGCCTCAAAACCTGGACGCCACTCCCGGCGATGGTGAAGTGGACCTGACCTGGGAAGCTTCGTCGGGTGCCGTCACCTATGCGGTGCATCGCAGCACCATCGAAGGTGGCCCCTATACCGAAATCGAAGGCGGCCTGACCGGCACCAGCTTTAACGACGACGATGTTATCAACGGCACCACCTATTATTATGTCGTGACCGCCATCAACACCGGCGGCAGCAGTGCCAATTCAGGCGAGGCCAGTGCCACGCCGCAGGTCGCCGCTCCGGCTGCTCCTGGCGTCCCCTCGTTTGGCAATATCACCAATACCAGCGTTTCGGTTACCATGCCTACGCTTCCGGCCCGTGCCGAATCGCTGATTCTGCAGCGGAAAGAGACGGGTGCCGGTGACGAGACCTATATCGAAGTCGGCGAAGACCCGCAGGCCGAAGACGTGGTTTCTGTCGGCAGCCTCAGCCCTGCGACGGGTTATACCTTCCGCGTAATTGCCGTGAATGCCGGTGGCAGCACCGTGGGCACTCCGGCTGGCATGACGACGTTGCCCAATGCCCCGGCGAAGCCTGAAAACCTGAACGCCACGGCCGGGAATGCCAAGATCGATTTGTCGTGGGATGCCGTGACGGGTGCCACTTCCTATACCGTCAAGCGTTCTCTGGTGGCGAATGGGCCTTACTCCACCATTAAGAGCAACCACAGTGGAACGACCTATGAAGATACCCCGCTCACCAATGGCGTGACACAGTATTACGTGGTGGTTGCCGTCAACAGCGGCGGCAGCAGCCCCGCTTCGGATGAAGCCAGCGCCACCCCGCAAGTCCCCGCGCCTGCCGCTCCCGCTGCACCGACCTTTAGCGACATCACCCAGACCAGCGTGAAAGTGACGGCTCCCGAGCTTCCCGCTGGCGCTGTGACGCTGACCCTGCAAAAGAAGCTGGCCTCCGAGCAGGACAGTGCTTATTCCAATGTCAAGACTGGCCTGGAAGCCGATGAAGAAACACCGGTTACTCTCCTGACCGCCAACACCGCCTACAGCTTCCGCTATATTGCGGTGAACGCAGGCGGCAGCACCGTGGGCACGCCTGACAATGTGACGACGTTGCCCAACGCTCCGGCGAAGCCTGAAGATTTGGAGGCGACCCCGGGCGATGGCAAAGTAGACCTCACCTGGTCGGCTTCCGCCGGTGCGGTGAGCTACACCGTGCACTACGGCACCACTCAGGGCGGCCCTTACACCGAGCAGGAATCTGCCGGTGCCAATACCGAATTTACCCATACGCCTGCCACCAACGGTACGACCTACTATTATGTGGTGACGGCTACCAACACCGGCGGCACCAGTGCTGCTTCGGATGAAGCCAGTGCTACGCCGCAAGTGGCCGCTCCGGCTGCGCCCGGTGTGCCGGCGTTTAGCAACATCACTTCCACCGGTGTTTCCGTAACGCTTCCGGCTCTTCCGGCTCGTGCCGATTCGCTGATTTTGCAGCGCAAAGAAACAGTTGCCGGTGATGAAACTTACACCCTGGTAGACGATGAATTACAAGGGGCAGCAGTGGTCTCCGGCGGCACGCTGGACCCCGCCACAGGCTACACCTTCCGTGTGATCGCAGTGAATGCCGGTGGCAGCACGGTGGGCGACCCGGCGGGTATGACGACTTTGCCCA
This sequence comes from Abditibacteriia bacterium, assembly GCA_036833945.1. Classification (GTDB taxonomy): domain Bacteria; phylum Armatimonadota; class Abditibacteriia; order Abditibacteriales; family Abditibacteriaceae; genus DAITOV01. Next base: position 14,545 of record DAITOV010000086.1, read on the forward strand.
ACGCTCCGGCAAAGCCCGAAGATTTGGAAGCGACTCCTGGCGATGAGCAAATCGACCTGACCTGGGAAGCCTCGGCCGGTGCGGTAAGCTATACGCTCTATTCCAGCACTACCGAAGGCGGCCCCTACGCGCAAGTTCAGGCTGGACTGACCACCACTTCGTATACCCATCAGAATCTGACCAACGGCACCGAATACTTTTATGTTGTGCGTGCGGTGAACACCGGTGGCAGCAGCGCCGATTCGGACGAAGCCAGTGCCACGCCGCAAGTGGCCGCTCCGGCTGCTCCCGATGCACCGTCGTTTAGCAATATCACTTCCACCGGCGTTTCGGTGACGATGCCCGCACTCCCGGCCCGCGCTACCTCTTTGATCTTGCAGCGCAAGGAGAAGGGGGCTGCCGATAATACCTATGTTGAAGTAGGCACCAATCCTCAAGCGGAAACGGTTGTTTCGGGCGGCACACTGACCCCGTCAACTGAATACACCTTCCGTGTGGTTGCGGTGAACGCCGGTGGCAGCACGCCGGGTGACCCGGCCGATATGGAGACTTTGCCCAACGCTCCCGGCGCCCCGCAGAATGTGAACGCCGTGGGTGGCAACCAGCAGGT
>DAITOV010000087.1:0-15115 GCA_036833945.1 Abditibacteriia bacterium
AATTGCCGCCCCCAAAATGCAGCCGGTAAAGATTGCTCCGCAAATTGCGGTCGGCCAAAAAGGCTTCACGCTCAAAAGCAGTAACCTCTCAGCCGAGTTCTCCACCGCTCAGGGATTGCAGCTCACCTCACTGCGCAACGAATATGCCGGGAAGAATATCCTAATCGATCCGGCCCAGAGCCGTTTGTTCGTCACCGAAATCGGCGGCAAGCGCTTTGGCGCAGCCGATTGGCAGGTGCGTAAGGTTTCTCCTGCCCCCTCTAATGCCGTGACGGTAGAGTTGATACATCCCCAACACAAACTCAGCACCGAGTTTAAAATTGCACTCGAAGGCGAAGGCTTGAAGTTCGGCCTGAACATTAAGAACAACGCGCCGCAGCAGCAACAGTGGAAAGCGGTTTTTCCGCAAATCGGCGGGCTGGCGATTTCCTCGCAACCCGATGACGACTACTACCTCTACCCGCTCTATGGCGGCATGGTGCAGAAGATCAACACCAGTTTGCGGATGTATTACGGCGCGGGTAACGAATCGCAATGGCAAATGTTCGACCTCTTCTCCCCTGAACTTGGCACAGGCGTGTCGCTGCGCAGCCTCGATGCGGAAGGGACCTTGAAAGGCATGGCGTTTCGCAAAGGGGCTACGCCTCCGGCTTATGCCGTCATGACTTCCAATTTTCTGAAAGACCGCACCGCGCCCAACTACCTGTGGGATGCCAGCCTGCAGGCAGGCAACGGTGCGAGCATGGGGTTTGAATATTCCACTTACGAGCGGGCGGGCGGGCAAAGCGTAACTTATCCCGAAGCCGTAATCGAGATGCACCCCGGCGATTGGCGCCAGGCCATGCGCACCTACGCCGACTGGGCGCGTAAAGCATGGCAGTGGCGGCCATTACAAACCAAACTGGACGATGTGTGGCGCATAGCCTACCTCAACATCAAACCGACCAACGTCAACACGCGCCTGCTGTTTTCCAACGGTAAGTGGTACGACTTTGCCCGCGATAATACCGATATGGGCGAGTGGGATGCCTGGTGGCAGTGGGGTGAGACAGGACCGTTCGGCGTCTCGCTCGATAATCTCCGCAAAGAGGCTGGCGACACGGCGTTTAGCCGTTTGCGTTACCGCGTCATCCCCGACCCTGTAACCGGCAAGCCGGTTTATATCCAGAATTTTGGCGAAACCAACCGCTACAACACCAGTATGGGAGGGCTTCCGGGTTTGCGCGCCGCCGTGGAGAAATCGCAACAGAATGGCACTCCGGTGCAGCTCTATACCGCGCCGATGCTGGCGGATACCTCCACCAGCATGGGGCAATACGGCCCCAAGCATAGTGTGGTAAACCCATATTTTGCGTCGCTGGCCCCTCAGGATATGCCGTCCGCGCCGCGTGACGGACATGTGATTCAATACTACTCCTATCGCATGGACCCCAATAGCGACGAGTTTCTCGACATCGTGGCGCAGAACATGGCGCGTCTGGTGAAAGATACCGGCGTTGATGCGATTCGCCTCGATGAACTGGGCTTTGGCGGTTTTTCCTGCTACAGCACAGAGCACAAGCACGCCTTTGGCGAGCACGGCCAACATTGGGGCATGCGTGCCATGGCCGAAATGGCAAAGCGCGTCCACAAAGCGGCCAGTGTGGTGAAGCCCGATTTCGTTTTGACCGCCGAATATCCCGGTGCCGATATCCAGGCCGCGCAGTTAGATGGCGCCCTCACTTCGGAAAACCGCCGCTACACCTTTCCGGGCCTGCGACCGCTGCCGGTTAACATTTTTCGCTTCTACTTTCCGGAGACCAAACTCTATGAATACCGTCCCAATGCCAAGGAGAACGGGGCGAAGGTCGCTTTCTGGAATGCGGTGGGAACCTTTCTCGATAGCTATCCCGATGAGTATCACCGCGTGCTACAGGAAAATGGCGATGCGTTTCGTTCGCGCGATATCGAACCGCTCATTCCCACACTCTCGCCGCAGGTTTATGCGAATCGTTTTGTGAGCGGTAACAAGCAAATCACGTTGTTCTATAACGCTGGACAAAAGGCTAATGACACGCCATTAATCCAGGCAGAGAGCCTGCCCGGGACGCATTACGTGGATTTGTTGAGTGGTAAGGAACTGCCGGTTAAAGATGGTAATATCGAGTTCTCCGTCAAAGCGGATGATGTTGCCGCTATCGCCCGCTTGCCACGATCGATGAGAATCAAGACCACGACCGGTGGCTGGACGGTCACGCTGCTCAAGCCCGTCCCCGAAGCCACGGCAGCCCTGTGCGATGCCTCGGGACGGATCATCGAGCAGAAGAATTTTGTGAAGGGAAGTGCCTACCTGGATACCTACGGACCCGATACTGCTTACGTCAAACTGTTTAGCGGTAAGTATCTGGTGGATATTATCGAGTTGCCGTAAGGGTATTGTAAAAACAGGATGAGCAAGGCAGATGAATGCTGCCTTGCTCATTTTTCTTTGTGTATTGGTATGAGCGATGACGTTGATTTGCGAACCCCGAGCGTGAGCGACGGGCACGATTTTCTTGCTTCACTAAGCTCATTGCCCGTGCCCGTCGCTCACGCTCAGGGTTCGCAAATAAAATATGACGTCCTGCTCACTCACGCGCCAACAACATCTGGCCATCCCACTCTTCCACCCGCGCCAAAACCACATCACCCGCATTAGCCGACGATTCCAGCAGGCGCACCCTGGCTCGAATGTAATTCTCCGTCAAACCTTCGGCAAAACCGTTTTCCGACTTTTCAACTAAAACCGTCAACTGGCGACCAATAAAGCGAGCGGCGAATTCAGCGCTCAATTCATCGGCCAACTTCAACAGTTCATCCACCCGGCGCTTCTGGACCTGCGGCGGCACCAGATCGCCCATTTCGGCAGCGACGGTGTTATCACGAGGCGAGTAGGGGAAGACATGAATCGATGAGAAGCGTGCCTCACGTGCTACGCGCATCGATTCCTGGAACTCTTCTTCGGTTTCGCCGGGAAAGCCCACGATGATATCTGTGGTCAAGCCGCCGTCGGGTGTTATCTCGCGCCAGCGTTTGGCCCATTTCAAAAACAGTTCGGGCGTGTAGCGACGGCGCATGCGGCGCAAGGTCGAAGCGCTGCCGCTTTGCAATGCCAGGTGAATGTGCGGGCACAGTCCGGGCGTGTGAGCCAGGGTTTGCAAATAGGCTTCATCGACATCGGCCGGGTCGAGCGAAGAAACCCGCAACCGGTCCAACCCTTCCATCACGCTCAGTTCACGCAGCAAGTCGCACAGCGCCCCATTTCTGCCTTCCGACTTCTGCCTTCTGCCTTGCGAAAAATCGCCCATCGAGACGCCGGTGATGGTGAGTTCGCGTGCGCCATCGTCGATGAGGCTGCGCGCTTCACGCATAATCGCTTCGTGGCTTTTGAGCACGCTGGCTCCGCGCACCTTGGGGATGATGCAGTACGAGCATTTGTGGTTGCAGCCATCCTGAATTTTGATGGTGGCGCGCTCACGGGTGGAGATGGGCATCGGCTCGCTGCCCATCTCTTCGCGGAAGCGGGCATAGTTCGCCTCCCAGTCGGGACGGGCCTTGAGTTTTTCAATCGCCAGTTCGGGCAGTTCCCATTTGCGGGCGTTGGAAAGCACCAGCGAACCGGGCGCGGCGCGCTCGAACTGCCCGGCGGAATAAGTCGCGGCGCAACCGGTGACGGCCACCACCGCCTGCGGGTTGTTGCGCTGGGCGCGCGCGGCGGCCTTGCGCGACTTCTTATCGGCTTCGTTGGTGACGGTGCAGGTGTCGATGACGTAGAGGTCGGCAGCTTCGCGGAATTCGACACGCTCGAATCCCTTGCTTTGAAGAATGCGGGCCAGCCCGTTGGAATCGGCCTGGTTAACCTTGCAGCCCAGCGTATAGACCGCAAAGGTGGGAGGGCGCGGCGTATCGACAGGCGCGCGAGTGAGGATTTCGCCCGGAGTTTGTGGAAGAATAGAGAGAAGCTGCGCCATAAATAAATTTGTACAAAATGAGAATCCCGCGTAGCGGGAAGATGTAAACTTTAGTTTAACGAAAGTTGTGCGCTCAACGGGAAGGGATGGCTCTGAACCGTTGTTTTCCCAAAACGTCCACAGGGAAAGGAGGGCAGATTTTAAATGCTTATTATCGGCTTAATAGCGGCGGCCATTCTTTATGGGTTGTTGTATTGGATCTACGTAGCGGCGCAACCGCAATTGACGGGCGTTGCTTCGGTACTGCAGTTGGTAAATAACATGGTGACTTTGCCCGAACCCAGCGTCTTTTTTCTTCTGCGTTGGCTGCTCATCATTACGGCTCTCTATATTCTGATTGATTTCCTTCTCCATCCTGCCAAGCGCAAGCTCCACGAACGCCGCCAGAGACGGCGCGACGAAGAACATAATCGCACTGCTTTTCGAGGTGTTAAACCCGTTACTCCACCTCCCGCCTCCGACGATACACTTCCTCATTTTTAAAACAGCAACACATATCCGGCTTTGAAAATCGTTTTCGCTCCCGATTCGTTTAAAGGTTCACTCAGTTCCCTCGAAGTCTGCGCCGCCATGCGGCAAGGCGTTCTCAAAGTTTTCCCCCAGGCACAAACGCACGCTCTTCCCCTGGCCGATGGCGGAGAAGGCACGGTTGAAGCATTGTTACACGGCGCAGGTGGCACGGCGCAGGTGGCGACGGTAACTGGTCCGTTGGGTGATGAAGTGGAAGCGGTCTGGGGCCTGTTGCCCGGTGGGCGCGCTGTCATCGAAATGGCCCAGGCTTCCGGGTTGCCGCTCATACCGCCCGACCGGCGCGATGCCTTGCGGGCTTCGACTTACGGCACCGGCCAGTTGATGAAAGCTGCGCTCGATGCCGGTTGCCGCGAACTGCTCATCGGTATCGGCGGTTCGGCGACCACCGATGGCGGCACCGGCGCGTTGGCCGCATTGGGTGCTAAATTTCTCGATGCGCAAGGCCAGGAACTTTCGCCGGGGGGCGCTGCCCTTAACGATTTACACCGCATCGACCTCTCCTGGCTCGATACACGGCTTAGCGAGGTTACCTGCACTGTTTTGTGCGATGTGACCAACCCCTTATTCGGTGAGAATGGAGCGGCCTTTATTTATGGCCCACAAAAAGGCGCTTCGCCCGAGCATGTAAAAATCCTCGATTCCGGGCTGCAACGGTTGGCGCAGATCAGCGTGCAGGCATTGGGTGAGGATAAAGGCCATGTGCCGGGTGCCGGCGCGGCCGGTGGGTTGGGCTTTGCATTGGCGGCATATTGTAACGCGCAGATGAAATCGGGCATCGAAGTCGTCCTCGAAACCGCCGGTTTTGCCGAAAAATTACAGGATGCGACTCTCGTTCTCACCGGCGAAGGCGCACTCGACGCTCAGACCCTTTCGGGCAAGACCATCGCCGGGGTATGCCGCGTAGCCGGGGAGAAAAACGTTCCCGTCATCGCCTTTGGCGGCAAGGTCGCGCTTTGCGGCGAGCAGTTGGATGAACTCGGTTTGCTCTCAGCGTTCCCCATCGCCGATGCGCCGTTGACACTGGAAGAGTGCCTGGCTCGCGCCGGAGAGTTACTCAGCGGTGCCGTGGAACGGGCGCTGCGGGTTTATCGCGTGCATGATGGTGGCTAAGAAGTGTTTCATACAGTCGTTTGATTAAACACAAAGGCCACGAAGCAGGCACAAAGTTCACAAAAATATTCTTTTCTTTGTGAGTCCTTAGTGTTCTTTGTGTTGATTTCATCAAGACTTTCCGCTCACCAGTATAAGGATGTTGTGGTGAGGTGCTTATTAAATAGCATCTCATGCAAGCGCGGCACAATCCTGCAAAATTAGCCAGGCGGATATGATCTAAAATTGAATGATGCAATATGTTCTGATTATCCACGAAGTCGAAGACTATGCCGCCTGGAAGACCATTTTCGACAATGCTGCTTCCATCCGCAAAGAGGCGGGGGAAATGAGTTATCAACTCCTCAAATTTGAAAGCGATGCCCGCAACATCGTACATTTTTCCCAATGGGATTCGCTACAGAACGCCAGGGAGTTTTTCGAGTCTGAGCGTTTGGTGGAAATTCGCAAACAGGCCGGTGTCAAAGCGCCGACCTTCGTTTATTTGAACGAGATAGAAAAAGGCGTGTTATAGGGGAGAGAAGTGGATGAAAACAGCTTTCCGGCGCAAAACAGCATTCGTATTCGCGATTGGCTGCATCTGCGCGATTATAATGGCCGGGCTGTGGATCAGACATTGGTATTGGCAAGCTACCGAATTAAGCGCTGTGCCTCCCGCCCAATCTTTTACTCGCATCTTTCATATGCCGGTGCCCGCAGGCGTTTCGGAGTTAAAGATCGCAGGCACCGCTCACCTGAGCGGCATTGTCTGGATGCGTTTTAAAGTCGCGGATGCGGATGGTTTTTTGAGTGCATTGCGCCGTCATGGCTATGTATTGGTAGCGATGGAAGAATTCAGCATCAATGCGCGCGGCGCGGGAGACAGCCCTTATGCTGTGATGGTGGGATGGGAAAAATCGCGCTCTGTCGCCAAACCACGCTTCTACCGGTTTCACCGAGAACCGATGGGCGTGGGGTGGGCCGGAGAGATGCTGATTGACCCCGCTCAAAAAATTATCTACCTCCACGGCTTTTTGCTTTAAAATGGGATAAGCCTGTGAAAAGTGTTTAGGTATTGTCTTATGAATTCTCCCAGCCCCTACGCTCAATATTCGACTACTGAGTTGTCTCATATCATCGAAGATATCGATGAGGATGAAAATCCCGAACAATACGCCGAGATAGCAGAAGAAATTGCCAGACGCACAGCAGAAGGATCTTCGTATTATTCTCCGCGCGGCACCACTATTCTGGTCCTTGGAATCGTTGGCCTCGTTCTCAGTGCGACTTACGGGGCACTTGGTTTTATCGTTGCTTTCGTGGCCTGGAGCATGGGGAATACTGCCATAAAACAGATGAAAGCTGCGGATTATACCAATGAAGTCGAAATCAATAATGTGAGGGTAGGGCGTACTTGTGGTGTTGTGGGAGCGGTCATCTTTTTGGGTGCCTTAATTCTTAAGTGGCTGACCTCCCGATAACTATTTCCTTCGGGGCAGTGCTTAACCCTTGAAAGATGTCCATGAAAAAGTTCTGGCAGTTCATCAAACGCCCACCCTGGCGCACCATCGCGCTGGGGCTGGCCATCATACTGCTGGTGTTAGGCGCACGCGCGATATGGCGGCCAGGTCATATCGTCACCGATGGCCGCCACGACCTTGCCCGCAACGGTATGTGGCTGCAACACGGCTGGCTGGGGCACGATAGCTGGTTCACCGAAAACGATCGCACCGACCGCCTGCCGCGTTTCCGCAGCGCCGCCAAAATCCGCGAACTGGCGGCCATGCTACGCCGTAATCACATCACCGATATCTACCCGCACCTGTGCCCAACCCGGCTCGATGGGGCCATCATGCCGGTAGATGATAAGCAAACCGAGCTTTTCCTCAAAGAAACCAAAGGTATTCGCGTGCTGCCGTGGATAGGCGGGGTGATCGATGCCGATGTCACGCCCGATATGCCCGCGCGGCGCAAAGTATTCGTGCAGTCGGCGGCGGCGCTGCTGCGTCGCCATCCCCAGTTGGCCGGAGTGCATCTTAATGTCGAGCCGTGGCCATCCGGGCACGCCAACATGTTGAAGTTGCTCGATGAACTGCGCCAGGCCCTGCCCCAGGGCAAGCTGCTTTCGGTGGCCGCTTATCCGCCGCCGACCTACTGGCACCCCTTCCCCGAAGTGCATTGGGATGAGCCCTATTTCAAGGAAGTTGCCAGCCGCGTCGATCAGATGGCGGTGATGATGTACGACACCTCCCTGCGCGACGGCAAAATCTACCAATACCTGATGCGCTCGTGGACGCAACAAATCCTCGACTGGACAGCCGAAGGAGCCAAACCGCCGCAGATTCTGTTGGGCATTCCCACTTATGCCGATGCGGGCGTGGAATATCATTTTCCCGATGTGGAAAATATCAAGAACGCTCTGCCGGGCATCCACGCCGGATTGAATCGTTATGAAAAATTACCTGCGCACTATCAGGGCGTGGCGGTTTATTGTGAGTGGGAAACCTCAGATGAGGAGTGGCAGTATTGGCGGGAGAATTTTATGAAGCCGGGGAAGGGGACGCGATGAAATTCTGCGTAGGCGTTCCTGCATGGTTGGGGGCGATATTGATAGTTGCCCCACCCGCAGCCGTGGCCGGGATAGTGAGTGGCTTGTTGCAGCCTCTCGTCCCGCCGTGGGCGCAATTTATTGTCGGTTTTCTCTGCTTGCTTTTGGCTGGTATTGTGTGGTTCATGGCGATTCTGTGGTGGGAAAAACGCTGTGATAGAAAAGAGAGTTGAAACCACTTCCCCTTACACATTTTTATATTGATGATTTGGAAGGTGTGAGAATAAAAGTGATAGATGAGGATTCCAGGTTGTAATTGTGAGTGTGACCGATGAAAACTGGACGCAGAAAGTCAAAGACGCAGTTGCGGAGAATTTCATGAATAGTTCGTCAAAGGCCAAGAATAGGCAGCTCCTTTCCCCTCTCGAAAAAGAAATCCTCTGGACTCTGCGTGAAGCCGGGGAGGAAAATTTATCGGCTCTGTTGAATATTATTGAGCCGCTTGTTCCATTGCCGCCGGGCACAGAATTTCTCCCGGCGTATGAACGAGCGATTAAAAATCTCCTGCGTTTAAAATTCATCGAAATCTGTATTGAGCAAAGGGAATATTCCCGACGTAATCTGGTGCCGCTGGCCGATGAACTTGACTTAAACCAAGCTGTGCAACGTATGAGTAATGGGCAATGGGGCCAGAGCCCAAGTGCGGACAAGCAGGGAACAATCGTGGTCATGCAATTGGTAGATCATGGGGCACGATCAGGAGATGAACTCTATTGAACGGCAAAGAAGCTCCCACCCTCGTCGAATTAATGCCGATTGCTAAGCTCATTCTCGGGCAAGTCAAAGCCTGGCATTGGCATGGCCCTTTTTTCACTCAACCCGACATCCCCTTGTGTGTTCTTCGTTGGCGCGGAAAAGCGATGCCGGAAATCGGTTGCGAGGTTGAGGCTGCCGTGGCGCAGCTAGAACTGCAAGAGGTGTGGATAGTCGAAATGCGCAATAGCGATGGGGGCGGCATTCGTATCTTACCGTCAAAAGTGCGCGATTGTGAGCAGATACAATCCTGGGAAGAAAGCAGCCTGGGTTACCAATTACTGCGCCAAGATCAGCTCTTTATGAACCGGGCAGTTGCCGACTTTCATAGCATCCTGCGTGCTATCGGCCGCATAAAAGAAAGGTTTCCTGATTCTACTTAGTAGTCTGTAAAATAATTAGTTGCCCCTTTTTAAGCGAGGAGTCCGTCATGAAGAACCGCGCGCGTGAGCGAGTCGGGTATGGGCAGGCATTGTGCTAAGCCAAATACAGTTTCAGAATAAGCAAGAAGTCCGTGGATACCCGGCTTGCTCACGCGCGCGGTTCTTCAGGCGAACCTCGGACGTAAACAATTATTTTACAGGCTACTTAGTAGTCTGTAAAATAAATTTTTACTCTTCCGGTGTTGAGAATATCGGTTCGCAGACTTGGCCTTGCAATCTGTCATTCTGAGCCAGCGAAGAATCTCATTCCACCTTCCTAAAGCTTATATGACAGGGGTAGATGTTTTAATTCATTATTACGAGATTCCTCGTGCCTCGGAATGACAGAGCGCGATGTTCACACACAGGAAATTCGTAAAAACTTATTTTACAAACTACTTAGTTAGAAAGAACATAATTTGTCTCGGGAACAAATCTCGCACCTCGCCAGTCAATCCATCATTAACACGAGAAAATCGTAAAAAACAATGGAGTCTTTCAATATGAAAAAACAACTGACAACGGCAATTGGTTTGGGCGCACTTTCCCTCTTCCTGCTTGGTGCAATGCCTGGCGCGATGGCGGCTCCGGTCGGGCAGGTCAAGCGGCCGCTCACGCCCAAGCGGGTCTATGAAAATCCGTTGGCCGGGACGCAGTGGGAACTGGTCACGCCGATTTATCGCGGGCTCAAGAAAAAGCCCACTCTCAAGTTCGAAGACAGCCGTCTTTCGACTTCGGTTGGTTTGAACAGCATCAGCGGTGGCTACAGCGTGGACTTGGATGTGATGTCGGTTGGTCCGCTCATCTCCACAAAAATGGCCGGACCGCGGGAGCTGATGGATGCCGAACGCGCCTTAAGCAAAGCGGTGCAAGACGCCGAGAACTTCAAGCTCTCGGGCGATGGCCGTAGCCTCACGCTCTATGGCTCCAGCACCCTGGTGTGGCGTCGCACCGGTAGCACCGCTGTGGCGGTGAACCCTCTCGCCAACACGCAGTGGGAAGTCGAGTCGCCGGTCTATCGGGGATTGTCTAAACGCCCGACGCTCAATATCACCGAAAAGAGCCTGGGGCCTTCGGTGGGACTCAACGCCATCGGCGGCGGCTATACCGTGAAGGGCAACACCATTAAGGTCGAGCGCATGGTCTCTACCATGATGGCCGGTTCGCCCGAAGTGATGAGTGCCGAACGTGCGCTGATTAAAGCGATTGAAGCAGCCAGGACTTTCGAACTTTCCCCCGACGGGCAGCGGTTGACCTTGCGCGGCAGTAGCACGTTGGTGCTGCGTCGCACCGGCAGCACCCAAACGGTCGCCAATCCGTTGGCGTGGACGGAATGGGAACTCACTTCGCCCACCTATCGCGGTCTGGCGAAGCCGCCGACCTTGAAAATCAGCGACAAGGGCCTTTCGCCTTCGGTAGGACTCAACCTCGTCAACGGTGGCTACACCGTGAAAGGCAACACCATTAAAGTAGAGTCTCTCATCTCGACCATGATGGCCGGGCCACAGGAAGTGATGGAAGCCGAGCGCTGGCTAATTAAGGGCGTCGAAGATGCCATACGTTTCGACCTCACCAGCGATGGCCAGCGCCTCGTTCTGCGTGGCTCCAGCACATTGGTCTTCCGCCGCACCGGCACCACCGTACAGGGCTTTGTGCCTGCTGAAACTAAAATTATCAATGTGGCTCCCCAGCTTGGCCCCGAGATGGATGGCGACAAGTCGCCGAACTATCTGCAACTGGAAGATTTAAGCGAAGGCGTGAGTTGGGGCAAGTTCACCGAGCGCAAAATAGAAGGCTTCGATTTCGTTCCCGGTTATCGCTATCAGTTGCGCGTCGTGGTCGAGCGCGACCAGCGCAGCGGCGAGAAGCGGCTGCGTGCGCTGGAAGTCTTCAGCCAGCAGTGGATGCGCACAGCCACCCTGGAATCTACCCATAAAATTCTCGAAGTCGCGCCTACCCTGGTCGATTGCATGGGAGTGGCTCCGCGCAAATGCTTAAAAGTGCGTGAAGCCGGTGGACAGTGGCAGAATTTCTACGCTCCTATTGAAGGCTTCAAATTCGAGGACGGCTGGCGTTACCGGTTGCAAGTCGCTGTGACCCCGGTGAAGAACCCGCCTGCCGATAGTTCGAGCCTGCGTTATCAGTTGGTGCGCGTGCTGGATAAGATGCCGGTGATCTACTAATTAGGTGTGATTCAGCTCACCGTAATAGTAAAAGGAGAAGCCTCTCACGGCTTCTCCTTTTACATTTGTCAAAAATTGGGAAAATATGTGTTAAAGTAAAATCACAAAAGAGACCCGCTATCGGGTAGGTAAAAATATGTATAAGAGAAGGTCGAACAGTTTTATTCTCAGTCTGTTATTTGTGGCAGCATTTTTATTGGGTGCCCGTGGTGTGAAGGCTTCACCGGAAAAAGGTGTTGTCTATTTTGGCTTATTGAAATCTGTAGATACGGTCAATCGCGTTATCCACATGGAAGTTTTAAATACACAGGCCGGTGAAAGTCTTAAGAAGAAAGAAATGCGTTCGTTCCTCATTACCCCCGATGCCAAGATCGGTATCGAGCAGCCCAACGGCAAGACGATGCAGAATATGACGCTTCATAATGTGGCTACTTGTCGTTGGGTGTGGGTGGATTCCCGTGATGGTGAGATTTCTTGGAAGGTAACAGCTACTCCGTATGTTTCTTATCGCGGTTATCTCGTGGAAGCCGAAGGCAACCAAATCACTTTGAAATTGAATATGCGTCGCGTTGGGAGCCGACGGAATGGTATTAGCGAGAAAACCCCGCCTCGCAAGTTCTCTGTCTTGGAAGATACACCCTGCTTCTATAAGGGTAAACAAATCTCCCCTTCGCTCATTGGGCCAAATACTTACCTTGAAGTCACCTCTCTGGAGGACGGCGGAGTTGTTTTAATTAACGTGCTAGACGGTTGAACTTTCCTAAATAGTTTAATTTAAAGAAAGTAATTTCATGCGAACAAGTAAGATACTTCGATTTATTGGTGGACTTTTATTTGCAGCGTTATTGCTGCTAAGCGTGGACAGTGCCCAGGCCGCACCGAAGAAGAAAAAAGCCGATGTCTACTTCGGGGCCATTAAATCGGTCGATACCGTCAACCGGGTTGTGCATGTGGATGTCATCAATGTCAATCACAACTCCAAAAGGAGAGGCCCCCGCAGTTTTACGGTGGCTCCTAATGCCGGTTTCAACATCGAGCAGATGGATGGCAAGATTGTGCGCAATATGACGCTGCACAACGTGGCCGAGTCGAGTTGGATTTGGGTTTCCAGCTATGATGGCGAAACCGCCATAGGAATGACGGGCAGCTCATTTACCTCCTACCTTGGCACGCTGGTAGAAGTGCAAGGCAGCACTGTCCGGGTGAAGCTGGAAGAACGCACCCGGGGAACGCGCCGGAACAAAATTCCGGCAACGGACGAGCCTCGCAGTTTTTTGATTACCGAGAAAGTCCTCTACCGTTATAAGGGTAAGATCATCGACCCTTCCTTTATCGCCCACGATGCTTATCTGCGCGTCACCACACTGGAAAAAGGTGGAGTCGTCATGATTACCGTGCTCGATAGGAAGAAATAAGTTGCGGTATGGCTACTTATATCGCGTTATTGCGTGGCATTAACGTTGGTGGAAAAACTTCTCTGCCGATGAAGGAATTGGCGGGACTGCTGGAAGAACTCGGCTGCGAGAAGGTGCGCACCTACATCCAGAGCGGCAATGTAGTACTGGAAAGTAACGAGAAAGCACCTTCGCTCGCAGTCAGGGTGAGAGCCGCTATCAAAGCGCAACGCGGTTTCGAGCCTGAGATCCTGCTACTCACCGAGAAAGAGCTGGAAAAAGCCATTGCGAATAACCCGTTTCCTCAAGCCGAAGACGACCCTAAAGCGGTTCACTTCGGCTTTTTGGCGACTAAGCCCGTTAAGCCCAATCTCGAAAAACTGGAAAGCCTCAAGAAAGAGAGCGAAGAGTTCCAACTCATCGGCCAGGTGTTCTACCTCTACGCGCCCGAGGGCGTGGGGCGCTCCAAGCTGGCCGCTGCCAGTGAAAAAGCGCTCGGCGTCGTCCTGACCGACCGTAACTGGAATACGGTTTGCAAATTGCAAGCGATGCTAAATGAAGAACCGCGCGCGTAAGCGAGCCGGATTGTTTCGCCATTTTGCTTATTCTCGCTCCTTTTTCTTGAAGCATCTGGCCTGGTAATATGCTTCTTCAGTCCACTCGCTCACGCGCGTGGTTCTTCATTAACAGGAGAATTTCATGTCTACCTACAAACCCCAGGGCTACAACAGCGTTTCTGTCTACATCATGACCGATGACGCCCCGCGCCTGATTGACTTCCTTACCCAAACCCTCGATGCCAAATCCCTGCGCCGCTACGAGCGGCCCGATGGCAGCATTATGCACGCCGAAGTGCAAATCGATGATAGTGTCGTGATGATTGCCCAGGCCGCGCCCGCATATCCGGCCTTCCCGGTGTGGCTGCACGTCTATGTGCCGGATGTCGATGCCACCTACGAGCGTATGCTGGCCGCGGGGGGCGAATCGGTCGATGCGCCCAACCAGAAACAGGAAGACGGCGATAAGCGCGGCGGCGTGAAAGATTTCGCCGGTAATATCTGGTGGATTTCGACGCAGGTGGCATAAGAATGTCGAACACCAACGGTGACCAGACAGCGCTTCTGCTGCTGATTCCAGTTTTCTTCGTGTTGTTTGGTGGTGGCCTCGCGGCGGCGATTATTTCTCTGCTCGCGTTCGTCAGCGGCTGGCGCACCCTGGCCGCACGATTTCCTGCACCACCTGGTTTTCACGGGGGCAAACTCTATACCTGGCAAAGCGGCCGGTTAGGCATGGTCAACTATAATAACGTGCTCCGCGTCGGCGTGAGCCCGCAGGGGCTGCACCTTGCCTGCGGTTTTCCGTTCCATTTCATGCACCCGCCGCTGCTTATCCCGTGGGCGCAGATCACGAATTTACAGCAGCAGAAGGTATTCGCCTGGCAAGTGATTCTCCTCACCATAGGCATGCCCAAAATAGCGAGGATCACACTCTATAATGCGAAGATAATTGAGGCCGCGCAGCCGTGGTTGGCTCAAGCCTGAATTATTAACCACAGAGAACACAGAGGTCACAGAGAAACGACTGTGATTTATTGCTCATTTTGAAGGCGAGGTGAATACATTCACCTCAGACTCACCAGCAATTTCTCTGTGTCCTCCGTGTCCTCTGTGGTGAATCCCGTCGTTAATCCTCAAAACACGATACAATGGAACACGATACATTTTTGCGGCGCTCTGGCGGCGTAATACCTATAGTAATTTGAGGAAATTCCATAGAACCGATTGAACTCATAGTGGGCGGCGGGGTTGTCTCGCCGCAGGGATTTAGCGCGGGTAGCGCACGTGGTGAAATCAAAACAACGGGCGACGATGTTACGCTGATCGTTGCCGATCAGGCGGTTAATGCCGCCGCAGTGTTCACACAAAGTGCGGTGCAGGCTGCGCCGGTATTAGTGTCGCTCGAACATATCCGCAGCGAGAAGACCCGCGCCATCGTTGCCAACTCCGGCAACGCCAACTGCTGCACCGGTGAGCAGGGTATTCTCAATGCACTTCATATGTGCAAACTGGCCGCCGAAAAAGTCGGCTGCGGGGTGGAAGAAGTGCTGGTCTGCTCCACCGGCATTATCGGCCATGCCTTGCCGATG
>DAITOV010000088.1:0-14984 GCA_036833945.1 Abditibacteriia bacterium
GGCGGGGATGTGGAGGCGCAGGGCGGCCATCAGCATACCGGGGGTGATTTTGTCGCAGTTGGAGATGCACACCATGGCGTCGGCGCAGTGGGCGTTCACCATATATTCCACCGAATCGGCGATCAGTTCGCGGCTGGGCAGCGAATAGAGCATGCCGTCGTGGCCCATGGCGATGCCGTCGTCCACCGCGATGGTATTGAATTCCTTCGCCACACCGCCAGCCGCCTCGATTTCACGGGCGACGAGCTGGCCCAAGTCCTTCAGGTGAACGTGCCCCGGCACGAACTGGGTAAATGAGTTCACGACCGCGATAATCGGCTTGTTGAAGTCTCCTTCTTTCATCCCCGTGGCACGCCACAAGGCGCGCGCCCCGGCCATATTGCGGCCTGCTGTTGTTGTTCTTGAGCGATAAGTTGGCATAGATATAATTTTACGCCAATGGGAGGGGGGAGGGTAGACGGGTTACTGCTGACTACGAGGAAATTAACCACAGATGAACACAGATAAACACAGATTTTTTTCAATCAGAGCTTAGAATTTAGAACTTAGATTTTAGGGCGGGGTAAATCGGAAATATTACATCTGAGTTTTAAGTTTTAAAGTCTGAGTCTCTCGAAATTCCATCTGTGTTTATCTGTGTTCATCTGTGGTTAATTTCAAAAAATAGCGACGAAGTTAGTTTCCCTCCGGCTTCAACGAAATCGTCAGCGACATCCCCACCAAAATAATCCCATTCTCCACCCGATACAAAATGCGGTTGCGGCCTTTCTGGAATTGCACTTTTACCAAATCCTCGGCCTGTCGCCAGGGTTTGAGAGCGTCGCTGCTTTGCCACACTTGTTTATCGTTGATCCACATCTTACCCGCGTCGTCGCTGCCCACGGCCAGGGTGAGTTCCTGGGCTTCTTCGAACCATAACTCGGTGTAGGCATAATACACCGCATACTCCTGCGGGTTGGCGGGCACCAGGAAGGGGCTGCCGGTTTGCACGAACTCCCAGCGCACCGATTGATTGTTCTTGCCGGTATACACGGCATCGAGGTTGATACCTTGTTCCGGCGGAAACGCGGTGTGGATATTGGCGCGATTGGGGTTGGGGAACGGCCCCACGGTATACCAACTGTCGATGAACATCCAGTCGGCACCGGGCACGCCGTCGGCCAGAATTTTGCGGCCCGGCACGCCGCCCATACCGGCACCGGGCATAGTGGGCGGCGGCACGTTGTCGCTCCATATCGGCTGGCTGCGCAGCGCTTCGGGAATGGCGGCTTCACCGGCTGCTCCGCTTCCGGCGGTAGTGCGCGGGGTGCTCGAAGCGCTACCGGGCGGGGTGGTTTGAGCCTGGCGCTGGCGGGCTTCCTGCATCCGCTTGGCTAAGTCGGGCGGCAGGGTAGGGGTGCCCGCGCCGAACGTGCCCGAGAGCGGACGGCCGTCGGCCGCCGCCGAGCCTCTTTGCGCCGCTGCACGGATTTGCTCGATGATCTCAGGCGAAAGCTCTCCCGGATTACCCGATTCCATCTGCGGGCGTCGGTTATCGCGCGGCGGCCTGCCTGGCCTGTTGTTTGAATTGCGATGATCGCGAGGCATCCCCGCGTTGACGGGACGCCCCGGCTCTGGGCGGCGTGGCGGACGGTTGCCCCTCGCGCCCTGCGCCTGTCCTTTTCCATGATCGCCCGCATCCGCCTGGCCCGGCTCTGTGGTGGGAGTTGGAGCGGCGGCTGGCGTAGAGGCAGAAGTATTCGACTCGGCCTGTGGTTCCTGGGGCGTAAAAGTTTCGTTGCCTTCGACTGCTTCGGTCAGCCCGTAAGTCGCCTGAGTATTGGAGCGCGGAACGGTTTCCTGAAGCGCGGTGTCGCCTTGCAGGATGGTGTCTCTATTGGTGTGCTGGGCAGCACCGGGTTGGCTCGGCTCTTCACGCTGCGGCATGGCGGTGCGCTGGCCGTTAATGGCTTCGAGCAACGGGTTGGCAGCGGGTTTTAGCGGTGCAGCCGTGCCGGGCTTGCCTGTGGGCGAAGAGCCGGGCTGTGAAGGTTTGGGGCCAGGCTTGGGGGCAGATTCGGGCCGGGTGCTGATTGGTTGGATGCGTTCTCTGCCCGGTTGCCAGGGGCGTGGCGGTTTCTCGGCGGCGCTGCGGCGAGGAGGCGCAAAAGTCGGCGGCAACGCACCCAGGCGGTTGGGGCGCTGTCCGGTCGAAGTACGGCGCGGCGGCTTGGTGTTGGCGGGGGGCTTGGAATTAGAGTTAAAGCCCATCTGCCGCCGCAGCATCTCGCGGGCTAACCGTTGTTGCTGCGCGGTCAGTTGCGGGCGGGCGTTGGGCTGGTTCGGGTCTACCCGCTGGTAAGCCTGCAGTGGTTTGGCCTGCGACGGATTAATACCGTACTCTTGCTGGGCCTCTTCCAACCTGCGTTGGAAACGCGATTCTACCTGTGCAATTTCTCGCGGATAGCGCTGTTCCAACTCGGCAGGGGAAGGCCCGTTCTGACGTTGGTCGATGCGCGAAAACGCACCCGGAGCCGATCCGTTTTGCTGAATCGCGTCCTCGATCTTTATTTTCTTGCGCAGTGCCGCAGCGTAAGAACGTGACCGATGCTCAAGCCGGCTGATTTGCTCCTCCAATTCTTTACTGGTGTTGTAGAGCTGGGCGATATTTTGCTTTTTAATATCACCCGGTTTCGAGTTAACCGGCGGCATCCCGGGAAGTATGGCTTTAGTCGGGATGGAAGCTGGCCGGGCAGTTGTCTTGGCAGTTTTGCCTTTTAAACGCTGAGTGAGCGTTTGTTGCTGACGCACAAGGAGCGTCATTTCGCGCGAGGCATCAAGCAATGTTTGATTGGCCTTTAGCTGCTGGGCAGGAAAGGCGCGAGTCCGGCTCTCCTTGAATTGTTGAGGCAGATTGGTATTCTTATTGAGCGATTCCGGCGACATATTGGCAGCCATGACCTGCTCGGCATAGGCTGCTTCCTGCACGCCCGCTGTTTTGAGCGTTCCATACCGAGCCGAGTCGGCAGTGAGATATTCGGTTTTAAACTCGTCTTTCACCAGGCTTAGTGCCGAAGCCGCATCCTGCCAGTGCTGGTAAGTTTTGCGTGTTGTTGCTGCGACCTTTCTCTGTGTGTCCAAGAGTTCCTGGCGGAGTTGCCCTTTTTGGGTGGGATTGGTGGTCTTCTCCAATTTGTGCATCAGCGCTTTGGCACGCTGCTGTTGTTTTTGCGCAGCGGCTATATCCGGCCCCGCTTTGGCAATAGCCTGTCGTGCCCGTTGCATCGGGTTTTGTTGTGCCGTGCCGATCATCTTGCGATATTGTGCATGCTGTGCTTCGAGCACCTGACCCCATTCGTCGCGCATCTTCCACAACTCGGCCACGCTCAGGCGAGATTGCGCCAGCGTCGGTGTTTCCCGCCTGCTTGTGCCCGGTGCGCCTTGCATACTTTGCGACCGCAAATATTGCAACCGCTGCTCGGGCGTGAGCGCGGCTAATTGCTGCGGCGTAAGGCGGGGTTGGCCGTTCGGCTGCATACCGGCGTTTTGCATCGGGTTATAGCCGTGTTGTTGCTGGGAATCAGCAACCTGCTGCCGCTGCTCCATCGAAATGGTAAACGGCGAATCGGGACGCTGACCCGGCACCGCCGCACCGCCCTTGTCTTGCAACACTGCCGTCATGCCCACATATACCAGGCCGTGCAGCGCCGCCGAACCCAACAACCACAAAAGCCAGGGTGGGCCGGAAGTGGGGGTAGTGGTGGAAGAGAGTGTGGATGAGCTTTTATCGAGTGGCATGAGGCATTCCTTCACGAGTCACGGTGGGCGGCGTGGGCGCGGTGTGCAGCCCCACATTGCGCAGCCCTTCAAACTGGCATAGTTCAATCACTTCGATGACGTCTTCATACTTGGCCGAGCGGTCGGCATCGATGCGCACTTTCTGGTTGGGGTTGCGCGCGGCGGCGGCTTTCACGATGTTATGCAGCGCCTGCGTCGAAAGTTGCTGCACCCCGGCGTATTTGTTGCCGCTCTTATCGACCGCCAGCACCAGGGTGTCGTTGGGATTACTCGAAGCCACCGCCGCGCCCGAATGGGGCAATTCCAGCGCCAGTTCCAGCGGCGCGGCCACGCCCTCGCGCACGTCGGGTTTACGAATCGACATGGTGAGCATGAAGAAGATGAGCAGCAAGAACACCACGTCGATGAGAGGCGCCATCTGCACGTCGATATGGTCGTCGTCAGGCCTCCGGACGCGCATTGTCGCCTCCCGGTTTGGCGAGCAGCCACTCGCTAATCAGCTCGGTCGCTTCGGCTTCCAAGATGGTGGCGTAAGCGTTGGTGCGGCTTCTAAAGTAATGGTAAAACCCCAAAAACGGTATCGCGATGATAAGGCCCACCGCCGTGGTGATGAGCGCTTTGGAGATGCCGTCGGCTAATAAAATCGGGTCGGCCAGGGTGCCGGTTCTCACGATGGCGTCGAAGCTCTCGATCATGCCCAGCACCGTGCCCAGCAAACCCAAAAGCGGTTCGAGCGTTGCCACCACTGCCAGCGGATAGGCGCGCTGCAAGTGAGCGCCGATGTCACGCGAGGCGATATCCCCGGCAATCAGTGAAACATCGGCCAGCGAACTGGTGCGGTGGCGCACCGTAAACGAAATGATGCTCGCCAGTGTGCTGGGGTTTTCGTTGCACAGCTTTTCAATCTCATCCAGCTTCCCGGCCTGCCACAGTTCGTTGGCCTGCTGCGCCAGTCCGGCGGGTGCGATGGCCTTGCGGCGCAATCCGAACAGCCGCTCCAATGCAAAAGCCCCGCCGATCATCGAAAGCAGAATCTGCACGATGGTGGTGGTGCCGCCCTGCGGCAGCTTTTGCGCCCAGGTCTGGGTGGCGGGAGGTGGTGTAGTGTTGCCGGGCACGGGCGCGCCGCGAGGAAAACGGTTATTTTGAGCATTGGCGCGCGCGGCTTGCTCAAAAGCGCGCCTGGCCTCATCGGCATTCGTGGTTTGTGACGGTGCCGTTTGGCTCTGGAGAGGAGGGGAAGCACGCATCGAAGGTGTCATGCCCGGCCCTGCCTGCGGAGGCGGTGTTCCCGGTGCTTCTTGGGCAGCGAGGGGAAGTGCTAAGAAAAAACCACCCGCCACCAGCACAGCCATGTAGAATTTACGCATCGATCGAAAAGAATGAGATGCCAACTTCGGCCAATCTCAAATTGGGCTTCAATTAATCCTTAATGAGTATTCCGGCGATATTACTCGCCATTATAACCGATGTGTTTTGTGATTTGGGAGAAAAAATGTGTTTCGAAACAACAAAACATCCCGGTGACAGGAGTTCCTTGTCATGAATACAAATAGCGTTGCGGAATTGATGCAACAAGAAGCTCGCTTCGTAGCATTGTGGCTGGATACCCGGCTCACGCAAGACCAGGCGGATGAGGAGTCTTTTCACTGGCAAGGACTGGCTCAGGGCGCTGCTACGCAGGCATGCAAAAAGAACGATCTTGAGTGGGCTGCCATCGCGATTCGGCTTTACGAATGGTTGGAAACAGCGGTTCCAAACACCCCGCCCGATTCTTTTTTACATGATACCATGTTCCTACGGGTGAATATGATCGTTGCTATGGGGCCGCAAACCGGCCACCCGATTCTCGACCCGGCTGTTATTGTGAGTTCATTCGAGGCGATCGCTCCATCTCCCTCGGAAATGAAAGCGATAGCGCAACGGAGCCGCAGGGAAAATCTTCATGCCGCCTTAGAGGTGCATGGTGTGCAAGAATTGAAACGGTTACGCCGAATCAGAAATCGTTTCTATCCGGTGAAGTTGTTGAGCGAAAATGGATTGCTTGAATCGGAGAGCCGGTTGGAGGCGTGGATGGCACTTTATGAGAGCTTGCCGTAATTTGTTGGGCTAAGTAGTCTGTAAAATAATTAGTTGCCCCTTTTTAAGCGAGGAGTCCGTCATGAAGAACCGCGCGCGTGAGCGAGTCGGGTATGGGCAGGCATTGTGCTAAGCCAAATACAGTTTCAGAATAAGCAAGAAGTCCGTGGATACCCGGCTTGCTTACGCGCGCGGTTCTTCAGGCGAACCTCGGACGTAAACAATTATTTTACAGGCTGCTACTACTCCTGCGGTCCCGATAACCCTGGCCGCTTAATCTGTGCCATTTGGCTGCGCTCCATGTTCTTACGGTAGCTTGGCTCATCAGGGTCGAGTTCGGTGGCTTTACGATACAGCTTTTCGGCTTCCTTGTAATTCGCTTTGGCGGTGTATTGAATATCGCCCAGGCGGCTGTAGGCACGGGCATAGTGAGGGTGGGCGTCAACCGCTTTCTGGTAGTATTGCTGGGCCTGGTCATACTGTTTCATTTCGTAGAACGCTTCGCCGCAATTAAAGTTGGCCGGGGGGTGGTCGGGTTCGTATTTCAGCGCTTCCTGGTAGCTTTGAGCGACTTTGGGCCAGTCTTTGCGCTGCTCGTAAACGGCTGCCATGCCGAAATAGCCTTCTTCTTCGGTGGGATAATTTTTAATGAGCCATTGAAACTGCTGGGTGGCTCCGTCTAAATTGCCTGCGTAGGATAGGCGATTGCCGTAGATGTAGCGGGCGTAGCGGTCTTGTGGGTGCTGCTCAACCCATTCGTGCAGCATTTTCGTGGCCAATGCACCATATTCCTTGGCGTCATCGTACATTTCGCTGTCTTTGAAGGCGGTCAGTGCGTTGAAATAAAGATCGATGAAGCGTTCGGGGTTGGCGGCCAGTAGCTGGGCCACACGCCGCAGTTTGGCAGGCTCTTTTTGCCATTTCTTCTGGAACATCTCAAATCCCCAGTTATAGGCAGCATGGTCGTGCGTGGGCAGGCTAAAAACCTGGCGCACGGCTATATCGCTCAAATAACGGTCGCTGGCAAAAGTGGCTGCTCTTGTCAGGCTTTGCCAGGCACTGGCGTTGCGTGGATTGCATTTAACCGCCTTGAGGCTGGCCTCGATCATCTGTGAGTAGCGTTCATTAATGTATTCCGATTCCGTTTCACTCATCTGTTTGTAGTAGCGGCCTTTGCGCACGTCGCTGGCTTCGTTGCTGAGAACTTCGGCCCAATCGAGCCAGGGCCAGGCGCTGGCCGGGTTGGAGGCAAGGCCGCGCAGAACGGCCTTGCGCTGGGCGGCGCGGTCTCCCCGCATGGCGTGCCGGAAAATATCCAGAGAAATAAGCAGGTAATTGTTGGGGTAGCGCGCGGCCAGCGGTTGCCAGTAAGGCATCAGTCCTGCGATATCGGTGGTGCGTGGCCCGGCAAATGCCAGTGCCAGGGTGTTTTGCCCGGCCTGGCGAGCCATCTGCAAGGAAGCGTCTCTCAAATTGGTTTTCGCACGCACTCCCGGATCGCGCTCTTGGACGGTGTAGAGATGGTTGATATACGTGAATCCGGCCACCGGTGAAAGGGCGGCCAGGGCTTGGAGTTTCTGTGCTTGGGCATCGGGCAGAGGCCGGA
This sequence comes from Abditibacteriia bacterium, assembly GCA_036833945.1. Classification (GTDB taxonomy): domain Bacteria; phylum Armatimonadota; class Abditibacteriia; order Abditibacteriales; family Abditibacteriaceae; genus DAITOV01. Next base: position 7,463 of record DAITOV010000088.1, read on the forward strand.
TGGTATCGCGTGGCAATTCGCCCAACTGCGTGAGTTGCTGGGCCGAAAGCTCCACCGTAGCCGGAACCAGGGCCACTTCACCATACAGCCTGGCAACCATGGCTTTAGCGATGGTGGGCAAACCCGCCACAATCTGGCTGCGAGTGCCTTTTGCTATCATCGGCTCTCCCACCACTTGCTTCTCAGGCAATTTCCAAAGACGGTAGGTGAGGGTGCCCTGCTCGGGTGTGCCTTCTAAAATGCCGATGGCGACGTGGGTTTGCGCCTGTATTTTGCCCATTTTCAACGCTTGCGCCTGGGTTGGGATGCCGTTTTTCGGGTTAATCTCCTGCAGGCCGTAGCTGTAGTTTCCCCAATACAGACTCTTACCGAACCGTGGTTGCCCTCCGACCTGATAACGCAGCCAGCGGCCGCAGCCCATGCCAAAAGCCATCGCCTCGCCGCCGGCAGGTGCCTGCGGCTCGCATACCATGACGCCGGGGCCGGAATCGGTCGGTTTAATGGCTGGCAAGTCGGTGAGCGGCATTGCCAGCAGTTCTTTCACTTCCGCTGCATCGGGTTCGAGTGATTCGACAGGCCGGTTCGAGGGGAAAGTGGCAGGCGCCGCCGATACCGAGGTGCCAATTCCTAAAATGCACCCTAATAAAAGCCCTGCCCCGGCAAAGTGGCGGGCGCGAAAAGCCGAAGCAAAGCGGAAAGTTTTCTTCATGCCCCCATTATCGCACAGAAAAGAATCTTGCCGCGCGCACTCAGGTGTATTCTTCCCCGTTCCATAGCACGCAAAGCCTTCGGCCACGCAAACTTCGTCGCAAGTTTCCGCAATTAACGGCATATAAAGAAGGCCGTTGGCATCAATGTCCGGTTGCCTTCCTGTATGCTGTCTACCGTCACCTACCTACCCACCGCGATAGGAGATTATTTTGTAAAAATGGTATCGAATCCAACCTCTTACAAAACAACAAATTAGAAACCAAACCGCGCCCTTGGTTTGCCGGTTGCCGCCAACGAATTGTAAATCGTTGTAAAGGCCGGAGATGGCATAAACTATGGAGCCACCGTAGCAATTATCTTTTTCACTTCTATGAACCAACCCACTTTAGCCGACGCCATTGCCCTGGCCCGCCGCGCCCACGAAGGGCAGTGCGATAAATCCGGCGCCGCCTATTTCGGCCACGTCGAGCGCGTGATGCACGGCGTGGAAGGCGAAGAACTCAAAATCATCGCCATCTTGCACGATACCATCGAAGACACCGACGATACCACGCCCGTCAACGTCACGGTGGAATCGCTCTTAGCCGCCGGTTATCCGCCCCACATCGTCGAGGCCATCGACAGCCTGACCAAACGCCCCGACGAACAAGGCAGCGACGAAGGCTACATGCGTTTTGTGGAGCGTGCCTCCCAAAACCCGTTGGCGCGGGAAGTGAAGAAATCCGACCTGCGCGACAACATGGATTTAAACCGCATCCCCGGCGCGACGGAAGAAGATTTTCGGCGGTTGAAGCGGTATCAGCGGGCGTTGGATTTTTTGGAATCGTTGGTGGAATAACTGCAAACGAGGTCAAGAATTGCGTTTTTTCATAACCCCTACTGAGGCCCGGAATACTGGCGGTGGGCTACAATAAAATACAATCGTTATGGAACACAATTTTTTTCTTCCATTGCTAAATGTGTTGCATGGCATCAAGTCTCGCCTGGAACAAAACAATGCCTGGTACCTGATGGTAGCCCGACCCATGCTGGCCGCTTTTAAAGAACAGGAGTTGCCCGCGCATATACAAGTATGCGCCAAAAAGCGCCGGGGAAAACGAGTCAGTGAACGCGGTCCCCGGCACCTGCGGCTGACCCGGTTGGTGCAAGCCCGTTGGCCCCAAGATGGGCAGTTGGAAGCGGCCGTGCCGACTTTGGCGTATGTCATTCAGGGAACAGCCGATTTTCATATTGCCGATTACCTGGTGCAGTGCCAACCCGGCGATCTGCTTTTCATTCCCGCCGGGGTCGCCAAGCCCGATGCTTCGTTGCCCTATGTGCAGGACGACTCACAGAGGCAATGCGACATACTATGGATCTATCCCGGCCCGCTCAATGGCGTGGGGTTGGAGTGTTTTATTACCCACTCCACGGCCAGGGAAGTGCGAATGGGACAGCAATACGGCACCTCCGCGATCAAAAACGATTTCCTGGCTCAACTTTTCGATGAACTCAACCGTCAGGTGTTGGATGCCTGTCCGCTATCTATCACCCGCCACTTGCTGATGGGGCTTGTTTTGTGGTTATGCCGGGAGATGGAGCAGGGACGAGCCGTCATCCCCTGGAGCCGCCTCCGCGACCAGCCGGTGGAACGCTCCAAGGATATCGTTGCCGAGGCGTGCAAACACATCGAATCGCATCTCGATAGACACCTCACCATCGATGAAATGGCTCAACTCCTGGCGGTTTCCCCGGCTTCTTTCACACGCCGTTTCCGTGCTGCAACCGGGCTTTCTTTCAATCAATACCTCACCCGGCAGCGTCTCAAAGGCGCTGAAATACTGCTGGAAGATACCGTCTTGCCGGTCAGTCAAGTGGCCCGGCACGCCGGGTTGACCTACGAGCGCCTGCGCGAACTTTTCCAGCAACATCACAATTGTTCACCCGGCGAGTTTCGGAAACGTAAAATATGATTTGATTCCTGTGGTTGGTAGCGGATATTTGCGTTTGGAGGGGAGCTTGAATGGGTATAATAAACCTCAGTTGCTTTTTGCTTTATGGAGGTTGTTAAATGAAAATGAGGAACCGCAGGGCCTTTACACTGATCGAGTTATTGGTGGTTATTGCGATAATAGCAATTCTCGCCGCCATTCTCTTTCCGGTATTCGCCCGCGCTCGCGAAAACGCCCGCCGCGCGAGTTGCATGAGCAACATGAAGCAAATTGGGCTGGGAATCATGCAGTATACGCAGGATTACGATGAGCGTTATCCCTATATGTCGATCTACGATAACGGTAACGTCACCGTTTCCACGACTTACAACAACCGGCAAAGTATTTACGCCCAGGTTTATCCCTACACCAAAAGCTGGAAGCTGCTGCTTTGCCCTTCAGGGAAAGACCAGACCGGTGGCCAAGCTCCCGATTATGCCGCCAACGATGCTTATTCCTATCCGATCAACCCGGTTATTTTCCGCTCCACCGGTTTGCCACTGGCCCGGATAACTCAACCCGCGCTTCGTCTTATGATCCATGAAAATGGCGTCGTTGAAAAGAAAATTCGCACTTATCCGGCCATCAACGGTTCGGATTACGTTAACTGGCTTCCGGGAAATGTGGACGCTAACCATTTCGAGGGAGGCAACCTGCTGTTTGCCGATGGGCATGTGAAATGGAAAGTCAAGAACTCCATTTGCCCGGAAGATTTTGGCCTGGTGCGCCCCGCTGGAACCGGCTGCGGTTATGTCGCCAGTACCCTCACTCCCGCTTTGCCCGATTTATAAAGATTTATTTGTTAATTTGATGAAACAACCACTTCTCTTTCTCACAGTCTTATTGTGTGCCGGGTCTACTCCGGCCCAGCCTCTTGAACTGGCCAAAGACGGCAAGCCCAATGCCACCATCGTGCTGGCCGAAAAAGCCCCTGTGCGGGTGAAGTCGGCGGCGCAGAGCCTGCAAACCTATATCGAAAAAATCTGCGGTGTGAAGCTGCCACTCACTACCGACGGCAAGGAAGTACCCGGCATCACCTTGAACGTGGGACGCACTGCCGCCACTCGCGATAGCGATCTGCCGGGTGAAGCGCTCAACCCCGAATCATATGCCATCACGGTACGCGGCGACGACGTGTACCTGAACGGCCGTTACCCCACTGCGACGGCTTTCGCGGTGACATCATTCATTGAAGACCAGTTGGGCGTGCGCTGGTTCGCACCCGGCACCGATTGGGAATATGTGCCCGCCGTGCCTCGTCCGGGCAACTTGACGGTGGACGTGCGCAGTGTGGTGAAGTCGCCCGCGACTTCGCCCCGGTTCTGGACGTCCAATCAATTGGGAGCGCAATGGGACGAGTGGAAAACCCGCAACAAAATCGTGAATGCCGAAAAGAGCGCACCCTGGAAGAGCTTCCAGAATAATATTTACAGGATCTTTCCACCGGAGAAGTATGCCGATGAACACCCGGAATATTATCCACTGATTAACGGCAAGCGCGTCATTCCAGCTAAGGGCGACGTTCATGCCTGGCCGTGTATAGGCAATCCCGAGGTGCAGCGCATTACGGCCGAATTTATCGAAGATCTCTTCGCCAAACGCCCGGCTCTCGAATCGTTCTCGTTGGGTATGGACGATGTGTATACCCTATGCCAGTGCCCGCTCTGTCGCGCCATGGATGCCCGGCCCGACGATGCCCAAAACCGACGTTATAGCGACCGCTACTACAAGTTCATTAACATCGTGGCGGCCCGCGTCAAGAAAACCCATCCCGATAGATACATCGGTCTGCTGGTCTATGATGCCACGCGCAAAATCCCCGAAACCGTGCCCCACATCGAGGATAACGTTTTTGGTTACATAACCCAGGAAACCGCTTCGTGGTATGACCCCGCCGTTCGTAAACAAGAAGAAGAACTCACTCTGGCCTGGCGTGCGCGCATGAAGCATCTTTCACGCTATAACTACATGGGCTTCAATACCATTGCGCCGCGCTACTTTCCCCATTCGTTGGCATCTGCGTTACAGTTCGATAAGCAAAACGGCTTGGAAGGCATGTATACGGAGATTTACTCCTTTCTTCCGCATACCGCGCCTATGATCTGGTCCTTCGCAAAAATGCAGTGGGACCCGACACTCAATATCGACGCTCTGCTCAACGATTTTACATCTAAAATGTTTGGCGATGGTAGTGCCGATATGCAGCGGTATTTCGATTTGCTGGAGCGTAGCTGGGCGCAGGACAAACCAGGCTTCACGCGCAAGGTTTTTCGCGACATTATCCAGCAAGCGTTAGTGCTGAGGCCCTCTGATGTGCGCGAAGGTTTCGCCATACTGGATACGGCCTTGCAAAAGGCCCGTCTGCCACAGGAGAAGAAGCGCATCGAAATCGTTCGCGCCGCACTGCAATATTACAGCTACATGCCGCTGGAATACGATATCGTTTCTCGCCTGGCAACTCAGCCACTTATAAGCGCGGCCGATGCCCAAAAGGGACTCGAACTCACCGCCGAAATGGGCCGTGTCGTTAAGGAGCGTCAGGAGTTCTGGCCGCAGGCGGCCGCGCGCCAGGATCTTCTGGGAACCACGATCAACGGTTTTTCCAAAGGTCGGGTCAGCTTGCCGGATATGGCGGTCATCGAAGGCCCGGTCGTGCCAGCCGTATTGCGCCTGGCGCATTGGTATGAGCAGAACCAGCCCGAAGGAGCCGGTCTGGCTCTGCAATCCATCACGGAGAGCTTTCCTCCCGGCAACATTCGCACTGTGCTGGACAGTTGGGACTGGGTGCAAAAGACCCGCCCCACGTCTTTAATAAAAAACGGCGATTTTGAAAGCCGGGTTGCCAATACCGCGTCGGTCCAAAATGATTGGAGCACCGATAATATCCCCAACGGTTGGGCCAGTTGGCGGCGCATGCAGTATGCTCAGTTTCATCCGGCCACGGGGCGTGGTGAAAGCCGGGGCATGCGAGTGAGCGTAGCGCAGGAAAGAAACGATTCGGGTATGTTGTTGCAGAACCTCAATAACCTCACTCCTGGCGCGACTTACCTGGCTGTGGCCTGGACCAAAGTCACCCCGGGCAACGACCCGGAACAGGTAACTCTGTCGCTGCGCTTGCGCAACAAAAACAACTGGTATCCGACGGGCAAAGGCCCCATCAGTGTCAAGACTGTTGCCCTCTCAACCGATGAATGGCAGCCTATGTTGGTTACTTTCACGCTGCCCGACGATGCCGACGGCCTTCAAATGCAACTTTCCACAAGAAGTAGTGAAGCTATTTTCGATGACGCGGCGTTGTATAAAATTCCGGACGGTGGGGAGTAGGGAAGTAACACAAAGGACACCAAGGGTACACAAAGCACGCGGAGAGAACAAAGTGAGCTTTGTGTAGCTATGTTAGGGGGACCCCTACAGAGGCCCGGGAGGTTTCAATGGTTGGAAGTATCTATTTGCGAACTCGGAGCGTGAGTGACGAGCTGACCTTCCAGTGTCGTAAGCGTTTACGCCAGCCCGTCGCTCACGCTCGGGGTTCGCAAATTGCATTCAAGCTTTGACTATAAGTGTTCTCTTGTGTAAAAATTTAATTTGCGATCTCCTAAAAAATAAAGGCAAATGCAAAAAGAAGCGTGAGTCGGCAACTCATTTTTTGTGATCCTTGTAGGAATCTTCCCGTTTTCTCTCCGATGAAAAGTTTGGAGATTATTTCGAGGTGAAGCAGAATGGATACACCAACTCAAAACCGCTTTGAAAAAGCACTGATGCAAGAGGATGGATTGATAGATTTAGCTTGGGAGATGAAACAAGAAGGACTATCTCAACGGCAAATATACGACTTATTCATGGCCTATCATGAGATATCGCGCGCTACAGATCACAGTGAAGAAAAAGAAGATGCATTTATTGACAGCCTGGACTGCATTTCCGGTTGGTGTAGCGAGCATGCGAAATTATTTCCAGACGAAAATTTTGATTGGAGCTGATACTAAAGAGTGGGAGTTTTCGTCTTCTTATTATCCAGTAAATTAAGTTCTTGCTATCTTCTCATCAATACCGGACAGGTGCATCTATTTGCGAACCCCGAGCGTGAGCGACGGGCTGACCTTCCAGTTTCGTAAGCGTTTACGCCAGCCCGTCGCTCACGCTCGGGGTTCGCAAATTGCATCCAAGCCTCGATTATATGTGTTCGCATGCGGAAGAATATAAACAAAAAACAGCGCAAGGCTATTCGCCTTGCGCTGTTTTCATAATTGCGTCGAGATTTACTTCAACGGCGCAGCCCACAACTCCTGCTTCTGCGTGTAATAAAGCTGCCCGTCATACCCTGCCGTAATATGTGCGCCCATCGCCATTTTAAACTGCACGTTCAACTCCGGCGTGGCTCCATCGCTTAGCTTCACGATGTAATCATTGGCCACCAGCCAGCCGTTGTTGCCTCGCGAGGTGGTGCTGTTCACATTGCCGGGATTGCCTACTCCCTTGGGCCAGGCCAGAACTTTGCCGAAGGTCTTTGAAGCCGGGTCGAAGTGCTGCACGCCGCCCGGCAGGGCCAGCCACACCTTATTAGTAGTGGGGATATGCACCAGGTTGGCTCCGGCGGTCACTTCGAGTTTTTGCTTGTAAACCACCTGTTCGGTTTCCGGGTCGAGGGCGAAGAAGTAGATCGGCTTGGGCGTGGGCTTGATGCCGCTGAAGTAGTTGCTGGTCAGGCCGTAGATATACTTGCCGTCGCTTACCACTTTACCGATGCTGGCGTCTTCGTCGATGAGCTTGTTGCTCCAGAAGCGCGCCTTTTCGGTCTTGGGGTCGAACTCGGTCACAGTGCCGTTGGTCTTGCCGTAGGC
>DAITOV010000089.1:0-11209 GCA_036833945.1 Abditibacteriia bacterium
ACGTATCGAACCCGAAGCATATACAGGCAACGGAAAACAGTTAGGAGCACTCCGATGAATCAGGATTTGTTGAAAGCAGTTCAGGCCAAACATTTGAAGGAAGAAATTCCGTCGTTCGCCGCCGGCGACACCGTCCGCGTGCAGGTAAAGGTTGTCGAAGGCAACCGTGAGCGTTTGCAGGCTTTTGAAGGCACTTGCATCGCACGTGGCGGCAGCGGCACCAGCGAATCGTTCACGATTCGTCGCGTCAGCCAGGGTGTAGGCGTCGAACGTAAATTTTTAATCCACTCCCCCCGTCTGGACAAAATTGAAGTCCGCCGCAAGGGTAAGGTTCGCCGCGCCAAGCTGAACTACTTGCGCGACCGCATCGGCTCCAAGTCCATCCGTATCAAAGAGAAACAGGTCGCTCGCTAAATTAACGACAGCATAATGGAAAGTTGAAAATGGAAAATGGATAATAATCGGCAACCAACCGGGTTTTTCATTTTTCATTCTCAATTTTCCATTTTTCATTTTTATCATGTCTTTCAGCATGGATTCGTGGTTATGGAAAATAGCGCTCGTTGTCGCTATTGTCGGCGTGCGTGAATTCGTCCGCCTGCTCTCACCCAAAGACGTTCAAGGTGAAACCCACGAAAACAGCCGCTGGGCGGTTGAAACGCTCGATTCGGCAGCTATTGCCATTGGCCTGGTACTTTTCATCATCCAGCCGTTCTTGCTGCAAGCGTTCTACATCCCTTCCGGTTCGATGGAAGACACGTTGCAGGTTCGCGACCGTCTGCTGGTTTCCAAGCTCATCTACCGCTTGCGCAATCCCCGTTTCCAGGACGTCGTGGTCTTTCGTGTGCCCCCGGCAGCACTCAACGCCAACACACCGCCGGGAACCGATTTCATCAAGCGCTGCATCGGCACACCGGGTGATATCGTCTACGTTCAAGACCGTCAACTTTACCGCATCCCTGCCGGTAGCGACCGCGTCGAAAAAATCGAGGAAAAATACACCAAGTGGAGTGAGGATGGCAGGCCTTCATACGATATGAAGATTAGCGGCGGTGTAGTCTATTCGCGTGAATACGACCTGCCCGGCCAGCCTGGTGTGTGGGCTGTCAACGGTATGGCCCAACCCGAAGACCAGCAGCAGATTATCACCGATGCCAAACCCGAAGCCGTTCCCGCCGACAAGCTGCTGATGCTGGGCGACCACCGCAACAACTCCAACGACGGCCATGTCTGGGGCTTCGTACCGCGCGAAAACGTCGTTGGCAAAGCAATCTTCGTCTTCTGGCCACCCAACCGTCTCTCGCTCATCGACAAGCTCAGTCAACTCAACGATTCGCAGGCAATTCGCACGGCATCCGTAACCGCTCAATAATTCCCTTCTGGTCATATGCCCTCATTACAGCGCGAGCAAGAACTCAGCCTGCTGGGTTATCAGCGCATCGTCGGTGTCGATGAAGCCGGTCGCGGTCCGCTGGCCGGACCTGTCGTCGCAGCCGCCATTCTACTTAGCGACCGGTTCTCGCCCGATGATTACGCCCTGCTCGACGACTCGAAAAAACTCAAGCACACTACCCGCGAAATTTTGTTTGAGCGCCTCACTAATAACTTTATTTACGGCGTAGGAATCGTTGACGCTCCCACTATCGATAGCATCAATATCCGTCAGGCGACCTGGCTGGCGATGCGCAATGCCGTAGCCGACCTACATACCAAAACCGCGGCCGTGGACTACGTCCTCATCGACGGCCTCGGTTACGGGCCAGGACCGTGGAATTACGAACCGATTGTCAAAGGCGACTCGAAAAGTTACTCCATAGCCGCTGCATCTATTATCGCCAAGGTAACGCGAGACCGGCTGATGGAAGAGTATGAAGCAGAGTTCCCCGGCTATGGATTTGGTGTTCATAAAGGCTACGGCACCGCCGTGCATTTAAAAGCCATCCAGGAAATGGGGCCTTGCATTATTCACCGCAAGAGCTTTGCGCCGATTAAGAACCAATTCTAAATGCGCATTTTGAGTAAAATGAAATGTAGCCATGCGCATTGGAATTTTAGTCGTTGCTTATAACGCCGAATCGACCCTCCACCAGGTTTTAGAACGCGTCCCACCCGAAATCATGGATAAAGTCGCGGAGATTTTCGTCTTTGACGACGCCAGCCAGGACGCCACTTTTCAGATCGGTGAACAGGTGAGCCAATCACATTCATCCGGCAAAATTTCCATCTTCCGCAACGAAACCAACCAGATGTATGGCGGCAATCAACGCAAAGGTTACGAATACGCCATCAAGAATAATTTCGATATTGTAGTGCTTTTGCATGGTGATGGACAGTATGCGCCCGAAGTTATGCAGGAGTTGCTCTCACCGCTCGAAAATGGGGAAGCCGATATGGTGATGGGCTCGCGCATGATGATCCCCGGTGCCGCTCGTAAAGGCAACATGCCGCTCTATAAATACGTCGGTAATAAGATCCTAACGCGCACTCAGAATCTTCTCATCGGCACCCAGTTCAGCGAATTTCATTCTGGTTATCGGGCCTACTCGGTAGCGGCGCTTAAAAACATTCCACTTAACCGCCTCACCCACAACTGGCATTTCGATACGCAAATCATCCTGGAATTTCTCAAGCACGGTTATCGCATCAAGGAAGTGCCCATCCCCACCTACTACGGCGATGAAATTTGCCGCGTGAATGGCATCCCCTATGCCATGAACTGCATCCGCGAAAGTCTCCAATACTCCTATGCCCGAAAGCGACGATAAATTTCATTATCAACTGCGTTACGACCGCAAAAGCAGCCATCAGCAAATCGTCACTATCATTCGGCGATTAAAACGTGGCCCAATGCTGGATGTCGGGGCGGCGCAAGGCTTGCTGGGCCATTTATTAGCGCAGCAAGAACCGGAGTTCACCGCGCAGTTTCCCATCGATGCCGTAGAGCCGCACCCGGTGTGGAGCGAAGAAGCCAGGCCCTACTATCGCCAAGTCTATGCCACCGGAATTGAGGACGCGCCGCTCACAGAAAAGAACTACCAGGTCGTGATCTGCGCCGACGTGCTCGAACACGTAGTCAAGCCCGAAGTCGCCCTGCAGCAGCTTCAACAACACACCGCTTCCAACGCCTATTTTGTGATTTCCTTGCCCAATGTCGCCCACCTCAGCATCCGGCTGATGCTGCTGTTCGGGCTGTTTCCCAAAATGGAAAAAGGCATTCTCGACCGCACCCATCTACATTTCTACACCCAGAAAACCGCGCACGACATGCTCACGAACGCTGGGTTGCAAGTTGAGAGTGTCGTGCCCACCGTCATACCTCTGGAAATTTGGTTTAACCGTGGCCTGAGCGGGAAGTTGCGTCCCCTGCTCCAATATATTCAATACGCCTGCCTGGCTGTTGCGCCGAGGGTGTTTGCCTATCAGTGGATCTTTATTGCGCGCCCACGTTAGTCAGTCGGTTGGTGACAGTGTAATATCTTGTTTTGGATATAGATCATTTTTTCTTACTGCGAAAGGTCCAACTGAATGCCAGCACCGACAGCATTGTGATCGAGAGGAATAGCCCCAGGCGCACGCTTTGCGGCTCGTAATAGTAGCGCACTTCATGGCTTCCTTCAGGGACGCGCAGTGCCCGCCCAACCCAGTTGGCAGGTTCCCATTCCACCGGTTTGCCGTCTACCAGTGCGCGCCAACCAGGATAGGCGGTATCCATCAGCACAACATAGCCCTCGCCAGGCGAATCGACCTTCAATTGCACCTCTTCGGGTTGCAGATCCTTCAATTCAACCGTCGGTGCCGTCATCGTTTCACGAGATAACTCTGGTGGAGTATCGCTCTCATCTGCCGCATCCTCCAACAATACCATACGGCGCGGATCAAAGCTCTGGTCATCGAGTTTGCCTTGCGACACCACATCCACAATCTTTTCAGCATCGAGACGCTGTGCTTGCGGCACCCAGAAAGCGCGCGGCAAGGCTTGCTCATCACGATAAATATAAGGCGGTTCGTTATTGACGACCTGCAAATTTTCCTTTGATACCGGTTGCAAGTCGATGTAGTATCGAGCATTCAAAAGACGTAACCAGCGCTGCTTGACTGCTTCCTTGGTTTCGCCGACATATAGTGGGCGCGCGTTACGGCGCGTGGGCATGAGCGAACCCCATGCCCCAGTCAATCCCAACCCACCAGAATCGCTCGCTATGCACGATGGCATCATTTCACGGAGCGCGGCAGCGCTACGAGCGCGAAACTCCAAAGGCGAAACGTTATGCATACCCGCTTGCCAAGATTCCAACGGCATCGGCGGAGCCAAAGCCCAAAAACGCTCCTGTTGTGGTTGTGTGGTAAGAAATTTAGCTGTAGACGGCTTCTCTTCCAGTGCCGCGACCGACAGTGTGTGCTGCAATTCCATACCTTGCGACATCAACCACAAATCAACCGCCAGTAACCCGGTTAGTGCTAACAAAACCCACCGTGTGCGCGCTTGTAGTAGTGTGTCCGCCTCCAATCGAGATACTTCGTTCTCCAAGGCAACAGCAGACTTCCTGGGCAGCAGCACTAGCAATATTAAAGTCAACGCTACCAGTGCAAGCTGCGGCCACGCGGTAGCGGCGGCTTCGGCAGGCGCGTTTGAAAGTAGCAGGAAGAGAATGCCTGCTACTCCAATAGCAGCAGCAACTGCAATGGCGCTCCATTGCTTGCACCGGGCCTCGAATGGCACTCGCTGCAACGCCTCAACACCCATGCCGGCCAGGGCCGCGCCGGCAAATACCGTAACGATGAGCCAACGTGTGGGCCAGCGGAAGGATGCAAAACCCGGCACCCATTCATAAAAGAAGTGGTAGAACGGATTGAACTGTCCGAAGGCAAGTGTGAGCGCCAGGGTGCCGATTCCGAGCCAGAACCAAACCTGACGACGGCGATGTGAAATCAAAGCCGCAATAAAAATGCAGATCAGCGCCGGAACGCCCATGTAGCCTAACTGTGCCGTGGGTATAAACCCTTCGCGTGTCGGCGAATCAAAAAGCCCATAGAACCCCGGAAACAAAGCTGTGACGGGAAAATGGTGAGGAACCAACGAACCGTAGATCACATATTCATACGTCGCACGCGTGCCGCGTTCAGAGACCAGGGCCAACTCGGTTTGTGGAATGAGCTGCGCGGCGCTCAGCCCAACGGCGATAAAACCTGTCAGACCTAAAACCCACCAGCCTTTTGCATTGCTTCCCGAGGCTACCGGCGACTCAGCAACTATAACTGGGCGTGAAGTGAGAACGCAGAACAGGTGGTAGGCCAGCAGCATCGCCATTGTATAGTAAGCGTAGGTCGAGCCGCCTGTGAGCAACTGCATGGATACGCAAACACCCGCCCATGCCGGCCAACCTCCTACGCGGGCTTTTTCATAGGAAAGGAAAACCCACGATATCCAGGAGGAGGCATATATATAAACCGGAATTGAGAGTCCGCCCAGCATCAAGCCGCCAAAGGCAAAGCTCAGTGCACTAAAAGTCGCAGCAATGCGTCCCAGCCCAAAGGCGCAGCGCACAAAAAGGTAGAAACCCAATGCCATCCAGAAAAGATGCAACGGCATCAGCCAACCCATGCCCCGGGGCACACCAATCAAGAGGAGCAGGAGGTTGGGCGGATACAGCGTCTGGTGCGTGGCTTCAGCGAGACCTGGGGTTCCGGCGATGAGGTGCGGGTTCCACAATGGCAACTCACCCGAAATCAACCGCTCCATGGCATAGCGGCACAGGGGCAGCAACGCAAAAGCCATATCACCAGCATAAAAGGTTTGGTCCAGCAGAAAGTATTGCCAGAAAAGCAGCACGGAAAACGCTGCAAGGAACAACACCGGCCCCCGTTTCCTGAGAAATGATTCCTGTTGCATATTCGTATGAAGACTATTGTTTTAATTTATCACGCCGCATTTTTGGCCCGCTGATACCGAACAAATGGCGCAGCACTACAGTACCGAAACGGAACCACACCTTGCCCAGATCGAGCTTAGCCTCTCCGCCGCGCCGGGCGTATTCATGCGAGGGCACATTCCAAATACGGAACCTGCCGCCAAGGAACTTCATCACCATTTCCTGCTCGGTGGTGAAATCGTCCTCTTCAAGCCCGATATCTCGTCCGATGGGAGTGGAAAGCGCACGAAATCCATTCTGAATATCGGTCATACGACCGCCAAAACGCACATTGATGAGTAGGGTCAATAATCGCGAACCATTGCGGCGCAACCATTTGTTCATGTCGCCGTGCAATTCATCGCTACCGCCCGTCCACCGGCAACCTACAATCATATCGGCCTGCCCATCAATGATGGGCTGAGCCAGCGCTGGAATGTCATCCGGCACATGCGAACCATCAGCATCAATGAACACCGTCACCGGCACCGGCACGATGTCGAGGGCACGACGCAACGCCAGCCCCTTGCCACGCTGGGTTACTATTTCAACGATAGCCCCGCCTTCGCGGGCAACTTCGATGGTGCCGTCGCTCGAACCGCCATCGACCACCAGAACCTCAGCGCAATAAGGGCGCACTGCGCTGATGATCTCCGCCAAAGTCTCCACCTCGTTCAGAGTGGGAATCACGACCCATACCAGATCGCGCCTGTAAGCCGGAGAAAACGGCGGGGAAGAATTATTTGGGTCCATAAGTGGGGTTCAAAAATGTGAGGAGCCGCACGATGGTGACGGCGTTGAGGGCAATCATGGCGGCTATCCATATCCCCACGATCAGAGTGAGCCGTTGCGCGCCAACCAGTGAACGCCAACCCAGCGCCAATGCCAGGCTCAGACCGGCCAACGACGGCAGCAGATAACGCCCGCCTTCGGCCCAACCGGCATGCACGAAAAGCGCAATGTGCAAACAGGCCAGCCAGTTGATGAGAAATGCCCCGTAAGCAGGCCAACGCGCGGCACGCACTCCCACCTGCTCTTCACTATCAATATCATCGTCTTTGTTTTGAGCGCGGCTGAAATAAGCCCGCCCCCAGCCCAGCAGAGCCAGCAAGCAGTAGACAGCGAAGCCCAGATAAATCGGTGTGCGCCAGTCGGGTACATTCACATAAGCCGGCAAATCGGGTTGCGGACCGGGAAGCCAGTCTTTTTGCGACCATGTGGTGTAGAAGATACTCCACAGCGTGCGGCCGAACTGCACCGGGAAATTGTCGTGCAGCATCGTCACCAGCATACCGTTTTCAGGCCCTGGTAGATAAGGGTTGGAATAGCCTTTGGGAATAGGCGTGAATTGACCGAACTGTGCGATATTGCGCGCATACCACGGGCCGGAAATCAATAGTAAAAGCCCCGCCGTGATGCCCATGCGCACCCACCCGCGACGCGAGGTGAAGACTTTTAGTCCATCTTGAGCCAGAAAATAGGCAGCCAGGGCTGCACCGTTACACAGAATGGCCGTCGCTTTAGTCAATCCACCCAGACCAAGACAAAGACCAATAACGATAGCCGACTTCAACGTGCGATCGTGAGGATATTTCACCGCCAACAGCCACACGAACAGAGCCACGGCAAAAAGCGTGGCGCTATCGTTGTTGACAGCTCCTGCGGTCATGCCGAAGATGGGCACCAACGCCATTTGCCCCACGGTAAGCCGCGCCAGGCCGACATTTTCCTCGCCTTCTTCCTCATCGCTCTTTTTCCATAATCCACCGGCGCGTTGGGCAACCTGATAGATTAATGGCAACGCAGCCAAACACAACAACACACTGACTATGCGCACCACGTGCCATACCATTTCACCCGGCAGACCACGAAAAAGCGCATATACCGGTACCAATAATGCGTAATACAGTGGTGGGTGCAGTGTGTGCGCCCCGGCATGTTCGGTGAGACCATCCGCTTCGAGATACGGCAAAGTGCGCTCATCCAGCAGCAGCTTGACGTAGTTCATGTGACGCGGCTCATCCGGACCGTAGCCAATGAGAATCGCGTTATTATAGATGAGACCCAGCACCAGAGCCAAAGCCATGATGCCCAACAACCAGCGGTCTTTCCGGATGCAACCTAAAGGTGAAATGCGCGGGGGATTATTCGTCATGTGGGATTAGTATCTTCGGCGATTGCACGCAACCTGTCAAACCGTTGGCCGCCTCCTAAAACGTCACCACCGTCGCGCCTTCGCCGCCCTCGTTCATCGGGGCTTGCTCGAACGAAGTCACCGCGTGGGTGCTCTTCAAATAATCGTGTACTGCGCGCCGCAACGCCCCTGTGCCACGGCCATGCACGATGCGTAGCGATTTCGCATTCGAAAGCAAAGCGCTATCGAGATACTCTTCCAATTCGAGAATCGCCTCGTCTACGCGCTTACCGATGAGATTAATCTCCTGCGGCACGCCAAACACCTTGCCGGTGAAAGCCGCGACGGGCGCAGGCTGATGGCGTCCGGCCGGTTTGGAAATATCGCGCAACGGCACCTTCACCTTCATCGCACCGATACGCACTTCCACACGGTCGCTGTTATCGGGTAAGGTCAGCAGCACACCTTCTTTGTTGAACGACGACACCCGCACGCTATCGCCCACCTTCAGCCCCTGCTTGATAACCTGCGGGGCTTCGATTTCTTCTTCGACCTCTTCACGCACCGGCGCGCGATGACGGCTGGGCGGCACGGGGGCAATAGCCGGGGCATTGGTTTTGGTCTTTTCGCGCAGGGTCTTGAGGCGGCCGCGCGCCATCTCGGTTTGTTTCGATTCCCTGGCGGCGCTACGCAATTCTTTGAGAATCGCGTCGGCTTCATTCTGTGCCTCGCGCACGATGCGCGCGGCCTGGGCGTGGGCAGCGGCGATTTCCGCGTCGCGCTCCTGTTGCAGCTTTTGCAGCTTCTTATCGAACTCGCGCTGCAGGCGCTGCACCTCTTCGCGCTCTTGCACAGCCTCTTCAGTCTGCTCGCGCAACTCGCGCTGGGTGGCTTCCAGCTTTTGGGTAGCCAGCTCGGTTTCTTCGCGCGCCTTACCCAAATAGCGCTTGGCGCGTTGCGCCAAATCGGGCGGCAGGCCCAGACGCGAAGCGATGGAGATAGCGTTACTCGCACCGGGGACACCGATGCGCAGGTGGTAGGTCGGCTTGAGGCTTTTGGTATCGAACTCCACCGAAGCGTTCTGGAACCGCTCGGCGCTGAGCGCGAACTGCTTCAGCTCGCCGTAGTGCGTCGTCGCCACCACCAGCGTGCCGCGCCGCGACAGCGAGCGCAGAATCGCTTTGGCCAGCGCCGCGCCTTCGTCGGGGTCGGTTCCGGCACCGATTTCATCGAACAGCACCAGATCGCCGCTTTCGGCTTCATTCAAAATCTTGATGATGCGCGACATGTGCGACGAAAAGGTGGAGAGCGACTGCTCAATCGACTGTTCATCGCCGATATCAGCAAACACGCGGCGCGGCAGGCACACGCTGCTGCCGCTCTCGGCGCAGATGTGCATACCGCACATCGCCATCAGCACGCCCAGCCCCAGTGTCTTGAGCACAATCGTCTTGCCGCCGGTGTTGGGGCCGGTGAGCATCAGCACGTCGAAATCGTCGCCCAGGCGGATATCGTTGGGAATGCAATGCTCCACCAGCGGGTGGCGCGCCGCCTTGAGGTTGAACCCTGATTTGCCCAGCAGCGGCGCAGTGGCCTGATGCTTGAGCGAGAGCCGAGCTTTGGCGAAGGTGAAATCCAGCTCGCCGCAAGCCGCCGAGCTGCTTTTCAGCTCGCCTGCCACTTCACCGACGCGGGCGCTGAGGTCTTGCAGAATCTCGCGTATCGCTTCGCGCTCTTCCAGCGCCAGTTCGCGGAGGCGGTTGTTGAGTTCGACCACGGCCTGCGGCTCGATGAAGAACGCCCCACCCGACCCGCTGCGGTCGTGGATGATGCCTGGCACGGAGTTGCGGCTTTCGGCGCGCACCGGCAGGCAGTAGCGCCCTTCGCGCACCGTGACGAAATTATCCTGCAAATGCGGCTGCACGTTGGTGCTGGTGAGCATGGCGCGCAGCTTCGACTGAATCTCGGCCTGGGTTCGCGCCATGCCGCGCCGCGCCTTGAGCAGCCGCAGCGAGGCGCTATCCTTGACGGACTGGCCTTCCAGGTCGATGGCAGCGGCAATGGCTTTTTCCAGCGCGGGGTGCACGGAGATGCGGTTGGCCTGATGCACCAGCAACGTGAACTGCTGCCCGTCTTCATCTTCGCGCGACGCGTTTTCGATACCGCCCTTCAAACGGCGCGCCCCGGCGATGAACAGACCCACTGCAGCCAGTTCGCCCGCCTCCAGCATGCTGCCGATCTGCGCGTTTTTCAGCAGCCGCGACACATCGGAGATGCCGCCAAAAACCGCCGCTTTCCCGGCTTCGAGATAGAGGCGTGCCTGGCTGGTTTCATTAATCCTGCGGGTGACTTCACCCACGTTCGTGGACGGCTCCAGCCGACGGACACGAGCCCGACCCAGCTCGCAAGCGCACGCCGCTTCGAGTTGGGCCAGAATTTTGGGAGTTCAAGAAGTTCGAAAGTATGACTGTCCACACTAAAATTATAACGAGGGAATTGCACCGCGTCCGCACGACTGTTAGAATAATCGTATCGAAGTTCCCCCCAGGGCGATTAACTCAGCGGTAGAGTGCCACCTTCACACGGTGGAAGTCGCTGGTTCGATCCCAGCATCGCCCATTTTCCCAAACCTCACGTGATTTCATTCGTCTTTTAGGATTGGGTTTAAACTCACTTTATTCTTCTGATACAGAGGTGGGCGCATGACACTCCGACTCAATCTATCCCCCGAAGCCGAAGCCCGTTTGCAAGCCACAGCCAAAGCGGCCGGTATTTCTGTGGAAGAATACGCCTCTGAGCTTTTGGAACACACCAGCAAAACCAGCCTCCCTCGAAAAACCTTACGCAGCAAAGGCATCGCCGCCCATTTGCCAGTTCGGAGCAGCCATATTACCGAAGAACGTCGCGCAGAAGTCGAACGCGAACTCAAGGAAGCGGCGTGATCGTTCTTGATAGCAGTGCTATCATTGCGCATCTGGCAAGCGAGCCAGGCGGTTCTACTATCAGCCAATTACTGGAAGATAGTACACTTGCCGGAACCATTCACGCCCACGCGATAAATCTCTGTGAAGTGTTCTATCAATATTCGCGCGTTACTGACGTGATACAAGCCCGTGGTTTTCTGGAAGCCCTTGAACTCGACGGCCTTATCAGGCGTAAAGATATG
>DAITOV010000089.1:11219-14841 GCA_036833945.1 Abditibacteriia bacterium
ATATGGACGTTGCTTTCTGCGAGGATGCCGGACAGATTAAAGCTCAGTGGAAACGCATCAGTATGGCCGACTGCTTTGGTTTGGCCCTCGCTCGACGATTAGATGCTGATTTTTATACAGCAGATAGGCATGAGCTTGAAGTGCTGCGGCTGGCAAATATTGCCAAAATTCATTTTATACGATGAGCTACAATCTATACTCTATCCACATGCCCCTACCTTAACTTCCTGTTCATCCGCAATAAATTTTAGAGTTGGTTTTTTAATATATGTAGTTCCTGAAGCTCTATAATATTTTGCTACAGGCATGAGAATTTCTAAATCTTCCACATTTAAACCAACTTTGTCTGCCAAATCTTTAGTCTGTTCCCCGTCTTCTGCCATCATATTGAAAAGATATTGATGCAACAATGAATGCTCAACTTCTACAGGCTCAGGTTCTGCTAATCTCCAGTGTCTACGTGAAACTTCTGTCATAGCCAATTCATATTGACGCTCACTTAATAATTCTAAATCATAGCTGCGACGCAACATCACTTGCACAGATACGCCCCAATATTCCTTCATTTTCAAATACACATCTAAATTAGTAGAAAGAGGCGCTTCATTCATCCAAGCATTTTCCGGCAAAAGGAAAGCTGCCGCAAATTTATGTGCTTCCTTCTCCATCTTTTGACGTGGCAAAGTGGAAAAGGCTGGATTAATATCTTCGTTCCGCTCACCAGAGAATTTAATATTGATTTCTCTATGAAGGACTAAATGTGCAAGTTCATGTGCTGCATTAAATCTTCCTCTTTCTCCGGCAGATTCAAGCGATTTTAAAATTACAAGAGGCCACTCATCATGCCAATTGCAGTAAGCATCTACGCTACGGCTATCTACGTCTGTCCAAAAAACAGCAACACCTTTACTTTCGAGCAGATGCACTACGTTAGAAATTGGCTCGTCACCAAGTCCCCACATTTTTCGTAATGTATTAGCGGCTTGTTCTGGTGTTTCATCACTTAAATCTGGTAATAGAACCGTAGGTAAGTTGAATGACTCTCCTATAATGGTACGCAAATCTGCTGCTATATTCCACGTCTGACGTGAGCGACTTTTCAAATTGCTTGTCATTCTAGCAAAGCTACGATATGAAAGTGCTTCATCGGATACTTGAAAAATCTCATCCCGAAAAAACCATTCTATGGGAAAATCGAGAGCTTGCGCGATATCTTTGATACTTCTTTCATTAGGCTGCCAAGCTCCTTTTTCATAGCCAGAGATAGCCATAGATGTAAGGTCTAGGGACTCAGCTAAAGCTTTTTGAGTCAACCCACGAAATTCACGGGCACTAACTAAGCGGCTTGGAGAAAATAAGCGCGTTTCGCCAAAAAGAGATAATGTTACATTATTCACGATTTACTCGCTTTGCAAAAAAACTGTCAGTTGATTGCTCTGACAGTCCCTTGCCAATGAGCTTTCAACCGCTATTCACATCAAGATTGGGCGACGACGGATGAATTATTTTACGGCTAATTGACATCCCAATTGTTTGATTGGGCCGCATCCGTTTTGATAATTCCTTACGAGGTTGTGAACTTAATAACTCTTGTATCGTTGTATCCAGAACAATATCAGATTCTGCCAATGACACTATCCCTAAATGGAAATTGAATCGTCCGTCGGGAATTGCCAACCAAACTTTAATCCTCTCCTTACGTGTACCATAAACATTAGTAACAATGAGAACTCTAAGTTCGTTAGTATTTGGAAAAAGCATTTGATTGGGCATTCTATTTATTGGCCCAAGGATATGCTCAAATGACCAGTAAGGGTTTTTGGGGATATCTTCCATTTGATTAATCAAAAACTCTTGTCTCATTTTTCCCATACTGGATAGGGTAAGAATATTTTGTGTAATTGATCCTGATGCAGGGAGTAGAAGATATTGTTTGCCTGCCAGTCTAAGAGAGAAGCGATTCTGCCCTTTGACAGGAGCAAAGGCAACATAATCACCTAATAGCTTAAAGCCCTCTAGTTCTTTACGATTAGCCAACCATGTAATATGCTCTTTTCTCCCTCGACGTGCCACCGAGCGCGCTACAGACTCCGCAACGCCTCTAACAAATGCGTTATGCCATGCCATACCGTCGCCGGTAAGTGATGGGAGAGCACTCTCATGTTGTGACATTATGGCATTACCGTAATTAGCTGTCCCAGCTTCAATAGCTTTTCGCAGTAACTCAATCTGCCATAATTCATGACTAAAATTTGTCATTATTACCTCACGCAATACAAGAAATCTCTACCCTAATAGGTATTATAACAATGCGTGGGTTTATGCGCAATATTTAAAGTTTCTAAGTCATCAATTTAACGTAAAGACGTGTCAATCGTTAAAATATTTTCCCTACACCCCCAACACCCCTCTAAACTTATCCTGCCCCATCACATAATCGGGAAACACCGTCTTCAAATCCCGCACGCCCATGTGCTTCTGCGCAATCTCCGAAAACACATTGCGGAAATCGGTCGTTACCGCTAAATCCCGATTCTCATAGAGCTGTTCGGGGGCCAAACCGGGCCACTGGCCCAGCACTTTGCCGCCTTGCACGTTGCCGCCCAGCGCCAGGAAGCAGGTGCCGTGGCCGTGGTCGGTGCCGCTGTTGCCGTTCTGGCGCACGGTGCGGCCGAATTCGCTCATGGTGAGGATGACGACATCGTTCATGCGGTCGCCAAGGTCAGTGCAGAGCGCGGCAATGCCGTTGGAGAATTCGCCCAGGCGACGCGATAAGCTGCCTTGCGAGCTGCCCTGGTTGGCGTGGGTGTCCCAGCCGCCGCTTTCGGCGAAGGCGACTTCCAGGCCCACATCGGATTTGATGAGTTGAGCGATTTGCCGCAGCGATTCGCCGAACTTACCATTGGGATAGGCCGCGCCGCGCGCCGGGGCATAGGGCTTGGAGGTGATGGCTCGAAGCTGCTTGAGCGCCTCGAAGGTATCTTGCCCGGTGCTGTGCAGCACGTCGCCCACCGCGCCGTCGTAGAGCGATTCAAAGCCATCGACATTGCCGCGCTTGCCGCCGCCCATCATCAGTATCTCTTCTTTCACGTCGAAGGTATCGAGGTTGGGAATCGCCAGCGCATCGGGATAGCCCTGGAACGAGCGCGGCACGCGGTTGGTGAGCGAAACGCCGCGAAAGGTGCTGTGGTTGGCGGCGTCTTCGGGGCAGTTTTCCAGCGTGCGCGCCAGCCAGCCGTTGCGCGCCGCTTTATCGAAAATGGCACCTTCCATGAAATCTTGCGCATCGAAATGCGAGCGGGTGGCGTGGTGCGAACCCACCGCCTGCACCGCCACCAGGTGCTTCTGGTCGTAGATTTTCTTGAGCGAAGCCATCGCCGGATGCAGGCCGAACATACCGTCGAGATCGAGCACCCCACCCTCCCCGGTGCGCGGAAGGGCGATACCATTGAGAGTGCGGTGCTGGTAGTAGAAGGGGTCGCCGTGCGGCACCACCATCGAAAGCCCATCCACCGCGCCGCGCTGGAAGATGCAGATCAAAATTTTGCGCCCACCGCTGGCTTTGCCATTGCGGTTCGGCTCGGCGGCAAAGGCAGTCGAGCGCAAGAACGAAGGGCCAAAC
>DAITOV010000090.1:0-14836 GCA_036833945.1 Abditibacteriia bacterium
CCGTTACTTGAATAGGAATTACTGGCAGGATCGCCAATCATAATCGTATTAGCAGCTTCGGTAACTTGTGAGACCTTCAGAAATGAGGCTGTCGGCGTGTTGGCTTTGGCGGGATACCAGCCGAAACCGTTACCGATGCCGTCTGTGCAAGTGGAACCGCAGTAGAGCGTGCCGCAGATATTCCAACCGTAACTGCCGCTGAAAGGGATTTCGCCGGCTGTCGGGCAGGTGAACAATTGGGTGCTTTTTACGTAGGGGGCAATGACGGTGAACCAGGAAGCCGTGGTGACAGCAGCCCCGGTATTGGTTTTGAGCGGCCAGGTGGCGGCCGGTACCGTATAGCCCATGTTCGCCATGGGGAAGGTTTCATCGAAGTCTTGAATATACATCGCCACCCCCAAACCAATCTGTTTCAAGTTCGACTGGCAAGCCGCTTTGCGTGCCTGTTCTCGCGCGCGAGCAAATACCGGGAATAGTATGGCGGCAAGTATTGCTATGATGGCTATGACAACCAAAAGTTCTATTAATGTGAAACCTTTGCGCTGGTATTTCTGGATCATTCTTTATTCTCCTGAAATTTTTCTAAGGACTTTACCGGTTAAACCTATTATACCCCTGAAAACGATAAATTAAACATTTTGTTGAAAAAAAATTATTAATCAGCTTAAGTTGGGCGTGGCACGGTTTACTTTTGATAAGCGATTGGTAGGCAATTTTGCGTTGACTGAAAAAGCCTCTGTGTTAAGTTGACATTCGCTATGGCTTTTTCCCCGCCGCGTTTTTCCTTTCGCGCCAACAATGATTTTGAATCGGGCGAGGAATCGCCGGAAGTGGAGGAAACCGGAGGGGGTGCAAGCGGCCACAGCAAGCCGACCTCAGGCCCATCGGTGCGCGTTTCCATGTCGCGTGTGGTGGCCGGGTGGGGCTTTGGCGCGGCGTTCGTTAATATCACTTCGGGGGCCGTTTATACCGCTTTTGCGCGCGCCCTGGGTGCCAACGATTTCGCTTTTGGCGTGCTTGCTGCGGCGCTCCCGGCGATGAGTTTTTTGCAGGTCATCGCGGCCAAGCTGGTCGAACATTCCGGGAAACGTAAGCGGCAAGTTCTCATAGCCAGCCTCATCGGCCGTGCGCTGTGGACACTGGCTGCGGTGATGCCACTTCTGGCGGAAACATACCCCGGCATTATTCCCAAGCGCGACGTGCTCAATTTCGTCATCGGCTGCATTCTTCTGGCCGGTGCGTTCCAGGCGTTCAGTTCACCGGCGTTCATGTCGTGGATGACCGACCTGGTGCCGTCGCGTGTGCGTTCGTCGTTCTTTGCGCACCGCATGCAATTTGGCACCTGGGTGGCCGTGTGCGTGACGGTGGTGAGCGGGTTGATTGCCGATACCTATTCCGATATTCGCATCTATAGCGGCTTGCTGGCGCTGGCCGGGTTCTGTGGGATTTTTGAGATTTTGGTGTTGATGCGCGTCCACGAACCGCAGAGTGAGCAAGAGAATGAAGGCATCAAAGTGAAGCGCAAATCGCCTTCGCTGTTCGATACGGTGATGGTTCCGCTACGCGATGCCCCGATTCGCAAATTCCTACTCTTCATTTCCATCCTGATGATTTCCTACGGGTTCCAGGGGCCGTTTCTCTGGCTGTATGCCCTGGAATACCTGGAATTGCCTAAAACCGTGACCGGTTTTCTGCTTGCCGGTGTGCCGCTCATTGCCATCGGCTGCACCACACGCTTCTGGGGCGATGTTTTGCGGCGCTACGGTAACCGGCCGGTGATTCGCTTCGCTTCGATGATTATTGCGTTGTCGTCCATCGGTTGGGTCATCGCCCGGCCGGGGGCGTGGGATGTGATACCGATCATTCTTATCTTCACCGGCTCGATGGCCGGGGCGATTGAACTGGCCAATCTCAACCTGGTAACCGGGCTGTCACCCCATGTCCCGCGTTCTTCGGTGGCGGCCATGCTCTCGATTGCATCCGGGGTCAGTTTCGCCATCGCCGCCTGGATAGCGGGTGCGCTGGCCCAATCGTTGGTGTGGATCAACACCAGCGACCACGATTGGTTTGGCATGCAGATTATTAACTACCACATCCTGTTTCTTATCTCGCTTGGCTTACGCTTGTTCAATGCAACCTTCGTCGCGCCGCAATTGCAAGAACCCGAATCCACCGGCACCATCGATACCATGAAAGAAATCGTGCCCGAACTGGCCCAGGCATTTGCGGCACGGTTTACGAGACCGTTAGGGGCGAGGGACGACTGAGCGGCGGTAGATAGGAAACAGTAGGTCGTAGATAGTAGACGGGGGCAACCGAAGCGTAAACTCCTCCCCCTCAGGGGGAGGTTGGGTGGGGGAGGCGAAGCTTAATACTGAACGATGAACGAACGACAGCGCGCTTTTACAGTTCATCATTCAGCATTCATCGTTGCTTCCACTCTCGACCTCCCTCCCCCGGCCCCTCCCTGAGGGAGGGGAGCTTTGCGTTTCGGTTACCTCCTGTCTACCGTCTACTCCATACTATCTACCGCCGTTAAGGCAGTAAAACGTCCGCATCCCGTTCAACCACCTGATCGATGGCTTTCTGGCAAGCGGGTGTGAGTTCGTAGTTAGGATAATTGCGATAACCACGAAATACACCTAACTGGGTGAGCAGGTATTTTTCACCGGCCAGCCAGCAGGTGATTTTCTTGCCGCCATACACGGCATACATGATGCGGTTCATGCGGGTTTGCAGCTTGTTGGCGAGTTTGATGTCGCCTTCGTTCACGGCGTCGATGATCTGTCCGGCGAGGTAGCCGTTGAAAGCCGCGCCGCCCAGCATCAGGCCGTCGTAGCCTTCTTCGATGTAGGTAACGCAGTTAAATTCACTGCCGTTTTGCAGGCCCAGTTCGGGGCGTTTGCGCTTGGCGGCCAGGGCCAGGGCGCGGTAGGCGGGGTCGTCGGAACTGTCTTTAATGGCGACGACTTTCTTCTCCTGTAGCAACACTTTCAGCACGCTTTCGGGCACTGCGGTTTTGCCGTTCATGCCGAAGTGATAGAGAATGACGGGCAGGGGACTCTTGCGAATCGCTTCCAGGTAGAAGTCGCGCAGGCTGTTGGCGTTGCCGTTGAAGAAGAAGTGGGGCGGAGCAATGACGGCGAAATCGGCACCGTCTTCTTTGGCCTGTTTGGCTTTTTCAATGATGCGAGGCGCGGAGTTATCGGTCACCTGCACGGCAATCGGCAAGCGTCCTTTGGAAGCCTTCACGGTAAGTTGGGTGAGTAGCCGGCGGTCGGCATCGGGAAGCCAGGGGCCTTCGCCGCAGGTGCCGGCGACAAACAGGCCGCGCACGCCGAGCCGGATATGATGCTCGATTAAACGTTTGACACTGGCGCGGTCGATTTTCAGCTTGTCGTCCAGCGGGGTCGGGGAGGCCGACCAAACACCTGTGAATATCTCAGGGGAATAGGATTTCATAGGAACAAACTTTACTGCATTTTTAGCGGTATTACATTTGCAGATAAGGAACTCCGAGTGTGGCCGTATTAATGCTGCGGCGAGGAGGCATAAAGAATGCAACAGGTTTGGAAACGTAATATCGCAAATGCACTGCTGGGTGGTGCCCTGGTTCTGGCTTTGGCAGGATGTTCGGGCAATAATGCATCGGACTCGACCTTGCCGCCCGGCACCGTGGAAAATGTGGTGAACGATACGCGTGAGACAGCAAAGGATGTGGGCGTTGCAGTCGCTATCACACCGAAAGTGAAATCGGCTTTGCTGGCCAACGAGAGCTTGAAAGGCACCAGTATTGATGTTTCATCGGTCGATAAAACCGTGACTCTCACCGGCACCGTCACGAACAACGCCCAGAAGAGCCTGGCCGGTAACATCGCCAAGCGGCAGGCTCCCGATTTTCAGATTGTGAATAATCTGCAAGTGAAGGGCGGGGCTTCACCGGTGATGAATAAGAAACCGGCTAATTAGAATCTCTGATAAGGGAGCACATCAATGCCATATACGCTGAATGGACAAGAGGCGTCAATTACCGAACCCAATTTAAAAGACGGCACCATGTGGGTACCGTTACGCGCAGTGAGTGAAGCTTTGGGCGGCAATGCCGATTGGGACCCTGATAACAGAATTGCAATTGTTTACCTGGGAACTAACATTGCAACCTTGAAAATCGATGATGCGACAGCCGATGTTAACGGTGAGAAATCACAGTTGCAGGAGGCACCGTATCTGGAAGATGGTGAAACCTGGGTGCCGGTGAGATTTTTCAATCTCGTCGGCCAGCAGGTGAGGGTTAATCTTCAGGATAAGCATATCGAGATGACAACGGTTGCCTGATTCTCACAATACTGCAAATAAAAAACTCCGCCTGAAATAACAGGCGGAGTTTTTTATTATATTTGCAAATCCACACTAATCGTCCAGGCTGGCCCAGAAATCTTCGGCGCGCAAACGTTGCTGCTGTTCCAGCCCCAAAGCTTCCAACCGTGCTGCTACGGCGGCAGCCTGCTCGGTTTGGTTCGCGGTTTTCAGGTTCTCTTCCAGATCGATGAGTGCCACAGCGCGCTCGATAATGTTCCACTGTGGGCCGGCTAATTGGTTATACATCCTGATCGCCTCGTCAATTTTACCGGCATCGAAATTGGCGCGTGCCAGGTTAAAGGCTGCCAGTTGCCATTGGCCCAGGCCGATGCGGGGGGAAGACACAGCCGTGTTGGCACTCAACGCGGCCAGGCGAGTTGTAAAGGCATGATCCGAAGCCTCACCGACGCGCACGCTGAATTTTGCAATCGCCTGCAATGTCGCAAAGTCGTGGGGCAAAACCCGCAGCATCTCGTCGCGCTCCTTCAGGGCGGTGCTGGTTTGATTCTGGCCGACCAGTGCGTTGGCGATTGCAATGCGGAGATTCACGTCGCGCGGCTCAATCGCGGTGGCCGCGCGCAAGCGGCTGACGGCAATCGCCGGTTCGTTGCGGTTGATGGCTTCTTCGCCCAGCAGTGCGGCGGCACGGGCGGCGAAAATTTTGTCACTGCTTCCCAACATTGGTTCGAGTGCCGCCAGCGATTCTTTAAGCTTCTCATCAATGGCTTGCAGATTTCGCTCGGCGTCGAGTGGGGCATCGGGATCGGCCAGCACGTCGCGGGCATTGGCAGCCAGTATCGAGTTGAGCTTTGCCAAGACCAGGCGGGCATAGGGATCGGGATTTTTGGCCAGGGCTTCAATCGTGGGAGGCAACGCATTGGCATTGACGGCCGTGACGTTAATCAGCGGCACTAAAACCTGCTGCGATTCATCGAAGCTCCAGGCTTCTTTCGCCATGTAGATAAGCAGGTTGGCGATGGCCTCGGGCTGCTCCTGGTTCATGAGTAAGCGCAGGTAGTTGAGGGCGACGCCGACCTGCTCCTGTCCGGTTTGTGCAACGCGGAACAGAATTTCATATTGCGGCGTGATCTCATCCCAACGCTTATCGCGGCGCAGGGCTGAGATCAAAATCTGACGCGATGAAAAGGAGATAAAATGGCGGTCTTCACCCACACCGGCAGTGCCGCCGCGCAGTGCTTTTTGCAGCAGCTCGATGGCGGGGCCGTTTTTCCCATCGCCATCCAGTGCCAGGCGTTGTGAGGCGACGGCAATTTGCACGTCGGGATCGTTGGGCCATTTTTTCAGCAGCTCGTCTAAAGCGGCGTGAGCATTTTTCTTGGGGCCGTCGTAATTCCCGCGCACTACCACGCCTTTGAGCGGCGTCGCCATCTGGGTGAGGATGAGGGCGCGTTGGATACCATAATAAGGCTGCTGCGGGTCAAGAATTACTGCGTCGTCTATTACACGCAGGGCATCGCGCTGCAGTTGTTCAAACGGCCTGGTTTCCACCGTCTGGCTGGCGCGTTCCATCAGCAGTTCCGACTGGCGTGCGCGCCACCAGGCATCGCGCGTGAAGCGGGCCATACCGTTTTGAATGGCGGCGGCGATGCCTTCATCATCGCCAAAAGCTTCCTGGTAAGTGAGCCACAGACGCACGTCGTCGGCAGTGGCGTTGGAAGAGAGCGAACGCTGTTCGAGAACGGTTTTAAGCTGTTCCAATCGCAAGACTTTTTGCCAGGCGGTGATGAGCTGTTCCTGCACCGTGCGGCGGGCTTTGAGGCCCGGAGCCGCAGCGATGAGTTCACGATACTGTTCCAGTGAATTGTTGAAATCTCCACGCCGTGCAAACAGTGCCATCAGGCGGGTACGGGTCTCGTTATCGGTCGGTGAAGGCAGAATGGTGAGAATCTTGCGCCACAAGGGCAGGGCTTCATTATCCTGTCCGGCGCGCTCGAACTGCAGCGCCTGCACGGCCAGTGCCTGGGTATTGTCGGTATCGAAAGCCTTGGCAGTTTGACCGCCCTGAAGCTGTACCAGTACGCGGGCCACATTTTGCCAGAGCGTGGCTGTGCCGGTTTCCGGCAAAGCAGCCAATGTGGGGGCGGTGGCGTTGCCCGAAGAAAGCTCGGCCAGCATTTGCGCGGCCTGGGCCTGGGTTTCGCTTTGCGGTGCGGTGCTTTTGAGAATTTCCAGTAGCTGAGCTTGTGCTTTGGCGAGGTCGCCACGGGCGCGCAGCACATCGGCCAATGACAGTTTGGCCTGCAGGTTGTGCGGCTCCACGGCAATGGCGGCTTCGAGTGTGGTTTGCGCCCCGGCCCAATCGCGCCTGGCCAGCAAGAGGCCGGTGCGCTGCCAGAGGACGGTGAAGCTATTTTTGCCCAGCAAACGTTCCAGTTGGGTAAGAGCTAATTCGGCCCGGGTCAAATCGCGCGTTGCGATGGCGGCCTGGTAAATGGCAAAGTGGGGAGCCGTTGCCTGGGGGGCCAGGGCGGCGGCGTTGTCCCAGGCCGTGTAAGCGGCGGGAAGCTCTTCCGCCTGGCTCATCAGGGCCATGCCTTGATTGAATTTATTGCGGGCATCGCTGCTGGAGTAGGCGTCGATACTTTTGAGCTGGGCATCTTCTTCAATTTGCCCGGGAATGGCGGGGGGAGCAAAAGTAGTGGCAGGGAAGGGTTCGGCCACTTCCTTCAAGTCGTATTTGAACTTCGTGATAACGCGATTGGCACCATCGGTGACGGTGGCTTCGGTCGGTATGCCCGTTGCGGTGTAACTGAGCGCAGCACGGGTAAGAACGCGGCCGTTTTCATCGAGTTCGGTGCGGGTGCTCACCGGGCCGCTGCCTTTCCATTCCAGCACGACTTTGGCAGGTCCATCCCATTGCGTGCGCTTGTAGGGTGCATAGAAGATGCGGTCGCCGCTACCGCCAAAGCGCACATAGTCGCTGATGAAGTTGGGGTCGGCACCGGCAAACTCGGCTTTACCAGTGGCCGGGAGTTTGAGGCCGTCGGCAAAATGCTGCAATACGAAGTTCGCCGGGCCGCCCGCTTGAATATTCCAGTTCCGCAGCCCCAGCACACTGTAAGGCAGGGCCAGAGTACGTTTGGTGGCCGGGTCGTAGGTGCGGGTTTGACCGTTGGTCACCAGCACGGTTTGGGCCGGTATACGGGCGGCTTCATCCGGCTGGACATCGAGCCGCATTTGCCCCGGACCTTGCAGGGAGATTTTCGCACGGGATGTCACTCCGGCACTGGTCGATTCGACTGTGCCTTCGAGGCGCGACCATTGCGGGGTGGCATCGCCAATCGGCAAGACGATGTCTTTGTTTTCCTGGGCGCTCAAGGGGGCGAGCGATGCAACAAGGCAGAAAACGGCTAATGCCAGGCGAGAAACGAGAAATGGAATTTTCACGAGAAAAAGTGTATCCGAATCGAAATGAAAAAAACGTGATCTCTCTGACGCAAAAAATGCGAAAAAGTTGTTGCGGGCGGCGGGTTGAATCTCTATAATTGGGGAGAGGAAGACGATGCCTTTCCCCGACTGTTCACCAGGGAAGGCCAAGGAATTGCCAGCCCCAATATCATGCCTACATACCCACTTCGTGCCGGTGCCGTTGCTGTCGATATTACGCCTGCCTTGCCGGTGACCCTGGCCGGTTCACTCACACGCCGCGATGCCATTGGAGTGACCGACCCCTTGCATGCACGCGCCATCGTACTGGAAAACGACCATACCAAATTGGTGTTTATCCTCATCGATTTGATTGCCTTCGAGAAGCAAGACAGCGATGAAGTGCGCCAGGCTATCGCGTTGAATTTGGAAATTCCCGTTGCCAATGTCTGCATTAGTTGCACCCACACCCACAATGCACCGGGCATGATGGAAGGCTTCGCTACGCCGCGCGAAGAAGAGTATCTTGCCTGGGCCAGGCCGCGTATAGTGGAGGCTGCCGTTAAAGCGGCCGCAACAGCAGTTCCGGCGCAGGCGGCTTGGACGACGGGGCATGAAGCGCGCCCGCAATACAACCGGCGTTTTCACATGAAAGACGGTTCGGTGCGCTTCAATCCCGGTCAACCAGGCCAAATCGCGCGGGTAGCCGGACCCACCGACCCGGCATTACCGCTACTCTTAGTGCGTCGTGCCGAAGATGGGGCTGCGCTGGCCGTGTTGGCGAACTATTCACTGCATTATATTGGCGATCAAGCAGGCGATAAGGTGTCGGCCGATTATTTCGGCGAGTTCTCCCGATTGGCAGCCGAGCGGTTTGGTGAGTCGTGTGTGGCCTTACTCACGCACGGGGCCAGCGGAGACATCAATAACATCAATCACCAGCAGTTGCCCACACCGTGGTACCCGGCCCAAATGGCTCTCAAGGAACGCAGCCAGATCATCGCCAACATGCTGCTCGATGAAGTGCAAAAAGCCTGGGACGAAGCCCACTGGCAAGATGCCGTGGTTTTGGAAGCGACCGAAGCGACCTACGAGATGCCGATTCGTAAAATCTCCGAAGAACAAGCTGCCCAGGCGCAACGTGATAGTAGCGATGAGAGCCTGCCTTTAATCGCCCAATACTACGCCGCTGAAAGCCTAAGGGTGTTGGATTTGCCGGACACTTTACCGCAGATCGTTTCAAGCCTGCGCGTCGGCGGCTGGGCGGCCAGCACTTTCACCGGCGAAATGTTTTGCCAGTTCGGCATCGACTTGAAATATGCCTCCCCCTTCGAAACCACGGCGTTCATTGAATTAGCCAACGGTTACGGCGGTTATATTGCAACGCGTTATTCTTACGCACTGGGTGGCTATGAAACCTGGCTGGCGCGGAGTTCTTTCGGCGCGGCGGGTAGTGGTGAAGAGATGGTAGCAATCGCTGCACGCCAGTTGCACGATTTGTGGCTGGAAAACGATAATGAAAGAATTGCAGCGG
Source organism: Abditibacteriia bacterium (assembly GCA_036833945.1). Lineage (GTDB taxonomy): Bacteria > Armatimonadota > Abditibacteriia > Abditibacteriales > Abditibacteriaceae > DAITOV01. Next base: position 9,281 of record DAITOV010000090.1, read on the forward strand.
CGCGCAAGGTTTCGGAGAAGTTTGGCTAAGCAGTCCATACAATAGTTGTTTGTATGTCGGTACTTTATAAAAAATGGATTTATTAAAAAGCGGCTATCAGGGCGAGTTCTACGCAGACGACATGATGCGCTCGCTCTACGCGACCGATGCCTCGGCTTATCGAGAGCTGCCTCAAGCGGTGGCTATCCCCAAAGATGCCGATGACATTGCATTACTCATCCGCTATGCGCGCGAGACCAAAACTTCGCTGATTCCCCGCACTGCCGGCACCTCGCTGGCCGGACAGGTGGTGGGTAACGGTATCGTGGTGGATATCTCCAAGCACTTCACCAAAATTCTCGAACTCAATGTGGAAGAGCGATGGGTGCGAGTGCAACCGGGAGTGATTCGGGACGAGCTTAACCTCTTCCTCAAGCCGCATGGTTTTCTGTTCGGGCCAGAAACCTCCACTGCCAACCGCGCCATGTTGGGCGGCATGGTGGGCAACAATTCCTGCGGCAGCAACTCCGTCGTTTACGGCAGCACGCGTGAACACTTGCTGGAAGTGGAAGCGTTTCTCAGCGATGGGTCGCAGGTTTGTTTCAAGGCGCTGAGCACAGAAGAGTTTCAGGAAAAGCGGCGTTCTCCCAATACGCTGGAAGCCCGCCTTTACGAGCATATTTGGGAGCGCCTCAACGATGAAGACGTGCGCCGCGAAATACTTCACGAGTTTCCCAAGCCCTCCATCACACGTCGCAACACCGGCTATGCCGTTGATGAACTGCTTGATAACGCTCCCTTTTTAGGGCAGGACGATTTCAACTTCTGCCGCCTCATCGCCGGTTCCGAAGGCACACTGGCTTTTGCGACTGAGATTAAAGTCAACATAGAGCCGTTGCCTGCACCGGTGCAAGGGTTGGTGTGCTTGCATTTTCAATCGATTGATGAAGCGCTACGCGCCAACATCATCGCCATGCAGCATAGCCCTGGTGCCAGTGAATTGATCGACGATTACATTCTCGATTGCACCAAGGATAGCCTGGAATATAGCCAATATCGTTTCTTCCTGGAAGGCGCGCCCAAGGCGATTCTGGTGGTGGAATTGCGCGGGCACACTCGCGATGAAGTGCAAGAGAAAGCCGATGTCTTGATTGCCGAACTCCAACAAAAGCAGATGGGTTATGCCTACCCGATTTTGTATGGCAATGATTGCAATAAGGTGTGGGCATTGCGTAAAGCCGGCCTGGGGTTGCTCAGCAATATTCCCGGTGATTCCAAACCCGCGCCGGTAATTGAAGACACCGCTGTGGACGTTGAAGACCTGCCGGACTACATCGCGGATTTCGACCAGATTCTTCATAAGCACGGGCTTACTTCGGTTTACTACGCCCATGCCGGTTCGGGTGAAATTCACCTGCGGCCTATTCTCAACCTGAAAACCAGCGAAGGGCTGCACATGTTTCGCGTTATCGCCGAAGAGGTAGCGACGCTGGTGAAGAAATACCGGGGATCACTTAGCGGCGAACACGGCGACGGGCGGCTGCGCGGCGAGTTTATTCGCCAGATGGTGGGAGAGAAGAACTACAACCTGATGTGCGAACTGAAGCAGGTGTGGGATGCAGAAGGGATTTTCAATCCCGGTAAAATTGTGCATGCGCCACCGATGGACAAGCAGCTTCGCTTCAAGGTCGATCAGCCGCTGCCGGTTTTCAATACGGTATTGGATTTTGGGCAGGTCAATATCTTGCAGCACGTGGAGCAGTGCAACGGTTCGGGGGATTGTCGTAAACGCCATTTTAGCGGCGGCACCATGTGCCCCAGTTACATGGCGACGCGCGACGAGAAAGACACCACACGCGCCCGCGCCAATATCTTGCGCGAGTTTCTCACTAATTCCACGAATCTTAATCGCTTCAATCATAAAGAGATTTACGATGTGATGGACTTGTGTCTGGCCTGCAAAGGCTGCAAGGCCGAGTGCCCCTCCGGCGTGGATGTGGCTAAAGTGAAGATGGAATTCTTGCAGCACTATTACGATGCCAACGGCGTGCCGCTGCGGGCGAAGATGATTGCCAACTACTCGAAAATGAATGGTGTGGCTTCACGCGTTCCCGCCCTCTTTAACTTTGCCGTGACCAATCCGCTGACTGCTCCGCTCATTAAAAAGAGCACCGGCTTTGCGGTGGAACGTTCGTTGCCGACACTGCATAAACACACACTATTACAATGGTGGCGAAAACACCAATCAGAAGTTGCCAGGCCGGTGCGTGGAAAGGTTTTTCTTTTCTGCGATGAGTTCACCAACTACAACGATGTCGAAATCGGCATGACCACGGTTCGTCTGTTGGAGCGGTTGGGCTATGAAGTTGAGATTCCCCCGCACATTGAGAGCGGCCGTGCTACGCTTTCCAAAGGCTTATTGCGTCAGGCGAAAACCATCGCTGAAAAGAACGTGGCTTTGCTGCATCCGATCGTGGGTGAAGAGACGCCGCTCATTGGCATCGAGCCATCGGCGATTCTCACCTTCCGCGATGAGTACCCTGACCTATTGCGCGGCCAGGCGCAACAGCAAGCACGTGATATCGCTCAGCACAGCTTTTTGTTGGAAGAGTTTTTGCTGCGAGAAATGGAATGTGGCAGAATACAATCATCGCAATTCACTACTGCGCCGCAGAAGATATTGTTGCACGGCCATTGCCAGCAAAAAGCGCTCTGCGGCACTTCGCCTTCGCAAAAGGTGCTGTCCCTGCCGGAGAACTACTCCGTCGAGGTCATTCCTTCAGGCTGTTGCGGCATGGCAGGTTCGTTCGGATATGAGAAAGAGCATTACGAGCTTTCAATGCAGATTGGCGACCTGGTGCTGTTTCCCGCGGTCGATAAGGCAGAAGAAAACACACTTATCGCCGCGCCCGGCACCAGTTGCCGCCACCAGATTAAAGACGGTACCGGCAAGAGCGCTCTCCATCCTGCAGAGATTTTGTGGCAGGCATTGGCCTGAAGAACCGCGCGCGTTAGCAAGCCGGATTGACGGAGCTTCTTGCCCCCTGACCGGGCTTTGACGTCATTTTACAAAATAATCTCCTGTCGCAGTGGGTAGGTAGTAGACGGTAGACAGCATACAGGAAGGCAACCGGACATTGATGCCAACTATCTTTTTTCTGTCGTTAATTGCGAAAACTTGCGACGAAGTTTGCGCAGCCGAAGGCTTTGCGTGCTATGGAACGGTGATGGATTAGGATTTTAATTTACAGGATTGGTATTAAAACTCTTGCTCAGTCCACTCGCTCACGCGCGTGGTTCTTCGGTGCTGCGCCGCAGCAAATCTGCCATCGTCAAAACATCCCAGATATTGTGATAGACAATCGGCGTGATGAGATGCGCGCCTTCTCCGGTATTAGCGTAAGTCTGAGTAAACAACCGATACCGCTGCGGAATTTCAGCCGAAGGCGCATCGCCCACGCGTTGGCGGCCGCAGACGTAATATTCCAGCGTTTGTAACCGGCAGTTAGGCACCTGCTCCCGCCAGCGCTTGCGGGAGAACGGCAATAAATCGAAATGCGCCCGTGGCTTGGGCACGCTGAGGCCGCGCAGGTGGGCGCGCTGCATAATGTAGGGCCAGTCGAAGCGCACGCCGTTGAACGAGACCAGCGTTTTGTCTTCCACCCGCTCCAGAAAGGCCGCCAGCGCTGCCGTTTCTTCCTGTGGTGTGCGTGCCAGAAATAGCTCCAGGCGGGCAGCGGATGGCGCGGGGCTGCCCAGTGCGCCAATAAGGAACAGTGGTTGTCCCGACGAGAGGCCGGTGGTTTCGATGTCGAAAAACAGCAGATCGTCGGTTGTGGTATCGATGCGTGTCTTGGCGGTGATGGTGGGCAATGAGGCGTTTAACAAGCCCGGCAAATCACCGAACATCGTGTGGTATTCGTCCGCCGGATGATCGACATGAAAAAACTTTCCGTCGCCGGTCACATGTTCGTTTCCGCGTAAAACTTCTTCCAGGGGAGTATCGCGCGCTGTATCGGGCGGACGCACGATGTGAAGATCCGTCGGCGGCGTGAGGCGGGCGCTGGGAGCAAGTTTGCGACGCGCTCCGGTCGCTAATCCGCGGACCGGGGCATCGGCGGGTGCCACTTCATTGGCGATGTCTTCCCAACTACTCATGCCTCTCCAAACGGTAGTTCACAAACCACGGCTTTTTGCGAAGGCAGGCTTTCCACTTCCAGAACCGTTCCGGCTTCCTGATAGTCGGTGCGAATGAAGCCCAGCCCAATAGCACCCTGGTGGAGAGAAGTGGCCGAAGATGTAAGAATTCCGGCGTTGCGGCCGTTGCTGCGTAGCACGAACCGCTCGCCCATCGGCAAGGCGTTTTCCAGGCGCACGCCCATCAGGCGTTGCTTGATTTTCTTGTAGGTGTTGAGCCGCGCAATGATCTCCTGTCCATTGTAGCAGCCTTTTTCAAGTGAAATGGCAAAGTTGAAGTTGGCTTCCCAGGGGTTGATCTCATCGGTCAGTTCCAGCCCCGTCACGGGAATTCCGGCTTCAATGCGCAGCGAGTTGTAGGTGGCATCGTCGCAGAGCACGGCGCCGCTGCTTTTTGCCATAGCTTCGAGCGCTCCGGCATCGCTACTGCCCACCAGCACGCCGTTGCCGGGTAGGCGGCGGGTGCCCGAAAGCCACAGCGGGTTTTCGTTCCACTGGCTGTAGACAACGCCGTTGAGCGGCACATCGAGACTGGCCTCCCCATCGGCTTCTTTGACGGCGGTATCGACATCCGCGCCGAAGATACCCATCAGCGCGCTACGTTCGGTCACATCTTCAATGGTGACGTCCTGCTGGTAAAGCACGAATTTGCGGGCGTGCGGCGCGAACAACTCGCGGCGGTTGGGCGAAGTGAGCACCAGATAGGCGTCGCCGCTCTCACGCCAGATTTGCAGCCAGTCGAGAACGCGGGCCTTGTTGGAGATGAGAATGGCATCGCAACCCTGGTCGGGCTGCAATTTCTTGATGTTGTTGGTGGTAAGGTGGTGCAGTAAAACGGCGGCATCTTTGCCGCTGACGCGAAAACGGCCAAAATGCGACATGGGCCGGTAATAGAGAGGTGATGTGCTCATGTTAAAGAGGAAGAATCAGAGGTGCAAGCCAGGCGGCCATCGCCACGGTTTGTGCTGCTTGTAGTATGAGCAGTATTGCGATGCCCGGCCAGTTTGCGCGTTGCAGCAAATAGGCTGCCGCAACCGTGGCCAATGAAGGGGTGAGGAACAGCCACAGCCGCTCCACTTCGCCCTTGGCACTGCCCGAAAGCGTAAGCAGCAGCATGGTCAGTAGTGCCGCCACGCCGATGACGACGGGGATATTGAACGGTTTGCTCAGGCGCTTTTGCAAGGCATCGCGGCAGAAACCGAAGCCACCGCCCAATGCTGCCAAAAACAGCGGCCAGCCGCAGAACACGGCATAGCTCACGATGTTCATCCACAGCCAGGCCCCGCGCGAACGCGATTCCACGGTAGCGAAGCGTTGCGCTTGCATGGCGTTCAGGAAAATCGCCAGCGGCTGCATGGGAAGAATGAGCATCAGTAACAA
>DAITOV010000091.1:0-14809 GCA_036833945.1 Abditibacteriia bacterium
GAAACATTAGAGGAGCAAGAAGGTCCTGATTGGGCAGAAAAATTACCTGCACGTACTAAAAAGTATGCTGAAGACCGTCAACGAGACTCACAAAAAGATTCTTGGCTTGAAGGCGAAAAAGCAGATCTTTTAGGATATACCGACTTTGGTCATTTATCCGGTATTATTGTAGAGAAATGGGGGTGTTTTGAAGGTATTTTTCCTTCCCAACACTGGTTGAAACAAAGAATGGATGAGCTTGAAAAATGCCGTCATTTCATTGCCCATAATCGCATGTTACTTCCCAGCGAATTCCAACGAATTTACATGTATATTGCTGACTGGAATCGTGCAGTTGGTCTTTGAATTGTAATACCTACCTATGTAGAATTTGTAATTATTTAAGTTTTCGGTGCTACCAACCAAACCGGCTTCCACACTCCACCCGCTCCGGCGGTGTCTTCTACCAACACCATCAGCTCGTTCTCGCCGTCGAAACGGAGAGCATCGCCCACGTCCATCGTGAAAGGTACTTGCCAGTCGTTGGGGTTGACGAACGGACGCGCACCGACTTTCTTACCGTTGATATAAACCGTGGCCGATTCATCGACCGCGCCAAAGAGCAACGCCAGCTTGTGGCCGCGCCATTTCTCATCGACTTTAAAACGCACGCGATACCAGGCCAGACCGTCGTAATCTTTATTCGCGTTGGCTGCGCGCCAGGCTTTGCCTACCGGCTGGGCTTCCCACGAGGCATCGACACGCACCGGGTGCCAGTGGCTATCCTCGCCGGGAGTTTGGAACCACTGCTGCGCGGTGCCTTCTTTCTTTTCATCCCAGCGCAAGCGCCATTCGCGCGGAAGCTGGGAAACGATGGTGCCGTTTTCCAGAGCGGTGTTGATGGCACTATACACGGCGCGGTTCCAGACGCGGTTTTCCATCCAGGCGGCCAGATCGATATTGAGCGCGTTGGGGAATTTTTGCGCTGTGGCAACGCGGTGACGGTCGAGCATGCCGATGGCGGCGATGAGGTTTTCATCTTTGGTGGTGCGCTTGAACTCTTCCTGCGCCAGCACAGCGCCCAGCACCAGCCGCGCATCTTCGAGGCCGCTTTGCAGGAATTCTACCCGTTGGCGGGCTTGGGCATCGCTACCGGCGGCTTTGTGGGCGGCTTCGAGGAAGACAGCGGCGGCCTGATAATCTTGCGGTTTGAACATCTGGCTGATGGAGCGGTGGAATTCCGCCCAGTTGCCAAAGAGCTGCGCCCCGCCTTCTTGTGTCGAATCAACCTGTGCGGTGCGGGCCGCGCTCTGGGTTTGTTTCTCCCAGAACTCGAAGTAGCGGCGCACGTCGGCCTTGGCCGGGCCAAAGAGACTGTAATATTCGTCGAGGATGTTTTCCACCGGCCAATCGGGACGCCAGTGCAGGCGCGAGAGCACGTAGAGGCTGGGGCCTTGCGTCGACCACATCGAAGTGAGCGAGTCGTAATCGGTGGCAATCATGCCGTTTTTATAGGCTAACTGGAAGTCGCGGGCATAGTCGCGCGCCGTGAAGAGCGGCTGCTCGTGGCCCCACAACGTATAGTTAGGGCGCAAATAGAGCGATACCCCCGCTTTACGCCAGCCCAGCCACTGGTGGGAAAAACCGGCATGGGTTTTATCGTCCATCGGCCAGCCGTATTCGGGCACCACGCCCACCACGATGTTGCGGTTGAGCTTGGTTTGCAGCGGCGGTTTGGCATAGTTGGCATAGGCCCCACCAATGACGGTCGCGCCGGGGTCGGTGGCGCGGCCTTTTTCCTGCAGGGCCAAATAGTAGCGCGCATAGCGGTCGCTGACCGAACCCAGGTGTCGCTCCCACACCGGCTCTTTGTTTTCAAAAGCGCGGCGGGCGTTTTCGAGGCGATTGTCCCAGGCCCCGCCCAGCGCCGGGTCTTGCACATCCCAGGCCAGGCACTGCGCGCACAGGCACTTGCCGGCGGTATCGTTTTCCCAGCCGTTGATCCACGGTTTGTTAGCATTGCGCCGGGCCTTCCAGTCTTCAATCACCTGGCTTTGAAAACCGGGCGTGGCGACCGACATCGAAATCAAGCGATCGGCCGCGCCATGATAGAAGGGGTCGCTGCGGCGCGTGCCGTCGGGCAAGAGGTTGAAATACTCGGGGTGCGTGGTCGAAAAACGGCCCCACATGTCCTCGTAGCCATGACCATATTCCAAACTCACGCCGCTGGCATAGCGCTGGCGGCGATACCATACCGCTTCATCGTGGATCACTTTATCGCGCTGCTCTTCCGTGAAACCGCCCGCTGCCGGTATCCAGGCACGGCGGCCCAGGGTCTGGCGCATGCGCGCATGCAACAAGGGCGGCTGGGCCTGCACGTCCCACTGGCCCGAAGTCAGGGTTTGCGTTTTTGGAATGTGGGTGCCCAGTTCGCCGGGCCAAATCCAGCGCACGCCCAACTGGCGTTCGAGCCATTCGTAGACGGCAAACAGCGAACCCGAGTTATACACGGTTTGCAGCGCGGGGCCGTTCTCATCGCGCCCGGCGAGGTAGAGGGCGTTACCCTGCGAGCGCACGATAAAACCGTTGGGCGGCAGGGTTTCCAGGTCGAAAAGCCCGGCGTTCGCGCTCCGGGCGGTTTCGGTTGCGACATAGCCAAAGCCGCTCCACACCACGTTGTGGGTCGATTGCCGGTTATCCAGCGTGGCTGCGAGGTTGCTTTCGAGGCGCAGGCGCACGTAGCGTGTGCTGACCGGAGCGGCGAGGGTCAGCAGACGTTGCGCCCCGGCTTCGTTGACGGCGGGCATGGGCGTGCCCGCCACCAGGCTTTGCTCGAAGCTGTGGCCGTCGTCGGCTGCGCCCACCGCAAGCTGCACACGGCCGATATTGTAGTTGGTGGCGGTATCTTGCCGGTTTTGAATGGCGATGGCATTGAGGGTGCGTTTTTCACCGAGGTCGAGCACGACATCAATAAAACCATCGCGCTGTCCATCGGCCCCTGCCATGTTGGCCGCCTGCCAGAGCGTGGCCGAGACTTCGCTCGCCTGGCGCACGGTATCGGGTTTGGCAACCGTGGCTTGGGCGGCAGGAAGCATTGTCACATCGCCCAATCCGGCTTTGCCTTGCACGCCAATTTCACGCAGCGCTTTCACGCCGCCGACATAGATACGCGAAGCGGCGCTCTGGCTGGCAGGAATGGCGTTCTCGCGCACGATGGCGAGACGGACGCCGGTGGCTTTGAAGACGTGCTCCACCAGCTCTTGCGCGGCGTATTCCTGGGAAGGGAACGGCGTTGCGGGCAGTACCACAACGGCTTTGGGCTGGTTGGCTTCGAGCAGGACGAAGCCGCGTGCGGTTTGGTGGGTATCGCGCTTTTTGAAATTTTCGCGCTCGGTGATGGAGTCGCGCACGACGAGAGGGGTGGTTTGGGCGGATATGGGAAGAGCAGCCGTTCCGAGGAGGGCGGCTGATAAAAGTATTAAAAAAGTTTTCATAAAGATTTGGTCTTGGATTAGGAGCGGATAAGCAATTTGGTTTTGTCCTAATCAAGAAGCCGTGTACTGGATCCCCGCGTTCGCGAGGATGACGGGCGTATTAGGTGCGCGGCGAAGTAGAATGGTGTAGCAAGCAATAAGTTGCGGGCGCATTGCCATGCGCCCCTACAGGTGGCGTTGATGCCCGGTTGCCTACTTCATCATTCAGTATTCATCATTCATCGTTAGCCGTTTCAGTTCAAATCCCACAAATTCGTCGGTATCAAGTCGACAACGGGTTTGGATTTCATCCATTTGACATGGCCATCCACAAAAGCGAAGTTGCAGCCTTCGAGGTGGATGTCGTTGGGCAGGCGGTCGGCAACGGTACGATCAATGACGTAAGCCGTTAGGTTTTTACCAGTATCGGCCAGCATCAGGGTTTCGGAAGGGACGTTAATAGCTGCCAGCGCCCTACCGGTGAGTGTGGCGTGATTATAGCCGTAGGCAATATTGGAAGTTGTGATAGCCGCGCCCGAGTTCTTTCCGCTGGCGCTGGGACAGAAAAAGACCTGGGTGCTTTTCATGTATGGCTGCAAAGTCATAATCCACTGATCTTCGACCCTCGTACTTCCCGGCAGCCAATGATAAGGCATGCGCTCATCATAATCCTGCGTATACTGCATAATGCCCAACGCCATTTGCTTCTGATTGCTCTGGCAACTGGCGCGGCGGGCATTTTCACGGGCACGGGCAAACACCGGGAATAAAATAGCAGCAAGAATCGCTATAATTGCTATGACGACCAATAGCTCAATAAGAGTAAATGCTTGAGATGTTTCCCGGTTATTCGACCGGCCTCGAAACGATGTATAGTTCAACATACTTACCATCTCCTCATTTTTAAAGACAGCTTCCGTATAGTTTATTTTTCCCCAAAAGTCAGGTGAATAAACACTGAAAATGCGCTATTACTATGACAATATTGACTTTTTGCCAGAAGAATACCCATCCTTATACGGGCGGGTATTCTTCTCATTAGCGTCTTACATAACGGTCATAAAGAAAGTGCGCCTATTCCCCGTCAATATCGAAAACCAGCGTGCGTGAATCAATCGCACTTAATTCCAGCGGAATCTTCTTGCCGTCGCTGACTGTCACCTCTTTCCCGTCCAAGCTCCGGCCGTTTTTCAAGGTCAGGTTTTGTGGCAGGCTCAAAGTTGCCCGGGCCGCGCTGTTTTCCGGGTTGGTCACCAGGAGATAGAGTTTGCCCTGATACTTCTTCGCCAGAAAATGCACGGTGCCAAGATTGCTGCTCACCCCGGCCACGTCTTCACCCAGCATGAGCGGCTCGGAAAGGGCTTTAATCTCTCCGTTGATGCTTTTCATGTGCGGCCACAACGGCGTTTTGCTGAGGTCCCAACCGGGATCGAACATGGAATACCAGAAAATGCCCTTGGCTCCGCTGATGAGCGCCAGATACACCATCGAGCGCGCCTGGGCGACGGTCGGCTGATTGGAAAGATCGGGAACCCAACCGCACTGCACCACATAAGTCAGGTTTTGCCACGGCTGCATCTGCGCGAGCGAATGGCGGGTGAAATCCGAAACCTGGGTCAGCGGGCGGCCCGGAACGGGATAGCGGTCGATTTGTACGATGTCGCTAAAGTTACTCCAAAATGCGATGCCGTCGTCTAGCGCCATCGTCAATTCGATGGGGCGATTGGGGTCGGCCTGCTTCAACGCACGATAGACGGTAGGCACCTCGTGGACGATTTCCGGGCGTAAATCGGGCTCGTCGATGATTTTCCAGGTAAACACCGCCGGATGATTGGCAAAACGGCGGATTTTCTCCAGCGAGTTCTCCAGGTTGCCCGCGACTTTCCCGGCATTGTACAAGGGCACATCCACCGCCAGGTTATATTTATGCGCCAGATTGAGCGAGGCTTCGAAAGCCTCGATATTGGTAGTAGGGTTGCCCTGGATGGCATTGAAGCCATTTTCTGCCAGCAACTTGTAGTTTTCGTCCTGATAGCCCGGATGATACATCCCAATGGGGAAAAACGGCTGGCCGTTGTGCAGGATGGTTCCGTTATCGGTGAGGTAGGCCGGTTTACGCTGCCGGGCGGCGGTGAAGAGATACACCGGTTTCTCCGGCACGGTGCGCAGTGGCTTTGCGTTCAGTTCATAACTGAAATCGACGGCATAATCGTCATCGGCCAGCGCCGGGACGTTGTATTTCACCGTAAATTGGTTGGCGTTTTCGCCCCTGGTAACGTTCGTGGGAAGAGCATGGGAATATCCACCACGCAAGGAGCGCACCGTCGCGGTAATTTCAGGAAGGGTTCGCCCGGCCCAGGCTTGCCGGAAAACCAGATGATGTTCCAATTGCCGGGGAGTGCTGGCATCGATAGCAATCGGCTGCGTGTTCACCACCGAAATGTCGGGCGGCTCGCCTACCAGTTCCAGTTCGACATCATCGAAAAGCACAACCGCGTTGCCAAAAACCCGCAATAATACGTCGCTGCGCACCGTATCGGCATTCGCCTGGACTTCCACGGCGATCTTGCGCCATTGCCCATCGGGCGACAGCCCGATTCTCCCGTAGTGGCCGCTGGTATTTTTGCCGGCGGCATTATAATTTTCAATCTTTACCGCGCCTTCAACCGCCGCCACCGCCCCGTCCGGCAAGACGCAGGCCCATGCCGTGAGCCTGTAATAACCGCCGGGCTGAATGTTGGCCACGCTTTGCACGATGTATGGCGAACCGGTGCCGCCGGTAATTTTGAGCGAACTGCCACCCGTATGCGCCTTGCCGGTTTCGATAACGGCCCGATTGGCAAAGGCAGTGGGGATTTTCCAGTCGCCCAACCCCGCTTCAAAACCGGCATTCTTCACCGAATCGGCTCTCGCTGCGTCCAGACTGCCCACCAGCATCACGACAAGCGGCAGGCTTCGTATCAATTTTTTCCAGGCAGATGATGTCGGTATCATATCAGGGAGTTGAAATATTAAAAGTAGGGTTTTGGCCCGAAGAAGGCGTGGTGCTGGTGAAGCCGGTAATGGCATTGTAAACCACCGGACTGCGGCTGGCGGTGGCACCTTTATACCATTTGACATGGCCATCCATAAACGCCAGGTTCAAGCCATCGAGGTGGCGCTGGGCGGCGCTATCGGGAATGGTCGCCAACCCGGCTGTGTTGCCGTTGCAGGGCAAAGCCGTGGTGTAGGCCCAACTGGTATCGCTCACCGTGCAGCCATCGGTGGCGTAGCGGCCCGATTTGCTACCGCCGCCATCGCCCGCCAGAATGGTGAGGGATACGTTCAAAGCTGCGGCTTCGTTGATGCCACCGCCTGCCGGGCCCAGCACGAAGTTGTACCAGTAGTCGGTCACACCGGGCAGGCCGAAATCGGTGGAGTTGGTCGAAGTGGGGTTGGGTTCACTGGGGCACTGGTAAATTTGCTTGCTCTTGAGATAAGACTGGATGCTGCCCGTCCAGCCATAAGTGGCCCCACCGCTGGGGAAGACCGCATTGGGATATTTTTCATCGTAATCTTGTGTATATTGCTTGAAACCCAGGGCAATCTGCTTGAGGTTACTCTGGCAACTGGCGCGCCGGGCGTTTTCACGAGCACGGGCAAACACCGGAAAGAGAATTGCGGCGAGTATTGCTATGATCGCTATGACGACCAAAAGCTCTATTAGGGTAAATCCTGTTGACTTGAGCCGGTTATGCGCAGAGGATCTGAAGGTAGAGTGCGGCATCGGAACGTTCTCCTTATCGACAACGATATTTTACAAGCTGGAAACATCTCTTCTATTTTTCCCCAAAAAAGTGTGCTATAAACCGGAAGAACGCGCTATTTATACGACAATATTGACTTTCTAAAGCCTCCAAGCGCATAATTCAGTGTATTATGGCGAAAGTGTTACCCCGTCGCGGACATATTGGTTCCCCTACCTGGCCGATAGGGTCGCAGTTCCAGAACCACAATGGCTCCATCAAGATGCACGGGCACGATTTTGTGGAAATCGCCATTGTCTTGAACGGCAAGGGAACGCATGAATCGGCGCTGGGTATCCAGAAACTCGCCATCGGCGACTTTTTCGTAGTGCGTCCGGGGGCGTTTCACAATTATTTCGATTGCCAGAGCCTGCAACTCTTCAACTGCTTCTTCGGCACCGAGTTTTTTGAAAAAGAGCTTGGCTTCGTCATCCAGAATCCGCTACTTAACTATCTCTTGTGGGCGGGGCCGCTCAACAAACAGCGCGGCGGCATTCTGGCGCTGAAGTTGCCGCCTTCGCAGTGGGCTTTTTGCCGCCAGCAAATCAATGCTTGCTGGGCACTTACTAATAGTTCCGATCCTTCCGAGCGCATCCGCTGGATGTCGCATCTCCTCCTTTTATTAAATAGCTTGTGTACCGGCCTGGAATTGCAGGCCAGCACGCCGGGGCCTAGCAACCATCCTCCCCACCCCGCAGTCGATGAAGGCATCCGGCTGCTGGAAAGCAATATGGCTCACCCGTGGTCGCTGCAAGAATTGGCGACGCAGATTCACATTAATCCCAGCTATCTGGTGCGCCTTTTCAAACGGCACATTGGGCTGGCCCCTTTGCAGTATCTGGCGCGGGTGCGGGCCGAAACCGCTGCCCACCTTTTGCTGACCGGTACGTGTAATATTGCTGAGATCGGCGAACAGGTCGGCTGGAGCGATCCCAGCTATTTCGCCGAGCGTTTTAAGGTGCATTATGGGTTGACGGCCAAGGAATATCGACGCCGTTTTGGCGGGATTCGGTCTTGATTTGGAGATAGCCGCGAAAAGGCGCAAAAGACACAAAAAGAGAGCAGGGGAACTAAAACTTTCCTGTCTTTGAGTTAAGGGATGCAGAATTTCAGCGTTTCTCCCCTCACCCCGCAGGGGCGAGGGGGCATGCTGCGCGAACTTTGACGTAATACACAGTGTGAAGAGTAGCGGCTCGTGCTCCCCTCTCCTGTTTTGGGAGAGGGGCCGGGGGTAAGGGAAAAGTCTTTTACGCTTTATCGCACTTTCTCCAGAAGGGCGAAGTCTTCCCCCTCCCAAACTCCCCTTTTGTGTTTTTTGCGCCTTTTCGCGGCTATCTCCTTTCAGCTTCTCAAAGTAAAATATCGTCCGTGACTTCACAACCCACTCCCGACCCAGGTTTGCCGCTCGATACCCTTCTGCACGGCGGTGCCTACTCAACCGGCACAGTGCTGGGGCAGGATGGTGTTTGCATCACGTACAAGGGCACCGATATTAGCCAGGGCCGCCCGGTTGCCATCAAGGAATTCTTTCCATCCGGTTATACGCGCATGGGGTCTTCGTATGTCCTGCGCGACTTCGACTCTTCTGCGGCTCTTGCACAATTTTTGGAAGAAGGCCATGCTTTAGCCGGTTTGACTCAACCCGGTAGCGCCAGCGTGCTCGCGGTGTTCGAGGAGAATAACACGGCTTATAGAGTGACGGAGCTTCTCGCTGGCAAAGTGCCTACGCAAGAAGCCGAAGCAACAGAACCGTTGCCTGAGCCGGAGACTGTAACAATAGTGGCTGAGGCCGCCCCTATTGTTCCAGAGATTCAACCGGTGGAAACTCAAGACGAGGCACCACCTGTACCGCCTCCGGTGGAAAGCCCGCCACTCTTTTCTCCCCCGGTGCCGCCATCGGACTGGCTACCCACCCCGGATAAATCGCGTTACTGTCATCGCTGCGGCTCGGTGAATCTTACAAAGGCGTTGCGATGCCAGGCGTGTAATGTTCAACTGGAAAAGCCCATCCAGCCAGCGCCGCCACAGAAAATACGCACGGTATATTACGTGATAGCCGTTGTCCTCTTTATTTTTCTGGTTCTTTTGGCTCTCTACCTCCCGGCAGCCTCGCCCGACCTCTAAAACTTGCCACCAAAACCCTGAAATAAGATTAAGGCATGAAACATGTTGGAAACATAACTAACAGGTATAACTAAAACACCCTAAAACCTAACAAAAATGTGATATGTCATTCCTTTGACGTTGGAAAAACGCACTGTTAGACTTCGCATTCTGAATTTTGGGAAATACCCATCAATACCCTTTTTCCCAATGGAGACTACAACTTCATGCAAGCCGACGACGCGAGCGTAAACGCCGCGAGCACCCACGCCCCACGCCCTGCCGGTCAGGAGATCGTTAACGATGTCATCGTGCGATTTGCCGGCGACGGTGGCGAAGGCGTTATCACCACCGGAGAATTTTTCTCCATCGTTGCCAGCCGCTGGGGCCTTGATATTCTCAAAGTCACCTCCCTGCCTGCCGAAATCAAAGGCGGTCCCGCCATGATTCAGGTGCGCGTGGCCGAGGGTAAACCCCAGTCGCAAGGTTCCTATGTCGATGTCCTCGTGTGTTTCAACAACGAGGTTTACCAGATGCACAAAGCCGATTTGAAGCCTAACGGCATCCTGGTTTACGACCCCGATTGTGACGTCGACGACACCAACATCGACGCCAGCAAATACGAGGTTCCCTTCTCGGAAATCGCCAAGAAAGAAGCCGGTGGCGCACTCGCCAAGAACACCGTCGTCATGGGCACCATCTCGGCTTTGCTGGGTATGCCTGCCGAGCCGTTTGAAGAGCTCATCCACAAGAAATTCGACCGCAAGGGCGAAAAAGTGGTGAACAACAACCTCAACGGTTTGCGTTTGGGCCGCTCCTATGTCGAAGAGCGCGGCTGGGACAAGGAAGTGCCCTTCCACATCGAACAGCGCCCGCCGCACAACAAGCTGCTGATGACGGGTAACGATGCCATCGCGCTGGCCGCGATTGCTTCGGGCCTGAAGTTCTTCGCCGGTTACCCCATCACCCCGGCTTCGACGATTCTTGAAAAGCTCGCTCTCCTCTTGCCCCGTTTCGGTGGTAAGGTGATTCAGGCGGAAGATGAAATCGCCGCCCTGGGTATGGTTCTGGGTGCCAGCTACGCCGGTTACAAAACCGCCACCAGCACCTCAGGCCCCGGTATCGCCCTGATGAGCGAAGAAATTGGCCTGGCCACTATGGCCGAGTTGCCCTGCGTGATTTTCGATGCGCAGCGCGGCGGCCCTTCCACCGGCTTGCCCACCAAGCAGGAACAGAGCGACCTGAACATCTCCATCTACGGCGGCCACGGCGACAGCCCCCGCATCGTGGTGGCCCCGGCGACCGTGAAAGACTGCTACAGCCTGACCGTGGAAGCCTTCAACCTGGCGGAAATGTGCCAGACGCCGGTGATGTATCTCACCGACTTCTACCTGGCGCAGGCCGGACGCACCATGGACGAGCCGAACCTGGCCGATATTCCGGTCATCGACCGTCTGCGCCCGACAGCCGAGCAGCTCGAAAACTACAAGCGTTTCGAACTCACCGAAAATGGCGTTTCCCCGATGGCCAAGCCATATGACGATGCAACCTACTACATCGCCACCGGTCTGGAACACAACGAAATCGGCAACCCCGACATCTCACCGGCCGCTCACCGCAAGATGAGCGACAAGCGCCACAAAAAGCTGGATCTCGCCGTGAAATATGCCGCCGAGCGTGGCACCTTCACCCGCGAGCATGGCGACCCCGAAGCCAAGATCGGCCTCATCACCTGGGGTTCGACCGAAGGCGCGGTGCAGGAAGCCATTGAAATCGCCGCCAACTACGGCCTGCCGGTCGCTCAGCTTCACCTGTTGCTGCTCAACCCGCTGCCCGCCGACGTGATCTACAAGTTCATGGAAGGCAAAGACCGCGTTATCGTGGCCGAGCTCAACTACACCGGCCAGTTGGCCCAGCGCCTGCGCGCCGCGCTCAACGTCCCCGTCGATAGCTACACCAAATGCACCGGCCAACCGTTCACCCCGCATGAAATCCTCAAGGAAATCATGGTCTTGCACGGCTGGGAGCCAGACAAGAGCGACCCGGTTCTCTCGCAAGTCGCCCGCGTCCAACATCAGCGCCAAGTTCCGATTCCCACCCCGGGCCACCAGGGACAGAACGAGGACATGGCCGGAGCGGTCGCGGTTTCACGTATCTAACGATGAATGATGAATAATGAATGATGAACGCCGATTCGCTCGATCTGCGACTGAGAACTAAGCGATTTGCAGTGCAAATCATTAGGCTATATTCGGGCTTACCTAAAACGACTGAAGCACAGGTTTTGGGCAAGCAAGTTCTCAGAAGTGGAACGGCGGTTGGCGCTCATTATCGTGAAGCTTTTCGTTCACGTTCATCCGCTGAGTTTGTCAGCAAAATAGAAACTGCTTTGCAGGAATTAGAAGAGACAATCTATTGGATTGAGTTACTTACAGAGACGAAGTTGATTCGCGAAGATTTCGCACAAAAATATCTGACCGAAGCCGACGAACTCATTCGCATCCTGGTTGCCTCTTCCAAAACGGCAAAGCATAACAGCAAGAAATAATTCATCGTTCATAATTCATCATTCATAATTTGGAGTTTCTATGCCCTTTCTTCCTAAAGATTATAAGACCGAAGCTAAGCCGATCTGGTGCCCTGGTTGTGGCGACTTCGCGGTTTTGGCCGGTTTGTATCAGGCTTTTGCCGCCCTCGACATGGACCCGACCAAGACAGCGATCGTTTCGGGTATCGGCTGCTCTTCGCGTTTGCCGGTTTTCATCAAGTCGTATGGTTTCCATACCGTCCACGGCCGCACTTTGCCGGTTGCAACCGGTATCAAGATGTCGAACCCCGACCTCACCGTTTTGGCGATGGGCGGCGATGGCGATGCGTTTGCGATCGGTGGCGGCCACATTCCGCACGCCGCGCGCCGTAACGTCAACATCACCTACATCGTGATGGACAACTTCATCTACGGCCTGACCAAGGGCCAGACTTCGCCCACCACCGGTAGCGAAGACGGCACCGGCCACGGCTTCAAGCTGACCACCACCTCGCCCTATGGCCAGTATGAAAACCCCATCAACCCGATGGCGATGCTGCTGACCTACGGTGCGACATTCGTGGCGCGCGGTTATTCGGCCAAGCCCAAGCAGTTGGCCGAACTCTACAAAGCCGCCATCAGCCACAACGGCTTCTCGTTCATTCAGGTGCTTTCGCCTTGCGTGATGTTCAACCGCACCTACGACGAATTGGATGCCGCTATCGTGCCGCTGGAAGGCAACCACGATACCAGCGACTTCAACGCCGCCATCAACCTGGCCTACGACACCAAGACCGAGCACCTGGGTATCTTCTACCAGACCCAGCGCCCGACTCTGGACGAACGTATGGGCTCAGTGCTGCACAACAGCAACCCCGAAGGCCGCGCTCAAGACCTGGGCAAGATCTTCAGCCAGTATCGTTAAGCGTCTGCTGCACGAACGAACTATGACGAGCGTCTCCTTTGGGGGCGCTCGTTTTTTTGTAAGTCAGAAGTCGGTAACCGGGCGGTAGGGGCGCATGGCAATGCGCCCAGAGCGTAATATAACCGTTCAACAATACGACCAGGACATTATCCTCGTAGGGGCGCAGCATGCTGCGCCCAGGACATGGCGCTTATGCCCATCATCGCACAGAACCGGAATTGGCAGGGGCATGGCGAATGGCCGAACCTTAACAATGAATCTCGCAAAGAGGCCCGGGCGCATTGCCATGCCGCCCCTACGAGAAGAGAAACACCCGGCGTGCACCTGTCCCAAAGACCAAAGATCCAAGACCAAAGACCCCATTTGTGGTATAATTAACCCTATCCCCACCTTCTTTTAATATTTCCAGCCATTGTGCTGTGCGTAGCCCAGAATTCCCAGCAAACACTCGGGAGACGGGCCGCCACGGGGGCCGCTGAGCAGCCAGAAACAGGAGATTTCGCCGTCGGCGTCGATGAGGTAAATCGACGGTGCGAGATAGGTTTTCAGGTCGCCGCGCACCGGGGTATTGACGCCGTAAACGCCGTAGGTTTCGCCGATGGAGCCGTCTTCATCGATGAGGATGGAAGAACGCAGCCGCATGAATTCGGCGTATTTGCGATATTCCTCGCGCCCGCCGTTGGCCAGGAACACGATTTCGCAGTTCATCTTGGCAAAGATGTGGGCGAAGTTGTCCCAGTAGGCGATTTCGCCGCGCGGGGTGGGGCAGAACTCGCCGCGCACGAAGAAGAGAACCACCATCTTGCCGCGCCGGTCGGAGAGGCGCCATTCCTCGTCTTTGACGGTTTTGAGATGGATCTCGGGAGCAGGGTCGCCGTTATGCAGTTTAAACATGGCACAGTCCTTCTTTAGTTAGTCTTGTCCGGGACGACTTCGACGCTGATGTTGTCGTTGGTATAAATACAAATCGATGCGGCAATTTTCAACGCGCTGACAGCCATTTCCTCGGCATCCATTTCGGTGTGGCGTAGCAAAGCCGTTGCCGCCGACTGCGCATAAGTTCCGCCGCTGCCGATGGCGGCCACGCCTTCATCGGGTTCGAGCACGTCGCCGTTGCCCGAAAGCAGGAACATTTCTTCTTCGTTGGCCACGATCATCAGCGCTTCCAAACGGCGCAAAATGCGGTCGGTGCGCCAGTCTTTAGCCAACTCGATAGCGGCGCGGCGCAGGTTGCCCCGGTGCTGGTCGAGCTTGCTCTCGAATTTTTCAAACAATGTAATCGCATCGGCGGCGCTGCCGGCAAAACCGGCAATCACCTTGTCGCCGTTCATGCGGCGCACTTTGCGTGCGGTGTTTTTCACAACGTGATGTTCGACGGTTACCTGACCGTCTCCGGCAATAGCCGTGCAACCGTTGCGGCGCACAGCGCAAATAGTAGTAGCGTGGAAGGTATGCATAGAGAAGTTAAGTTTAGCGAAGGTGAGAGGCCGGGGAGAACGGCTAACGATGAGTGATGAATTATGAATGATGAATTCGGTTTTTCGAATAAGCGGTTCGGTTTTTTCCTATCCAAAAAGCTGTGTACTGGATCCCCGCGTTCGCGAGGATGACGGGCTTCTCAGCTAACGTTTTGCATCAACGTCCGGTTGCCGAAATTCATCATTCATCGTTCACACTTGCCGTTTTCCCAACCAAACCAATTCCCAAGGAGAATAAGTAATGTCCTGGATCCCCAGTCATCAAGAACTCAGCCGTCATCCGAAAACGCTGCGATTGACGCGGCAGTTGGGGCAGACGCTGCCTGAAACCATCGGGCAACTGCATTTGTTGTGGTATTGGAGCATGGACTTCGCGCAGGATGGTGATTTGTCCAGGCACGATTTCGCTGATGTGGCGCACGCCATGATGTCGCAGGCGCAGCCGGAAAAACTGCGCGCGGCCTTGCTGGATTGTGGTTTTCTCGATGAAGAAGGCGCGCGGCTTATGCTGCACGATTGGAACGACTACGGCGGCAAGC
>DAITOV010000092.1:0-14724 GCA_036833945.1 Abditibacteriia bacterium
AATTTCTTCCAGTTTGGTGAGCACCTTGCCCAGTTCCAGCGGGTTATTGGCTTCCCAGTCTTTCTGCGGAGCCAGGCGGATGCGCGCGCCGTTGGCACCGCCGCGCTTGTCGCCATAACGGAAAGTGGAAGCCGAAGCCCAGGCGGTGGTGACGAGTTCGGAGACCGTGAGGCCCGAATCGGCGATCTGCGCCTTCAACTCGGCGAGTTCGGCTGCGCTGGGGGCGGGCAGGGTGGCTGCAGGCATCGGGTCTTGCCAGATGAGTTCTTCCCTGGGCACTTCGGGGCCGAGATAGCGCGAACGCGGACCCATGTCGCGGTGGGTCAGTTTGAACCAGGCGCGCGCGAAGGCCTCGGCAAAGGCTTGCGGGTTATCCAGGAAACGGCGCGAAATTTTCTCGTATTCCGGGTCGAAGCGCAGCGTCAGGTCGGTGGTCAGCATAGTCGGCTTGTGCTTCCTTTCGGGGTCGTGTGCGTTGGGGATGATGTCCGGGCCGTCCTTGGCCTCCCACTGAATGGCACCGGCCGGACTCTTCGTCTGCACCCATTCATATTTGAATAGGTTCTCGAAGAAGAAGTTGCTCCACTGGGCCGGGGTCTGGGTCCAGGTGACTTCCAGGCCGCTACCGATGGAGTCGCCACCGTAGCCGGTGCCGAAGGTGCTGATCCAGCCGATGCCTTGCGCTTCAATCGGGCCACCTTCGGGTTCGGGGCCTTTGTGTGATTCCGGGCCTGCGCCGTGGGTTTTGCCGAAGGTGTGGCCACCTGCGATCAGGGCGACGGTTTCTTCGTCGTCCATCGCCATGCGGCTGAAGGTGATGCGGATATCCTTGGCGGCTGCCAGTGGGTCGCCATTGCCGTTGGGGCCTTCGGGGTTGACGTAGATCAGGCCCATGTGAGTGGCGGCCAGGGGGTCGTTGAGTTCGCGGTCGTCGCTAAAACGCTGGTCATCAGCCAACCAGGTGGTTTCGCTGCCCCAGTTGACATCGTTATCCGGCTCCCAAACGTCGGCGCGTCCACCGGCGAAGCCGAAGGTGCGAAAGCCCATGGATTCCAGGGCGACGTTCCCGGCCAAAATGATGAGGTCGGCCCAGGAGATTTTCTGGCCGTATTTCTGCTTGATGGGCCAGAGCAGGCGGCGCGATTTATCGATGTTGACGTTGTCGGGCCAGCTATTGAGCGGGGCGAAGCGCTGTTGCCCGCGCCCTGCGCCACCACGACCGTCGTAGATGCGGTAGGTTCCGGCCGAGTGCCAGGCCATACGGACGAATTGGGGGCCATAGTGGCCGAAATCGGCGGGCCACCAGTCCTGCGAATCGGTCATCAGTGCCAGCAGGTCTTTCTTGAGTGCGAAGTAATCGAGTTTTTTGAATTCTTCGGCGTAATCGAAGTTCTCTCCCAGAGGGGTAGAACGATCCGAGTGTTGGTTGAGTAAGTCGACGTTGGGCTGATTCTTCCACCAATGCTTGTTATTGGTGCCGCTAAAGCTGCTCTTGGCTGCGGTGCTAAAAGGGCACTTGCTTTCGCCGTTGTTGGTTGGATTGATATCGTTAGACATAGTTTTATCTCGCAATAAATTCGGGGCTGTGGGGATTTCTACAGGTATAAGTAAATCGAGATAAGGGAGCAAGTTGGGGAGGTGGTAGGTAGTAGACAGTAGACGGGAGGTGACCGGTGATATATAGCTGCCGCCCTTGCATTTTGAAGGAGATTGGTTTACAGAATAGAGAGAGGCGCATAGGGCTTACCTTGTCATCTCTGTAATTCGTCTTAGTGTGATTTCACCATACGGGATAAGGCCTCATCGCTCACACAGGCAAAATTCCCCTCCCCCAGGGAGGGGCGAGGGGAGGGAGTCGCAGAGTTACAGATATATCAAACTCCTCACGAAACGCCTCAAATCTCGATAGTTATTCCCAATACAACACATAAGAAATAACTTTACTGTCCAGACCCTAATTCGCGAACTCTAACGGTTGGCATCATAGTTTCACGAGCCTCAATGCCAGCCCGTCGCTCACGCTCGGGGTTCGCAAATAAAGGTCTTTAGCCTACGTAAAAACAAACAGGAGGCAACCGATGTTCGGTTGCCTCCTGTCTCCTATCTACTACCTACCGTTTACTTCTTCTTCCCGCCGCCTTTGCCCTTCTTCGGCGGAGCCAGCGATTCGCGTTCTTCGATCAGCAAACCATCTTCCAAACGATAAGCATCGGTTGCTACGGCGCTGATGAAGGGCAGGTCGTGCGAGACGATGACGATGGTGCCTTCAAAGTTGGCCAGGGCTTGCTGCAGCACTTCGCGGCTGGCGGGGTCGAGGTGGTTGGTCGGCTCGTCTAGGAGCAGCACGTTGGCCGGGCGGAGCAGAAATTTAGCCAGCGCCACGCGGCTGCGTTCGCCGCCGCTGAGGACTTTTACCGGCTTATGCACTTCCTCGCCGCGAATGTTAAGACGGCCAAGCAGCCCGCGTGCCACGGTTTCGGATTGGGTTTCGAGTCCGTGCAGCACTTCCTGAAGCACGGTGCGGCCGGCTTCCAGAGCCTCGGCCTGGTGCTGGGCGAAGTAGCCGAGCACGACGTTACGGCCTTCTTCGCGCATGCCTTCAGTGGGTTGTTCCACACCGGCCAAGAGACGCAGCAGGGTGCTTTTACCGGCACCGTTGGGGCCGAGCAGTGCGACACGATCGCCCCGGTTGAGCTTCATGCTCACGCCCAGCAACACGACGTTATCGCCGTAGGTTTTACCCGCATCGCGCAGGCGCAGCACTTCCTGCGCCGAACGAATCGCTTCGGGGAACTGGAAGGAAATGGCGCGCGGCCCGGCTTTGGGCGCTTCGATTTTTTCC
The DNA here is from genome assembly GCA_036833945.1 of Abditibacteriia bacterium. GTDB lineage: Bacteria > Armatimonadota > Abditibacteriia > Abditibacteriales > Abditibacteriaceae > DAITOV01. The sequence continues at coordinate 2,843 of DAITOV010000092.1, forward strand.
ATCTTGTCGAGCTGCTTTTCGCGGCTCTTTACCTGGGTGGCTTTAGTATTCTTGGCCCCGAAGCGGTTGATGAACTCCTGCTGACGGTCCAGTTCGCGTTCCTGGCGTTCGTAGGCGGCTTGCTGGGCGGCGCGCTGCTCTTCCTTCACGCGGGTGTAGTAGGAGAAGTTGCCGGAGTAGGAGTTGAGCTTGGCTTCATCCAGTTCCACGGTGCGGTCGGTAACTTTGTTGAGGAATTTGGGGTCGTGCGAAATGATGAACACAGCACCAGGATACTCATCCAGATACTTCTCCAGCCACTTGCGTGCGGCGCTATCGAGATGGTTGGTCGGTTCGTCCAGGAGCAGCAAATCCGGTTCGCGCAGCAAGAGCTTTGCCATCGCGATCCGCATCTGCCAGCCACCCGAGAAGGTGTCGGTGAGGCGGTCGAGAGCGTCGTCGCCAAAGCCCAGGCCGTGCAACACACGTCCGATGCGGGCTTCCATGGTGTGGGTTTCCTGCATTTCCAGTTGGCTTTGAGCGGCAGAGAGCTGGCGCAGAGCTTCGCGCTGGTCGAAGCCTTCGGCGTTTTCAAGTTCCCCGGCCAGGGCGGCGATTTTGGCTTCGGCTTCATCAGCTTCGGGGAAGGCCGATTGCATTTCTTCGCGCACCGTAATGCCCAGGCGGCACTGTGATTCCTGCGACAGCATGCCCACGGTTTTGTGGTCGTCGAGGTGAATGCGCCCGGCATCGGCGATTTCGGTTCCGGTGATCATGCGGAATAGGGTTGTCTTGCCTGTTCCGTTCGGGCCGACCAGCGCGATGCGGTCGTAGGGGCCGATAAATAGCTCGGCATTGTCGTAAATACGCTGGGTGGCGTATTGCTTGGTAAGTTTTTCAATTGTCAACATGGCTCAAAGATTATAGCAAGGATATGTGAAGTGCCTCTGAATTCATTAATAAAGCGGCCTGTCTGCGGGTGGCGTGGTTGTTTATACTCGCGCCTATGAATCACAACCCACAGCTCGATATTCGTATCGGAACCATTGTGCAGGGACGCTTTGGCGCAGACCAAACGGCCGACTATATCCGGCAGATTTTGCCGTATGGTTTTGAAAGTTTCCAGATCACGCTCGGCTCCACCGTCGGCGACCTGAACCTGAAAGAGATGGCCAAAAAAGTTCTGGCTGCCTGCGGCGACCAGGCCACGATTTCTTCCATCGGCGTTTTCGGCAATCCGTTGCAGGATGCCGATACCGCCAAGTCGCTGGAAAAAGCCATTAAGGCCGCGCCGCTGTTCGGAGCCAATATCGTGGCCGGTTTCACCGGTGCCATCTCTGGCCAGCCGGTGCCCGAATCGATGCCTGCGATGAAGAAAGTGTGGGGTCGCCTCGCCAAGATTGCCGAAACCAATGGCGTGCGCGTTGCCTGGGAAAACTGCGATATGCGCGGCACCTGGGAATCGCCCACCACCAATATCGCGCACGCGCCCGCAGCCTGGGAAATGATTTTTAATGAGATTCCTTCCGATGCGCTGGGCCTGGAATGGGAACCCTGCCACCAGATGGTGTCATTAATCGACCCGCTGCCACAACTTCGCAAGTGGATGCCCAAGATTTTCCATTTACATGGCAAGGATGCCACCATCGCGTGGGACATCGTGCGCGAGAAAGGTATTCGCGGCGGTGAGAAATATGTGTGGCATCGCACCCCCGGTTTTGGCGATACCAACTGGAGCGACGTCATCACCATTTTGCGCCAGCACAACTTCACCGGTGCCATCGATATTGAAGGCTGGCACGATCCGGTATATCAGGGCGAACTGGAAATGACCGGTCAGGTGCATGGGCTCAACTATCTCAAGCGCTGCCGTGGCGGCGACTTTGTGCCCAATCCTTCGTAATGGCATCACAGTGAGAGCGGCTTAATTTTATGGATAACAATATTCCTTTTGAGCCTCTCTCACGTGCTTTGCAGAAAATGCAATCGTGGCTGGCTAATAGTGGCGAGTCGCGATTAATCGTTGCCAGGTGCGATATGACCGACATGAGGCGGCAGCCGTTACCGCCTCATGTCGAAATCACACCTAATCATCAACGTGGGCCTCGCGTGGTGTCGCGGAGTGCGCCCTTTGCCGGTGGTGGACGTATTGAGTTGGCGGTTTGGCCCGAAGCCGGCATGAGCGAATACAACCTGCCGATGTTGGCGTGCGTTGTCAGTGGGCAAGCCGATTTGCGGGTCGCCGATTATATCCTGCATTGCCGGACTGGAGATTTCGTCTTCTTCCCGGTCGGCATTCCTAAATGCAATGGGCAAAAACCGCATCTGGTGGGCGATATCGAGGGGCGCAGTTGCGATATGCTCTGGCTCAACCGGGTGGCTCCTGTCATGGGGTTAGGTTGCTATATGTGCCAGTCGCGCGGCGCGCAGCATCGCACCCATTTGTCCGACAGCGAGTGCCTGTCTTCCAATTTTCTCCTGGGACAAATATTCGATGGTTTCTGCGAAGAATTACAGTGTCGGGGAAAGAGCAAGGTTTCGGTTGAGATGCTGTCGTTGTTTCTTTCTCTGTTGAAGCGCGATATCGATGAAGGTGCTGTGAACTCCTTTGCCTACACCCAATCGCGCACCGACATCCAGCAAAGCAATCAGTATCAACCCATCGAACAAGCCTGCCTCTATATCGATTCCCACCTCGATCAGCGATTGACTATCGACCACGTAGCGCGGCAGGTATATCTCTCTTCCACTCAGTTCACACGGGGTTTTCGCGAGCAAACCGGGCAGAGCTTTCACGAATATCTCACGCAGCAGCGTCTCAAGAAGGCCGTGCAGTTCCTGCTGGAAACCACGGTGATGGTGCAGCATATCAGCAGGTATGTCGGAATTAAGCCCAATCAATTGCGAAACCTCTTTCAGGAAAAATACGGCTGCTCACCGGCAGAATATCGAAACAAGCATACTTCTCTCTGAAATCTTCAAACTGATGTTGGATATTGGTGCTAACGACTGGATATTGGTGTTAGAAAATTCCAATTAAGTGGTACATATACTCACGAGCCGGTGTTATCTCCGGAAAAAATTGTTTTTCAGGAAGGTCGGGATGTTAAATAAAAAATTGAAAGCATTTACATTGATAGAATTGCTTGTTGTTATTGCTATTATATCAATACTGGCTGCGATTCTGTTTCCGGTCTTTGCCAGGGCACGTGAAAACGCTCGCCGCACCAGTTGCCTGAGCAACCTGAAGCAAATGGGTATGGGTGTGATGATGTATGTGCAGGATTATGATGAGAAATATCCGCCCATATATATTATAAATGGCCCTAATCAGCCCGATGGCTATGCGTGGTCGGGCACTGCAGATTTATGGTTCTGGCCGCAAGTAATCTATCCCTACACCAAAAGCGGTCAGATATATCTGTGTCCCTCTGCCAGTGTTCACCCGATTCGTACCGATAGTGGTGGAGTCGAGCGCTCAGCTCCAATCAGCTACAATTATGGTGCCAATATGCTGCTTATGCGCGAAGGACCAACGTTGGCTACTACCCGCCCTGCCGTTGCGATGGCTGCGGTAAATTCGGCCTCAGAAACATACATGATTGCGGATTACGGCTACTATCGTATCGATGTGCCGCGCATGATCAACACCGTGAGTGGCTGGGGCTGGTTGCCCGGTAGCGGCGATTTAGGTGCCACCGGGCATTATGCAACGAGCCAACCTCTCGATTGGAAAGAAGGCCGCCATTTTGACGGCATCAATATCGCTTTTGCCGATGGGCATGCCAAGTGGCTCAAGAGTAGTGTGGTCTATCGAGAGGCCCAAAAATGCACAGGCTGTAGCTATGGTTACTCGGCACCGCCCACTTCTGATAGTGCATGGAACCCTTACGCACCTTAAGTTGGCGGTATAAAACTCTTTTAAAAGCCGGGACAAAGGGAACTTTGTCCCGGCTTTTTTGGTCGTATGAAAGTGGCCCCGCTTTTGCGCGGTTACTTTGGACATGAAAAAGGAGACCATGAAAAAGATATTATTAGGCTTATCCCTCATTTCAGCTTTAGGGGCTTACCCAGTACAGGCGCAAAATACAGACACCACGGCCAAGCCGGTTTATGCAACCATTGCCCAAACCGAGCCGGGCGAATATAGATTGCCCCTTGGCAGCGCGATGGAAGATTTCGCTTATCCGTTCCCGGTGCAGTTTCTTTCCCTCACCAACGAAGGTCAGCCGGTGCGCATGGCCTATATGGACGTGCAATACGATTTCGTGAAAGCCCCACCGCGTAGCGGCACGATCGTGCTGATGCATGGCAAGAACTTCTACGGCTCCTACTGGGAGCGCACCATTCGCACTCTGGCGGCGCAGGGTTACCGTGTCATCGTTCCCGACCAAATCGGCTTCGGCAAGTCATCCAAGCCGGAAATCGCTTATAGTTTCGACCTTTTGGCTGCCAACACCGCCGCTTTGCTGGATGCGCTGGACGTGAAAAAAGCCACTATCGTGGGGCATTCCATGGGCGGTATGCTGGCGGTGCGTTTTGCGCGCAATTACCCCGACCGCACTGAGAAACTGGTGCTCGAAAACCCCATCGGCCTGGAAGACTATCGTTTTAAAGTGCCGGTACAAACCACGCAGCAGGTGTATGAGGGCGAACTGAAAAATACTCGTGCGTTGAACCATCGCAACTTCCTCAAGACCTATTTTGTGGAGTGGAAGCCGGAGTATGAGAAGTTTGTGGAGGTGCGCTCTCGTGTGGCGCTGGGGGGAGAGTATCCCCGCTGGGCCAAAGCCGCAGCTTTAACCTACCAGATGATCTATCAACAGCCGGTGCGTCACGAATTCGGATTGATTCAAGCGCCGACATTGCTGGTTATCGGGCAGGAAGACCGCACCACGCTGGGACGCGGAGCTGTGACGCCTGAGGTGCTTAAAACCCTGGGGCAGTATCCGCGCTTGGGTAAGGAAGCGGCGCGGGATATTCCTAATAGCAAGTTAGTGGAGATTAAGAATGTGGGGCATATCCCACATTTGGAAGCGACCAATACATTTCATAAAGCGTTGTTGGACTTTTTGAAATAGGAGTCTATTTGAGCTTCGATAAACTTATGTAGGGGCTCCCCTTGTGGGTGCCCGGTGCGTTCGAGATAGTGCAACAGATTAATCGAACTATAACGTCGCGGGCACCCACAAGGGGAGCCCCTACAGAGGCCGTACAAGGTACCGCTTACCACCGTATTTCACATCTATACATCTTCCAACCGAAAGCGCGGCTCTTGCCACTGGGTGAGCATGGTTTGAAAGCGAGTTGCCAGCGTGGGATCGGCGCTTTCCACAGGCATGGCCTTGAACTTCTTTTCAGTCGCCGTGACAATAGGCGTGAGGATGAAGTTAACTCCCAAAAGTGCGATGAGGGCAAGCCATTGCTGGAGAATCAGCGAACTGATGAGAAGAGGCCAAACCGTTATCATCAGGATATAGGCTGCTTTCATATTGAAGCTCACTTCGGTGCGGCAGCGAGCCAGATCGGCGTCGCTGCGTACCACATACCCGAGCGATTTCCCTAATGTTGCCAGTTTATGGTTTCCATACAGGCATACCACGGTATAGATAGCTAATAAACCGATAGCCAGTGGCAAGAGGCCGAACTTATAGCCGATGGACAACTGTATTACCAGCGACAAAATGCCCCATAGCAGCATGGGCACACGGCTGGGTTTATTACCGGTGCCGGTTTGCGATGGGGCTAACGGATCGGGGATGGGCGCGGTTTCGGTGGGTGAGAAAGTAGGTTCGTTATGCATGGGTATTTCTCTCAAGATTAACGATTTGGCTTTGTCCTCATCAAGAAGCCGTGTGCTGAATCTCCGCCTTCGCGAGGATGACGAAGTACCAGACTTGTGACTGCCATCAACATCAAGTTGCCTGACATGTTTATGCCGTTAATTGTGAAAACTTGCGACGAAGTTTGCGTAGCCGTAGGCTTTGCGTGCTATGAACGCCGGAGCGTGAGGACTTTAATCATTTGAATCGGTATAAAACGTGATATGACAAAACAAAACGACCCGCCAACATTGTAACTGTTGGCGGGTCGTTTGTGTTTGGAAAAAACTTACTTCTTCTTTTTGGAATCGCGTTCGGCTTTGCGGCGTTCCGAGCGGGAGAGCGGTGCATTCGACTGCTGCACCACGACACGATCGTTTGCCTGGCCGTCGGCGCTCTTGTTGAGCACAGCGCCGTCGTCAAGACCGTCCACGTCACCGGCCAGGGCCGGGACCAGACGTTCTTCGTTCAGCGTGCTGATGTCGATACCCGAGAGGTCGTCTTCCACCAGATTGCTGACCGGTTCGCCGAGTTGCATACCGAAGAGGTTTTCGGTCACTTCGCGGCGGATTTCGCCCAGCATCTTGTTGAAGAGTTCGTAACCTTCCTGGCGGTAGACGCCGATGGGTTCCTTCTGGGCATAGCCTTCCTGCCAGATAGCGTCGCGCAGGTAGTCCATCTCGGCCAGATGCTCCATCCAATATTCGTCGATGGATTTCATGACCTGCCAGCGCTCGAAGCCACGCATCGTCTCTTCACCCAGGGCGGCTTCGCGTTCGCTGTAGGCAGCTTCCACGGCAGCACCGATTCTGGCGTCGATTTCATCGCGATTGTGGGCCTCGTGCAAGTCGTCGGCGCGCAGGTGGCGGGCCAGTAAGGCCGAACCGAAGAGATGGGCCAGACCCGCATACAGCTTGTGGGTATCCCACTCTTCGCGGCGCAGGGCCTTGGGAGCGTGCTTTTCGGCAACTGCCAACGCGGCTTCGTGGGTCATGCCAAATGCGGTTTCGCGCATATTCTGGCCGACCAGAGCGCGGCGGCGTTCGCCGTAGATTTTCTCACGCTGGATGTTCATCACGTCGTCGTACTGCAAGACGTGTTTGCGGCCTTCAAAATGATTCAATTCCACTTTCTTCTGCGCGCGTTCGACTGAAGCCGAGATGATCTTGGCTTCCACCGGCTCGTCTTCATCCCACTTGTTGAGTAGAGCCTGGCCACGGGTGCCGAACAGACGCCACAGTTCGTCTTCGAGCGAGATGAAGAAACGCGACGAACCCGGGTCGCCCTGACGACCGGCACGACCACGCAACTGGTTGTCGATACGGCGCGACTCGTGGCGCTCGGAGCCGATGATGTGGATACCACCCAACTGCATCACCAGATCACGCTCGGAAGTGTGGGCGATGTCTTCGGGGCGGGCTTCGCCTTCGAGCACGATATCGGCCGACTGACCGGCGACACCGGTTTCGATGAAGACACCGGGAACTTCGGGCGCGGCATTGGCCTTATCTGCCGGTTTATCCCAGCCCAGGGTTTCGCGGCCAACCTTGATGGCCTTCAAGACCCATTCTTCGTCGATGAATGGCATGGCCCAGCGGGCGTTGTTAGCTAAATACTCGCCGATGGCCTGAATGTCGTCGCCGTGCTTGAGGGCGGCAGTGCGCAGTGTCGGTTCCAGCGCGTTGAGAACGTTGGGTAGGCGCAGGCGATAGACCAGCACGTCGAGCGGCACTTCCTGAATATTGCCCTGTTCATCTTCAGCCTGACCTGCCATCTGGGCTTGGAAGACGTCGTCTTCGCTGGTGATGACGCCGTAGCCGACCAGGGTTTCATGCAGCCACTGCGGCTCCATGAAGTCGGGCTGGCCGCCGATGCGGTTGGCCATGTCCGAAAGCAGCACGATGTTGGGCGCTTCCAGCAGCACCATTTCGCGGCGCTTGTCGCCATCGTTTTGCCAGTCGTTCCACAGTTTTTCCACGGCCTTACGGTCGAGACGGTAGTGGACCACGGCATTATCGCCCAGCCAGTTCGCGGTTTCCTCATCGGCCTGGTAGGCGCGTTCTTTTGCGACTAAGCTCCAACCGCGCAAGCGTTCACGAATCCACTGCGGGCCAAGGTAGGCTTCACCCAGGGCGCGCGCCAGGTGGGCTTCGCTGAGTTCGATTTCATCGCTGCTCAGACCCTCCAACTGGGTGCGGGCAGCGGTTGCATCGCTCACGCCCAGTGCCTTGAGGCGTTCGTCCACCCATTCCGGTGAAACGAGGCCAATGGCCTGGCTCAGGGCGATGATGTTGTCGTCTTCAAATTTTTCGGCATTCGAATCGGCTGCGGCTTGCAACAGCTCGGCGTCGAGGTCGGGCAGGGTGGCGAGCGCTTCCAACAGGAAGTTGGTGGCCTGTTGGGCGATGGCAAGCGGGTGGGCGAGCGTGGTGAGAACCAGGTCTTCGCCGCCTTCGCTGTTTTCGGATTGCGCACTCACGCCGGTTTGCAACGCCTGCTGGATTTGTTCGGCGCTGAATTTGACATTCAGAATCCGTTCTATTTCAGCAGCCACGGCCTGGGCCGGGGCGAGGTCGGTGGCGGCATCGACATCCAGCGGCAGCTTTTCGAGCAGCCCCAAACGGCGGGCACGGCTCTTGATTTTGTTGCGCAGGTCGGGCGTAGTGAGGTCTTGCCCGATGGCGTCGCGGATTTCCTTCACCGCCTGGCCCTGCAACTGGCCGGAGTTTTCCAGCTCGTCCACAGCGTTACGCATCTGCAGCAGCCAGGCCTGCTCTTGCAGGTTGTGTGCAGCAAGGCGGGCTTCCAGTTTGTTGGTGGTGTCCTGGTTGCGCGAGCGAACGTGAATCGGCTTCTCTTCCAGGTGACGGGTGAGCACCTGCAACGCCATCACGCGCCAGCGCGATTCCACGTCCAGCGTGCCGCCCAGCAGGATGTCGACACCACGACCGGCCATGTTGGTGGCGATGGTCACAGCACCGGGACGGGCCGCCTCAGCCACGATACGGGCTTCATTGCGGTGATTCTTGGCGTTGAGCACGTTGTGCGGCAAGCCCACTTTGAGAGCGCTCTCCAGGCGTTCGCGCTTGGGGTTGGCAATGGAGAAGAGAGCCAGAATTTTGTCGATATTTTCAGCGGCCACCGGGTCGGGGTTGACGCCGATTTGCTTGGCGAGGTTTTTGACCTGGGGCAACGGCAACTGCAGAATCGGCATGCGCAGCATCTGCAGAATCTGCTCTTTGTCACCGGCCGCGATGTCCTTGCTGTCCCAAACCTTGGCCTTGCACAGGTGTGCCAGCACCAGAGTTTGCAGCGTCTGGGCCTTGAGGCGTTCGGAGAGGCGCTCGGAGACTTCCACCGAACGCGTACCGGCCAGCACCGGCTGGTCGATGCAATGGTGTTCGAGAATTTCGAAGGTGATGGCGCGGAACTTGGCTTCGGCGGTCTTGTAGACGGTATCTGGATAGTCGAGACGCTGGATCTTGCGGTTGGTGGGGATGGTGACGACTTCCACGCCGTAGGTCTTGGCGAATTCGGCTTCTTCGGTCTTGGCGGTACCGGTCATACCGCCCAGCTTGTTGTAGAGGCGGAAGTAGTTCTGGATGGTAATCGTTGCCACGGTCTGCGATTCGAGCTGCACTTCGAGGTCGTGCTTGGCTTCGAGCGCTTCGTGCAAACCTTCCGAGAAGCGGCGGCCCGGCATTTTGCGGCCAGTGAATTCATCGACGATGACGATTTCGCGCTTGCCGGTTTCCGGGTTGAGATCGATGACGTAGTTCACTTCGCGCTGGAAGAGAGCATGAGCCTTGACCGACTGGTCGAGCACCGACTGCACTTCCTGCAGCTTGGCTTCGCTCAAACGGCGGCGGCGCTCGGCGGGCAGGCGCAGCACGCGGTCGACGATGGCGGCAATGGTTTCATCGGGGGTTTCGGTCTGGGCCTGCTTGATGACGGCGGCTTCTTCATCGGTAATGATGTCAGCCGTCAGCAGTGTTTCCAGGAAGTTTTCGGCTTCGGCGAAGGCGATATTTCCGGCATGGAGTTCGGCGATGAGCGTACCCATGTCGGTCATGGCGGCAGTGCGGCGGCGCTCGTCTTTTTCCGTGCGCCAGGCCAGGTTCTTCACCACGCGCTTGTAATCGTCGAACGGCATGACCTGCAACGATTTCTGCACCACGCGGAAGACGGTGCGCTGCAACTGGTCGCGCGATTTACCGACGAACTCGCCCGACTTCAGCTTGTTCTGCACTTCCTTGGCCAGCGGGATGCGGCGTTTGATTTCTTCGGTAAATGCAGCGGCGTTTTCGGTGGTGAGCAGCGGTTCGAGATGGCGGTTGACGGCGTCATCGGCTAACTCGGCAAAGATGGCAGTATCGAGCGACTGGGGCAGCGGCTTGTCTAACAGTTCGCCCAACGATTCGCGGGCATCGTTGGAGAGCGGCAGGAAGCTTTCGATCTGCTTAATCAGTTCGGCGTTCTGCTTGGCCTTGAACTCATCCCACTGGCTGCCGAACTGGTCGATGGCAGCGGTTAGCGGCTGCACTTCGGAAGAAGTCAACAGTTGTTCGCCAACGTAATTGTCGAAGTTGCTGGTATATTCACCGGCGGTGATGGCATTATGGATTTCCGAGGCTGTTTCATCGGAAAGGGCTACGCTGCCACGGATTTTTTCCAACAGGGCGGTGGCGTTCTCATCGCGCCACACCGCCAACTGGCGGCTGCTTTCGCCGATGATGGCGGGTAGTTCGCTGTTTTCACCGGGTAAGTCGCGCGAGACTAGCAGGATGCGTTCGCGCACTGCTTCGGCGCTGCCGCCTTCATCGAACATGGCGGCAAACGCTTTACGGGCGTCGCGCGGCACCTCCACCCATTGTGCCATTTCCTCGGCCAGGCTTTCGGCCAGGCGGGCGTGGGCTTTGTTGCGGTCGCTGATGAAGTTCTTCACTTCCTTCATCGCCGCTGCGTAGATACCGCTCTTGGTGATTTCACTTTGCAGGGCAGCGCGCAGTCCTTCGGTGTTTTCGCCGCTCTGGGCGCGTTTGGCGATGCTGTCGTGGTTGCCGAGCTTAGCCTTGAGTTCCTGGGCGGCCGTTTGCAAGAAAGTATCACGCGCTGCCGAGTAGGCCTGAGTGGCGCTGGAAATCTTGGAGGTAGCATCGCCGCCATTCTGGGCGATGGCCTGGGCGATGTGGTTTTTGAGCTGGTCGCGGGAATCGGCCAATTGCACGGCTTCCCACAGTTTTTCCTGGGTCTGGAACGGTACCAGGTGTTGTTGTGCGATGGTTTCCAGGGCTACCACCACGGCACGGATTTCTTCCGGAGTCAGGCTTGGTGTGTCGGTGGGCACCGAACCCAGCAAAATCTCTTCGGCATCGTGCAGGCGGCCTGCTGTTTCCAGGATGACGTCGGTGAGGGCATCTTGCGGGTAGTCGTCGTTGGAGAGTTCGCTGAGCAGATGAATAACGGAATCCGGATCGTCGATGAGGCCGCGGGCCTGGATTTCATCGGCGACTACACCGGCAACGGCGGTTTTCACATCGGGCGCGGCCAGAATTTCCGGCAGGGTCGCGATCACGTCTTCGGGCAAGGCCAGGTCGGCGGCCAGGGCATCGGCCAATTGCGGCGAATCGAAGCCGATTTCCTGGGCATGTGCCCAGGCGCGGGCGAACGGTGTCACCAAACGGGCGACTTCTTCGCGCCAGGCGGCGCTGAGTTTTTCAGGCTTGGCGGCCTGGGAGGCGAGTTTTTCGAGAGTGGAGCGACCGCTGTCGGTGAGTAAACCGCGCTCGGTCTGTTCGGCGGCGACATCCAGCAAACGGGCGGCGTTGTGGGTGCGGGCGCTGGCTTCGGCCAACAAGTAAGAGTCGATGAGATAGCTGGTGGCTTCGCTGAATGCGCCGCGCTTTTCGATTTCGCCCATCAGGTTGTCCAGCGAAATGCGGCCTTTGTGGGTGAGCGAATCGATGAGGATTTCCACTTCACGGTCGGTCACGGCGGGCATCAGCTTGCGGGCCACACCGTCGCAGATTTTGGCCAACTGCTGGCGGCGCATGGCGCGCTCGGTCTTGGCGACCTGGGCTG